>NZ_JBEZUP010000014.1:0-224181 GCF_040636485.1 Streptomyces sp. NPDC038707
CCCTGACGACACGACCAGGGCACTCGGCGGCCAACAACATGGGGGGTCAGTTTTCAGAGACTCGCCGGGGGTCAGATTTCAGAGAGCGTTGACAGGCCGCCGTCGACGCCATCCTCACCGGCACCGAGAAGATCACCAAAGCGGGACTGCTGGCCGTCGACCTCGACATCGCCTCCCGCCGCAAGCAGCCCGGCACTGACGGATGACGTCGTCGGCCCCGGACACCGCGGTCGCCCGCCTTCCGTTCAAGGTTCGTCCACGACAGGGAGAAGGAGTCGCCTCTTTCATCACCCGCCTCGCTAGGGCCAACTACCTTCCTCCCGCCTACCTGCGGAAATACCTCGCTGAACCGCCCATGCACCGGGGCAGTCCGACCTGGCCCCGCGTTGCCGCCGCCGCTGGCCGCGACCCGGCCGAGCTCCGGCAGATCCTGAACACGGTCAACTGCGAGGAGTGCGGGGCCCGCATACAGTCCAAGGCGAGCTTCGGCGTCAAGCCGCTGACCTGTTCGAGAGCCTGCCGACAGAAGAGATACCGCAAGCGCCACCCCGCCAGCCAGTGGCGCCGGGAACGCTGCCGGATCTGCAGGAAGACCATGAGGATGCGTATCGGACAGCGCCGCCCTCTCTGCTCGTCGGCCTGCCGACGAGCCGCCTACCTCGAACGGCAACAGCGACGCACGGAACAGCCTGAAGCACCTTCCGGACCACAGGCCGACTCATCACCGGCCTGTGTGATCTGCGAAGTCCCTCTGCCACCGAGCGCTGCCAAGAGCGGGCGTCGCACGTGTTCTCAACGGTGCCGTCAAGCGGCATACCGCTGGAGAACAACACCACCGCGTCCCCCGGTTCGCACACCACCCCAACCCCTGAACCCCGCACCGGAATCCACCCGGACCTGCGAATTCTGCGGGGAACCACTTCCTCCCGGCCCCGGACAGTCACGACGCCGCACATGCTCAGGACGGTGTCGGCAAAGAGCCCACCGCTGGCGCACCCATCCATCCGAAGAACACCGCACTCAACAAGCAGCCCCAGCGTCCCCGAACCCCAACCCACCGCCCGAACCCGCGGCTTCACCCACCACGGTCGGGGCGAGGGCTGACGCCCTCGCCCCGACCCGCAACGAGTCACTGGAAACGTCACCCTGCACAGTCTGTTCGGGCCCCCTTCCCGAAGGACGCAGCAGGCCACAGCGCCGGACGTGCTCCCAGCGTTGCCGTCAGAAGGCATACCGCCAACGCAAGGCGATGCTTTTGTGAATCTGTCCTCGAACGCCCAGGCCGGTCAGTTCAGAAGGGCAGCTGTGAACGTCTGACGGTGGTCCACCAGCCAGGTCTGCAGGCGGTCCCAGCGTTCCCATCCACCACGCTCGGCCAACGCCCGGAGATAGACGGGGTCTCCGCCGGCCACGCGGCGGGCGACGAAGGCCCGGCAGACCTCCGTGGCCTGCTCGATGACGCCAGGCAACTCGGCGCGGTCCCCCGCCGAGAGGCCGTAGCCGTCGGCAAGAATCCGCAGCCGTGCGGCCGCATCCAGCCCAAGGGGATAGAGAGCGGCCGCAGACTCGGGATCACGCATGGGCACCCAATAGCGGGCGGTCATGGCGATGTCCCAGAGAGCACGGCCCGGGGCCGCCAAGTCGAAATCGATCAGGGCCGCGGCACGACCGTCGCGGAAGACGACGTTCTCCGGGCACACATCGTTGTGGCACAACATCGTTCCCCCCTCCGGGTCGGCGAGGTCCGCGGGCCACTCGGCGCGGGTGTCGACCGCGACGGCCGCGCTGGTCTCATGCAGACGCCGCAGCAGGCACCCCACCGATTCGAGGGCAGAACTCGTCATCGCCCAGTCCGGGAACGGCGGCAGAGCCACATCGCCAGGGATGAAAGTCAACTGCTCACGGCCATCCGCGGTGAGACCGACAGGGGCCGGCGCCGCGTCGAAGCCGTGCTCCTTCAGCGCAAGGAGATAGGCATGGAGGGCGCGCACGTTGCGCGGTGCCGGTCGCTCCACCAACTCCCCTCGGCGGAAGACTGCCCCCGCGTTCGCCATGCCGCCGGTCAGCGCCTCGTCTTCAGCCGTCATGAGGATCACGCTATCGCCCGATCGACCCCGCGCGGGCCGAGCTGCACACGACGTGAATCAGTGCACGACGGAACGCGCGACGCGGAAGCCCACGTCGTCGACCTGGAAAGTCGGATGGCTGCGGCGCCGCGCGGAGGCCCGGCAACTCCAGTGCTCATCGAACCAGCCACCGCCACGCAGCACCCGGTAGGCACCATAGACCTCGGCGTCGTAGACGTCCCAGCACCAGTCCCAGACGTTGCCGAGCATGTCGTAAAGCCCCCACGCATTCGGGCGTTTGCCGCCCACCTCGTGGATGCGCTCGTGCGAGTTACCGCGGTACCAGCCGATCTCGTCGAGCTCCCCGTAGCGCGGCCCGGTCGTCCCGGCACGACAAGCGTGCTCCCACTCGGCTTCGGTCGGCAGTCGAAACCCGTCGGCGGACGCGTCCCACTCGACATCTTCGGCCTCGTAACGGAAGTGGTACGCGGGCGTGAGGCCGACGCACTGGGACAGGGCGTTGCAGAACCGCGCCGCGTCCCACCAGGAGACGCACTCGACGGGCAACTGGTCGCCAGCGGTGGTACTCGGCCGCTGGCCTGTGATCTGTGCGTACAACGCCTGGGTGACCGGGGATGCCGCGAGCTGGTAGGGCGCAAGCTCGACCGACCAACTGCGCTGTGTCCGCCGGTCCGACAGCGTCACCTGCCCCGGCGGGATGGCGATCATCTCGTTCCCCGTCATCACGTTCATGATCAGAAGATCCTAACGAGACCTGTCAGTGCCAAACGACAGGGCCACCAGCGGTCGTCCTTGGCTGGCACGAACCTGCAAGTCGTCATCCTTCACTGACGCAGACAGCCATCGATCACCCTTCAGTGGCATTCGATCAACGTTCGCTGACACAGGTCACCGGCAAAACGCCGTGCGAGGGGCGAGAAAAGCTTGTTTCGATATATCGTTGACGCATCGCGAACGGTGCGCGATAGTTTTGAGACTGGTCGGCAAGGACAGGGAGTGAGTCGCGATGCGCACCCATGGATTCGAGCACGGGCACCGGCACGGGGGGCCCGGTCGGTGGGGGACGGGCGGGTTCGAGGGGCGGCGGGGTGCCTTCGGGCCGTTCGGACCCGGTGGGCCCGGGTTCGGCCCCGGCCCCTGGGGGCCTCGGGGGCGGGGCGGTCCGCGGGGGCGGGCGCGGCGCGGTGATGTGCGCGCCTCGCTGCTGGCCCTGCTCAAGGAACGGCCCATGCACGGCTACGAGATGATCCGGGAGATCGCCGAACGCAGCGGCGGCGCCTGGAAGCCCAGCCCCGGCTCGGTCTACCCCACCCTCCAGCTGCTGGAGGACGAGGGCCTGATCGCCAGCCGGAGTGAGGGCGGCAAGAAGCTGTTCGCGCTCACCGAGGACGGACGTGCCGCCGCCGAAGAGGGACCGGACGCCCCCTGGGAGGAGGCCTCGCGCGGGGTCGACTGGGAGGCCCTCGGCGAGATCCGCCAGGCCGGCTTCGGTCTGATGGAGGCCTTCGGCCAGGTCTGGAAGACCGGCAGCAAGGAGCAGCGGGAGAAGGCGCTGGCCGTCATCAACGACGCCCGCAAGAAGCTGTATCTGATCCTCGCCGACGAGCACTGAGCCGCGTACGACGGCCGCCCCCGGCAAGGCGGCGCGCGCGGACTCGCGGGACATCGGCCGGATCTCCTCCGCAAGGATGAGATCCGGGGCGGTGATGTCCACTCCGCGTGGGACGCGCAAATGGTTCCTGTCGCGGATGTCCCGTCCCGTTGCGGCTGATGAGGTAGGGGATGTGCAACCCCGTACAGCCCATCGGACCGCCCCCGGCCGAGCGGTTCCGCACCAGGACGGCGCTGCCGGGCTCGACGCGGAGCTGGCGGCGGTGGTCGCCGGTGCCCGCCGCAGGGCCGTCCGGGACGGGGACCGGCAGACCGACACCGCCCATCTGCTCCACGCCCTGCTGGAACACGACCCCGAGGCCCGAGCCGCCGTGGGCGAACCCCGGCGGCTCGCCCGGCTCCTCGGCTACCTCGTGCAGCGCAGCATCGGCTACGGACTGCGCTGGCAGGCCGGCGTCGAGGACTCCGGCGCGCTCCCCGTCGCAGCCGCGCCGGACGACCGTGCCGGGCGGCCGTCGGCGGACGTGCCGGGCCACCACCCCGAGCGGCCGCCCACGGATCGGTCGGGTACGTGCCCCGGGCAGCCGTCCGTGGACGGTAGGGGCCGGGACGCCGGGCGGCCGTCCGTGGACGGTGCGGGCCGGGATGCCGAGTGGCCGTCCGTGGACGGTGCGGGCCGGAGCGCCGAGCGTTGGTCGCCCGCCGCTGCCGCCGCGCTCGTCGGCGCCCGCACCCGCGCCCGGCGCCGGAACGCCCACCGTGTCACCGGGACCGATCTGCTCGCGGCGCTCGCCGCCGACCCCGCGTCCCGGGCCGTGGAGGTGCTCGAACGGGCCGGCATCGCGGCCCGCGAGCTGATCGCCCGCATCGACGCCCCGACCGGAACGTGCGCCGACGACGGCCGGGCGGACGGCCGGCGACCCGGACCGTCCATCAGCTGAGACAGGTGTCATAAGGGGTGACGCTCCTGTCGGTGCCTGTCATCATGTGCCGGTGCATACGTCTGTGATCAGTCAGGACAGTCCCGGCAAGGGTGCCGGGCTCGGCCTCGCGCTCGCCTCCGCGCTGGCCTTCGGCGGGTCCGGCGTGGCCGCGAAGCCGCTGATCGAGGCGGGCCTCGACCCGCTGCACGTGGTGTGGCTGCGGGTGGCGGGCGCCGCCCTGGTGATGCTGCCGCTCGCCGTGCGGCACCGTGCCCTGCCGCGCCGCCGGCCCGCGCTGCTCGCCGGGTTCGGACTGCTGGCCGTGGCCGGGGTCCAGGCCTGCTACTTCGCCGCGCTCTCCCGGATCCCAGTCGGCGTCGCCCTGCTCATCGAGTACCTGGCGCCCGCCCTGGTGCTGGGCTGGGTGCGGTTCGTGCAGCGGCGGCCGGTCACCCGGGCCGCCGCGCTGGGTGTCGTCCTCGCGGCCGGCGGTCTGGCCTGTGTGGTGGAGGTCTGGTCCGGGCTGAGCTTCGACGCGCTCGGCCTGCTGCTCGCCCTCGGCGCCGCCTGCTGCCAGGTCGGTTACTTCGTCCTCGCCGACCAGGGCGGCGACGCGGGCGAGACGGCACCGCATCCGCTCGGGGTCATCGCCTACGGGCTGCTCGTCGGCGCCGCCGTGCTGACCGCGGTGGCCCGCCCCTGGAGCATGGACTGGTCGGTGCTGGCCGGCTCCGCCGACCTCGACGGCACCGCCGTACCGGCCGGCCTGCTGCTCGCCTGGATCGTGCTCGTCGCCACGGTGATCGCCTACGTCACCGGAGTGCTGTCCGTGCGCCGGCTGTCGCCGCAGGTCGCCGGGGTGGTCGCCTGTCTGGAGGCGGTCATCGCGACCGTGCTGGCCTGGGTGCTGCTCGGCGAGCACCTCTCCGTGCCGCAGGTCGCCGGCGGCGCGGTCGTCCTGGCCGGCGCGTTCATCGCGCAGTCCGCCGGGCCCGGCAAGGGCACCCCCGAGCCGGCCGCCGCCGGCGGCGCGGAAAGGGAGTTGTCCGCCCGGGGCACCGCCGCCTAGAGTCCTGATCATGCCGCAGAACGCACTCGTCCTTCCGCCCCCGGCCGCCTGAGGCGGGCCTCCGGGACACTCGCCCGGCGCGCACGCGCCGGGCTGGACGGTGCTGCCCGCAGATGAAGTCAGCGCGCCCCGCAGAGCCGGGACGCCTTCGACCTTCCGCGCTGTCATGCGCGCTTCTGCGGAGAGATTCTGTTGTCGAACCCGTCGTCGAACCCTTCCTCCGGCCTGCCCGTCGGGCGTGGCCTGCTCTATCTGCTCGTCACCGGTGCCGCCTGGGGCACCGCGGGTGCCGCCGGCTCGCTGGTCTACCGGACCAGCGACCTGGGCGCCTTCGCCCTCTCCTTCTGGCGCTGTGCGCTGGGGCTCGCCTTCCTGCTGGCCGGCCGCCTGCTGCGCCCCCGCGCCCGCCGCACGGCCCCGGCCCGGCCGTCGCGCCGCGGGGTCGCGAGGGTCCTGACCACCGGAGTCGCCCTCGCCGTGTTCCAGACCGGGTACTTCGCGGCGGTGGCGTCGACCGGGCTGGCCGTGGCCACCGTCGTGACCCTCGGCGCGGGTCCCGTGCTGATAGCGCTCGGTGCCCGGCTGCTGCTCGGCGAGCGGCTGGGCGCGGGCGGCGCCGCGGCGGTCGCGGGCGCGCTCGCCGGGCTGGCCGTGCTCACCCTGGGCGGCTCGGCCGCGACCGTCCGGCCGGCGGGGGTGCTGCTGGCCGTGGTCTCGGCGGCGGGCTACGCCGCCATGACCCTGCTCACCCGCTGGTGGGGGAGGGACGGCGGCGCGGGCACCACGGTGGGCGCCTTCGCCGTGACCAGCCTGTGCCTGCTGCCGTTCGCCGTCCACGAGGGGCTGCTCCCGCACACCGCCCACCCGGGCCGGCTGCTGTGCCTGCTGCTCTACATCGCCGCCGTGCCCACGGCCCTCGCGTACGCGTTCTACTTCGCGGGAGCCGCGGTCGTCCGGTCGGCCACCGTCTCCGTGATCATGCTGCTGGAGCCGGTGACCGCGGCCGTGCTCGCCGTCCTCCTGCTCGGCGAACGGCTCACGGCGGCGACGGTGGCCGGCACCCTGCTGATGCTCGGTGCCGTCACGGGTCTGGCCGTGAGCGAGGCCCGTGCCTCCGGCCGCCCGGAGCCGACCGCGGTGTGACCGGCGGCCGCCCCGGGCCGGACCGTGGCCGCTACGGCGCCGCCATCCGCTCGGGGCGGACCGGGCCGCTACCGCGCCGCCAGGTAGTCCGGCAGCTCGATGCCGGGGGCCAGGTCGCCGTCGGGGACGGGGGTCTCGTAGCCCTTGCGCAGCGGGACGACGCCGGCCCAGTGCGGCAGGGACAGGTCCTCGGGCTCGTCGTTGACGCCGCCGGTGCGGACCTTGGCCGAGACCTCCTCCAGGTCCAGGCGGATCACCGCGGTGGCGGCCAGCTCCTTCTTGTTCGCGGGCCGGGAGTCGGCGGCCCGGCCCGGAACGACGTGGTCGACCAGCGCGTCCAGGGCCAGCCGCCGCTCGTCCGGGTCGGTGACCTCGTGCGCGACGCCGTGCACCACGACCGAGCGGTAGTTGATCGAGTGGTGGAAGGCGGAGCGGGCCAGGACCAGCCCGTCGACATGGGTGACCGTCAGGCACACCGGCAGGCCCGGGTCGGCCTGGCCGGCCATGCGCAGCGGCCGTGAGCCGGTCGAGCCGTGGACGTAGAGCCGCTCGCCGACCCGGCCGTACAGCGTCGGCAGCACCACGGGGGCGCCGTCCCGGACGAAGCCGAGGTGGCAGACGTACCCCTCGTCCAGGATCGCGTGCACCAGCTCCTTGTCGTACGACGCCCGCTGCGCGGAGCGCGTCGGCACGGTCCGGTCGGTCGGCGCGTAGCCGGCGGGCCGCGATTCCTCGGTGGTGCCCTGCATGGTCCCCTCCATGGCGGTCTGTATTGCACTAGTGCATAATGTGGTTTGTGCTAGGAGAGTATCGGATCGAAGGGCGTGGCGCAGCCGAGATCGCGGCCAGCGTCGAACAGGCGGTCGGGGCGGGCGGGCTTGAACCGGGGCAACTCCTGCCGCCCATGCGCGAGTTGGCGGCCCGGCTGGGGGTGAACCCGAACACGGTCGCCGCCGCCTACCGCATCCTGCGCGAGCGCGGGGTGATCGAGACGGCCGGCCGCCGGGGCAGCCGGGTCCGTCCCAAGCCGGCCACCACCGGCCGCGAGGAACTGCACGTCGAGGTGCCCCCCGGCGGCCGCGACCTGTCCACGGGCAACCCCGATCCCGCCCTGCTGCCCCGTCTGGCCCCGGCCCTCGCCGCGGCGGCCGAGCAGGGCGACCGGCGTCCCGTCCGCTACGGCGACGACCCCGTGGACCCGGACCTCGCCCGGCTCGCCCGCGCGGAACTCGACGCCGACGGCGTGCCCGCGGGCCCGCTGACCGTGACCTCCGGCTCCCTCGACGCCATCGAACGCCTCCTCACCGCACACCTCAGACCGGGCGACACGGTCGCCGTCGAGGACCCCGGCTGGGGCGGTCTGCTCGACCTCGTCCCCGCGCTCGGCCTGCACACGGCCCCGGTCGGCGTGGACGACGACGGCCCGCGCCCGGACGAGCTGCGCCGGGCCCTGGAGTCCGGGGCCCGGGCGCTGATCGTCACCGACCGGGCGCAGAACCCGACCGGCGCCTCGGTGACCGCCCCGCGTGCGCGTGCCCTGCGCGCGGTGCTGCGTGAGCACCCCGGGACCCTGCTCGTCGAGGACGACCACGGCCACGGCATCGTCGACCTGCCGCTGCACCCCCTGGCGGGCGTCACCCGCCACTGGGCCTTCGTCCGCTCCGCCGCCAAGGCCTACGGCCCGGACCTGCGCCTCGCCGTTGTCGCAGGGGACCCCGTCACCGTCGACCGGCTCCGGGGCCGCCAGCGCCTGGGCCCCGGCTGGGTGAGCCTGCTGCTGCAGCGGGCCGTGGCCCACCTGTGGGCGCACGGCGCGGTGGACCGGGCGGCGGTGGCCCGCTCCTACGGCGCCCGGCGGGACGCCCTGGTCGACGCGCTGGCGGAACGCGGCGTCACCGCCCACGGCCGCAGCGGCATGAACGTGTGGGTCCCGGTCCCCGACGAGACGGGCGCCCTGGCCCGGCTGCTCCAGAGCGGCTGGGCGGTGGCCCCGGGCGCCCGCTTCCGCCTCGCCTCCCCGCAGGCCGTCCGCATCACGGTCTCACCGCTCACCGGGGCGGACATCACCCCGTTGGCCGACGCGGTGGCAACGGCCGTACGCCCGTCCCCGGCCCGCGTCTACGGCTGAGTGCTGCCGGGGCCTGGCGGACGCGGCTGAGGACGGCCGGAGTTCGGCGGATGCGCCTGAGTGCTGCCGGGGCCCGGCGTCCGTGGCCGAGGACGCCAGGGCCCGGCGGTTGCGGCTGTCGGACGCCGGGGCCCGGTGGTTGCGGCTGTCGGACGGCCGGGCTCAGCGGTTGCGGCTGCCGGACGCCAGGGCCCGGCGGTTGCGGCTGTCGGACGCCGGGGCCCGGTGGTTGCGGCTGTCGGACGGCCGGGCTCAGCGGTCGCGGCTGCCGGACGCCAGGGCCCGGTGGTTGCGGCTGCCGGACGGCCGGGCTCAGCGGTTGCGGCTGCCGGACGCCAGGGCCCGGCAGTGGCGGCTGCCGGACGGCCGCGGGAAGGGGCGCGGCCGCCGTGGGCCCGCACCCCGTCCGCTCACGCGCCCTTCCCCCGCACCTGGGTCAGCGCCGCGCCCGCCAGGACGATCACCGCGCCCACCGGCGTCGTCCAGCGCAGCGACTCCCCGAGGATCGCCACCCCCGCCGCCGTGGCGATGACCGGGATGAAGTAGGTGACCATCTGGGCGGTGGTGGGCCCGACCTCGGCGACCAGCCCGTACTGGATCAGCACCGCCAGCCCCGTGCCCAGCGCCCCCAGCGCGGCGACGGCCAGCAGCGGGACGAGCGCGAAGTGCCCGGGCACGCCGGCGAACAGGGGGGTCACCACCGCGAGCTGGACCGTGGCCAGCAGCAACTGCCCGCCGGTCATGGACAGATGGGAGTTGCCCGTACCGGCCAGCGTCCGCCGGACGTAGATCCAGCCGACCGGGTAGCTCAGCGAGGCCAGCAAAGCCATCGCCGTACCCGTGGCGTCCAGCCCGTGGAAGCCCTGCCAGACGCCGAGCACGGTCAGCACGCCCAGGAAGCCCAGCCCCAGCCCGGCCACGCGCACCCGGGTCGGCCGGTCCTCGGACAGCGCGACCAGGGACAGGGCCATGCCCCACAGCGGGGAGGTGGCGTTGCAGATGCCGGCCAGGGTGGACGGGATCGTCAGCTCGGAGTAGGCGAACAGGGAGAACGGCAGGGCGTTCAGCAGGAACGCGGCGACCGCCATGTGGCCCCACAGCCGGGCCCCGCGCGGCAGCCGCTCCCGCTTCACGGCCATCGCGGCGACCAGCACCAGCGAGCCGAACACCAGCCGGCCGAGGGTGACCTGGAACGGCGCGTACCCCTCGGTCCCCACCTTGATCAGCAGGAAGCTGAAGCCCCAGATCAGGGACAGGAGGCCGAAGCGCAGCCGCCAGTCCAGGCGGGCGCGGCCGCCGGTGGGGGCGACGGCGGGGGACTGGGGGCGGGTGCGGGTGCGGGTGCTGATCGTGCTCATGGACACCACGATGCTGGAGGCAACCTCGTAGCACAATCGAGATTTCCCACCGAGTACCTCTTAGGATCGCTTACATGTTGAACCTTGAGCGCCTGCGCACCCTGGACGCCCTGGCCCGGCACGGCTCGGTCAGCGCCGCCGCCGACGCCCTGCACGTCACCACGTCCGCGGTCTCGCAGCAGCTGGGCAAGCTGGAGCGGGAGGTCGGCCAGCGGCTCCTCGCCAAGAACGGCCGGGGTGTGCGGCTCACCGACGCCGGCCGGCTGCTGTCGGAGCACGCCGCGCGCATCCTGTCCCAGGTGGAGCTGGCCGAGTCCGACCTGGAGGCGCACCGCGGCCAGGTCGTCGGCGAACTGCGGCTGTCGGCGTTCCCGACCGCGGCCCGGGGCCTGTTCCCCGCCGCGCTGGGCGCGCTGCGCACCGAGCACCCGGGACTGCGGGTGCGCTCCAGCGAACTGGAACCGGAGCAGGGCATCGCCGGGGTGGTCCGCGGCGATCTCGACCTCGCGGTGGTCCTGGACTGGTACAACAAGCCGATGCCCGTGCCCGACGGCCTGGTCAAGGCGCCCTTGCTGGACGATCCCGCCGATGTCGCCATGCCCGTCGGACACCGGCTCGCGGGCCGGGACGAGGTGGACCTGACCGAGTTCGCCGAGGACGAGTGGATCACCTGGGGCGAGGGCGAGTTCTGCCACGAGTGGCTGATGTTCACCCTGCGGTCCAAGGGCGTCGAACCGATCGTCGGCCACCGCGCCGGTGAGACCCATACCCAACTCGGCTTGGTGGCAGCGGGGCTGGGGGTGTGCATAGCGCCGCTGCTGGGCCGGCACCCGGTGCCCGAGGGCGTGGTCCTGGTGCCGCTCAGGCAGCGCGTGCGCCGCCATGTGTACGTGATCTGGCGGGCGGACGCCGACCGCCGGCCCTCGATCCGCGCCGCGGTCGAGGCGCTGCGGACGGCGGCGGGCCGGCTCGGCTGAGCCCCTTTCCAGGGCGGAGCGTCGGCATGTGTCCGGGTGGGTCCCCCGGACACGGCATGGGTACCCGGTGAGCGCATCAGAACCCGACCGGTGACAAGCCGGGCGGTGAGGAGGAACCGCGCATGCCGAGGACGCGCACGCAGCCCGGACGACCATCGCGGCCGGCGGCCCCGGCCGGCGGGAAGCGCCTTCCGTCCCGGGGTGCCCGTCGTGTTTGACAGGCCCG
Source organism: Streptomyces sp. NPDC038707 (assembly GCF_040636485.1). NCBI lineage: Bacteria > Bacillati > Actinomycetota > Actinomycetes > Kitasatosporales > Streptomycetaceae > Streptomyces > Streptomyces sp. NPDC038707. Next base: position 11,523 of record NZ_JBEZUP010000014.1, read on the forward strand.
CGGCGGCCCTGGTGCTGGCACGGATGATGCAGGTCAGCCACACCGCCACGTTCGAGCAGCTTCCCGATGTGATCACCGAACACGCTGCCGGGATCGGCGTGTACGACACGGCTGTCTTCGTGGTGGACATCCGGGAGACGGTGCTGCGTCGGCTCACCGGCAAGGGCCCCGAGGCCGCGTGCGGTGGGCAGGAGTTCACGGTCGGAGGCAGCTTGCCGGGCCAGGCCTACCAGCGTGTGGGAGTGCTCGTCGACCCGGCGCCGGGCGGGGCGGTGAGCGGGCGGCGGCGGTGGTGGGTGGCTGTCACCGACGGCGTGGAGCGGCTGGGCGTGCTGCGGGCCGACACCGAGACCGACGACGAACCGACCCGGGACACCTTGCGCGATCTGGCGTCGATGACGGCTCTGCTGCTGCTCAGCAAGCGGTCCTTCAGCGATTCGTACGCGCGGTTGGTGCGCACCGAGCCGATGAACGTCGCCGCGGAGATGCAGTGGAACCTCACCCCGCCGCCCGCGTACGCCGGCCACGAGGTCACGGTGGGCGCGGCGATGGAACCGGCCTACCAGGTGGGCGGTGATGCCTACGACTACGCCGTCAACGGCACCACCTTGCACTTGGGCGTCTTCGACGCGATGGGTCATGACACGACCGCCGGAATCACCGCGAACGTAGCGGTGGCCGCCTGCCGCAACGCCCGCCGCCAGGGTGCGTCACCGGCGCAGACCAGCGAACGGGTGGAACAAGTGCTGCTGGAGCAGTTCAGCACCAGCCGCTACGTCACCGGCATCCTGGCCGACCTCGATACCGCGAACGGGCGGCTGACCTGGATCAACCGTGGCCATCACCTTCCGGTCCTCATCCGCGACAACCGCTGGACGACCGAGCTGGAATGCCCGCCGGCGGGGCCCATGGGCGCTGACCTGGGCCTGCCGGTGACCGAGCGCGTCGAGCACCTGCAGCCCGGTGACCGCCTGCTGCTGTACACCGACGGGGTGGTCGAGGCACGCGACAGGCGGGGCAGGGAGTTCGGCCGGGACCGCTTCGTCGACTTCGTCCGCCGCCAGCACGCCGGCCGGCTCACCTTGCACGAGACTCTGCGACGGCTGATGGCGGCGATCATGGAACACCACGAGGGGCAGCTCGACGACGACGCGACGGTCCTGCTCGCCGAGTGGCGCGGTGGCCACCAGGAGGAGCTGACCCCCTGAGTCCTTGTGCGCCATGAGCCCACGAGTCCCGTCCCGGCAGGAAGTGAGGACGGCCTGTGAGCCGACCCGCCCGCACCCGACGACCGGGAGGGTGACGCCGCCCGCGCGATGAACACATGGTCCTCGTGGACCCGTACAACGTGATGACGGCCGGGCACGTCGCTCGCGTGTCAGGCCCGCGCCGCGATGAACCGTTGCAGGAGCGGCAGTGGGTATCCCGCGGCGAGCAGGGGGGCGCGGACGTCGCGGTCGAGGTCGGGCAGGTAGCCGAACAGGACGTCGGCCGGTCCGGTGATCTCCGCTTCACGGCACGCCGCGGGCAGCACGAGCGTCTCCGCCCGGCCGAGTTCTCCGCTCCACGTGTCTGTCCGGACCCGCACCGGGGCGCCGGCGTTCGTCAGGATCTGTGCGGTGGCGAAGGACCGCCGCAACGGCTCCGCGGTGCCGGCGCGCCAGCGTTCCAGGGCGAAGTACGGGCCCGCGCACAGGAAGACCCGCTCCACCCCGTCTCCGGCGGCGATGCTCAGTCCGGGATGGAACTCCGGCCGGGAGCCGAGATCGGCCTGCCGCATCAGCATGTCGAGGTTGGCTCGGAACTCATCCTCGCCCACCGGGGAGCCGTCCTCCATGTGCCAGCGCATCGCGTGCTGCTGGATGTCGGACGTCTGCTCGATCTCGTAGACGAGGGTGTCCGGCCCGAAACTGTGCGGGGTGCCGCCGGGCACGTAGAGGGTCTCTCCGGCGCGTACCGGCAGACGGCGCAGAACGGCGTCGAAGTCCTGCGCCTCCAGCGCGGCCCGCAGCCGGCCGGCCGTCACCCCCTTCTTGACGCCGCACAGAGCGGTCGCGCCGGGGGCGGCGTCCAGGATGTGCCACGCTTCGGTCTTGCCGTTGGGCTGGCCTTCCAGACGCCGGGCGGCCTCGTCGTCGGCGTGGAGGTGCACGGGCAGGGTGCCGCCGGCGTCGATGAACTTCGTCAGCAGGGGGAAGCACTCCCCGGACCAGCCGGTGCCCATGAGCGCTTCGGGACGGTCGGTGAGGACCTGGCGCAGGGACCGGCCGGCCGACGGACCGTTGGTCACCACGCTGCGGTTGCCCTCGACGTCGCTGCATTCCCAGGTCTCCGCGACGCTCCAGTCCGGCAGGCCCTTCTTTCCCAGGCGGCGGGCGATGGCGTGCCCGCCGAACACCAGTGGCCTCGCCGTGACGGACAGCCGCAACGGATACGGTGCCGCCGCCCGCCCGCTCACAGGATCGGCTGCCCGCCGGTGACGGCGACCCGGGCCCCGGAGACGTAACTGGCCTCGTCGGACGCCAGCATGACGTACACCGGCGCCAGTTCCGCCGGCTGGCCCGGACGGCCGAGCGGTACCTGGGATCCGAAGGACTCGACCTGCTCGGGCGGCATGGTCGCGGGGATGAGCGGTGTCCAGATGGGCCCCGGGGCGACGCTGTTGGCGCGGATGCCCTTCGGGGCCAGCATCTGGGCCAGCGAGCCGACCATGTTGGCGATGCCGGCCTTGGTGACGTTGTAGGCCAGGAGCTGCGGCGGCGGACTGTCGGAGTTGACCGAGGTGCTCCCGATGATCGCCGAGCCGGGCCGCATGTGGGGCACGGCGGCCTTGGTCAGGTGGAAGAAGGCGCTGAGGTTGATCGCGAGGGTGCGGTCCCACTCCTCGTCGGGAATGTCCGTGACGGAGTCGCGCGTCATCTGGTGGGCGGCGTTGTTGACCAGCACGTCGACCCGGCCGAACTCCTTCACGGCCGTGTCGATGATGGAGCGGCAGTGCGCCGGGTCGGCCACGTCTCCGGGCACCGGCACGCACGTACGGCCGGCCTCCCGCACCCACCGCGCGGTCTCCTCGGCGTCTTCGTGTTCGTCCAGATAGGAGATCAGGACGTCCGCACCCTCACGGGCGTAGGCGATCGCCACGGCGCGCCCGATCCCGCTGTCCCCACCGGTGATCACCGCGGCCTTGCCGGCCAGCCGTCCGGAGCCCCGGTAGCTGTGCTCACCGTGATCGGGTTCGGGCACCATTTCTCCGGTCACACCGGGCGGGACCTGCTGCTGGCGGGGCTGAGACATCATGACTCCGGACATTGCTCGGACGGGGCGAGGGCCGGCGCCGAGAAGGTCGGCCCCCGCGGACGATCGAGGCGGTGAGTACCCCGCCGCACCCCGTGTCTATCCGTCCGTTCCGTCCGTTCCGTCCGTCCGTCCGACGGCGAGGTTCGCGCAGCCCGGACAGCAGCTGTATGTGCTCTTTTGTCTGATTCATAAATGCATGCCTGGGAAACCCGGTCAGGCATGATGCAGAGCATTGTGCGTGGTGGCGCGGCAGGTGCCGCCGGGACGACAGTACTGAACGCCGTGACGTACGCCGACATGGCGCTGCGGGGCAGGCCGGCGAGTCAGGCGCCCGCTCAGACCGTGGACAAGATGGCCCACGAGGCGGGGCATCCGGTTCCGGGCACGGACGACACCCGGGACAACCGGCTTTCCGGGCTGGGCGCTCTGTCGGGTATCGCCGTCGGCTGCGGTGTCGGAGTGGCTGTCTCGCTCACGCGCAGCATCGGCATCCGCTTGCCGTGGTGGCTGGGAGGCGCGGTCACCGGCGCCCTGGCCATGACCGTCACCGACCTGCCGATGGCGCGGCTGGGCGTGAGCGACCCCAAGGGCTGGTCGGCGAAGGAATGGGCCTCGGACGTCGTACCGCATCTGATGTACGGGCTGACCACCTACGGGGTGCTGACCGCCGCCGACCGCCGGGCGTGACCCGCCTGGCCGTTCGGCATCCGTAGCGGTGGCTTCGGTACCGGCCGGGCGGGGCTCCGCGGGACGGGTGCGCCCCGGCGCGGGTCCTCGGGGCGCCGGCCGCGTCGAAACGCCCTCCGCCTGCGGTGCGCTGCCCGCGCGAGCGGGGAGGGAGGTACTCGAAGCGGCCGGCTTCGGCGGCGTCAGGGTGCCCGTCACTGCCGTGTGCGGACTCACCTGCGGATCTCCACCGGCCGGCTGAACGTCGCCGAGCGCGTGCTCGGCCACACCGTCGACGTCCCGCGCGAGGGCCTGCGCCGGGGCGCGCCCGTGGTGGGGCCTGGAGAACCCGGTCGCACGGCGGTGTTCCGCTCCGAGTGCGCGGTCGTGGGCCCCGGCGCCGAGCGCGAGGTGCTGGTGCGCGCCGGGCGGACGAGGCCGGCGAAGCCGCGCCGGTGCCCGCGGGCGGCTCGGGCATTCCTCCCCGGCTGTCACCCACCGTTACTATGCTCACTTCATGCCGGAGGCCGGTGGCCGGCCGTGGACGCGTGCCCGGACCGAACCCCCTGTAGGCGATCATGGAACGCAAGGTCAGTGAGCACGGGAGCCTTCGGGAATGTTGAGAAAAGTCACCGCGACCCGCTACATCACACCTCTGCGTGAGGGCGGCTCGTTGCCGGGGCTTGTCGAGGGCGACGACTTCGGGACCTACGTCGTCAAGTTCGCCGGTGCGGGGCAGGGCCGCAAGACCCTGGTCGCCGAGGTGGTGTGCGGCGGGCTCGCCCGGCGGCTCGGGTTCCGCATGCCCAAGCTGGTCACCCTCGAAGTGGACCCGGTCCTCGGACTCGGCGAGCCCGAGCAGCAGGTGCAGGACCTGCTGCGCGGCAGCGGCGGCACCAACCTCGGCATGGACTTCCTGTCCGGCGCCCTCGGCTATGACCCGCTCGCCTTCCCGGTGAGCCCCGAGGAGGCCGGCCGGATCGTGTGGTTCGACGCGCTGGTCAACAACGTCGACCGCTCCTGGCGCAACCCCAACCTCCTCGTGCACCGAGGGGAGTTGTGGCTCATCGACCACGGCGCCACGATGATCTGGCACCACAACTGGCCCGGCGCCGACGCCTCGGCGGCCCGCCCGTACGACGCCTCCGACCACGCCCTCGCCGGCTTCGCCCCGGACGTGCGCGCCGCCGCGGCCGACCTCGCCCCCCGGGTCACCGAGGACCTGCTCGCCGAGGTCACCGCCGAGATCCCGGACGTCTGGCTCGACGGCGAGCCGGGCTTCGACACCCCGGACGGCCTGCGCCGGGCCTACGCGCGGCCGCTGCTGGCGCGCGCGGCCGTCATCGCCGAGCGGATCACCGGACTCGGCACCGGAGCGGAGGAGGGCAAGTGAGCGAGCGGCACATCCACATGGCCGGTCATGTCACCGAACGGCACATCACCCGGGCGGGCCAGGGCGGTGACCGGGACGTGTTCGAGTACGCGCTGCTGCGGGTCGTACCCCGGCTGGAGCGCGGGGAGTGCGTCAACGCGGGCGTGGTCGTCTACTGCCGCGCCCAGGGCTACCTCGGCGCCCGCACCCACCTGGACGAGGCCCGGCTGCTGGCCCTGGACCCGGCCGCCGACGTGGCCGGGGTGCGGGCCGCGCTCGCCGCGATCGAGCGGCACTGCGCGGGCGGCGAGCAGGCCGGACAGGCGGCCGGCGACGACGCGGGGCGCCGCTACCGCTGGCTGGTCGCGCCCCGCTCCACCATCGTCCAGCCCGGTCCCGTGCACACCGGACTGACCGCCGACCCGGCCGCCGAGACGGAGCGCTTGCTGAATCTCCTGGTGAGGTAATCGATCACACCGGCCGATGTTGCCGTTGACACCGCGTGCCAGGGCTTCTAGCGTCACGGGTGGAGAAGGTACTAAGCGGTCGCTCACCGCACCGGGAGGTCCTCTCCGAGGGTCCGACAGGTTCTCTCAAGGGCGAGGAGAAACAGCATGTCCACCAATGAACAGCGGGTCGCGGTAGTCACCGGCGCGGCGCGCGGCATCGGCGCCGCCACCGCCGTACGGCTGGCCGCCGAGGGCCGCGCGGTCGCCGTGATCGACCTCGACGAGGCCGCCTGCAAGGACACCGTCGAAAAGATCACCGCGGCCGGCGGCAAGGCCGTCGCGGTCGGCGCGGACGTCTCCGACGAGGCGCAGGTCCAGGCGGCCGTCGCCCGCGTCGCCGAGGAACTGGGCGCTCCCACGATCCTGGTCAACAACGCGGGCGTGCTGCGCGACAACCTGCTGTTCAAGATGAGCGTGTCCGACTGGGACACGGTCATGAACGTGCACCTGCGCGGTTCGTTCCTGATGACCAAGGCCGTGCAGCAGCACATGGTCGAGGCCGGCTGGGGCCGGATCGTCAACCTCTCCTCCTCCTCGGCACTCGGCAACCGCGGCCAGGTCAACTACTCGGCCGCCAAGGCCGGTCTGCAGGGCTTCACCAAGACCCTCGCCATCGAGCTGGGCAAGTTCGGCATCACCGCCAACGCCGTCGCCCCGGGCTTCATCGCCACCGAGATGACCAAGGCCACCGCCGACCGCGTCAAGATGGACTTCGAGGACTTCAAGAAGGCCGCCGCCGGCCAGATCCCGGTGCAGCGCGTCGGCGAGCCCGAGGACATCGCCAACGCCATCGCCTTCTTCACCGGCGAGGAGGCCGGGTTCGTCTCCGGCCAGGTGCTGTACGTCGCCGGCGGACCGCTCAACTAGGGATTCAGGGGTAGCACGGACATGACTGAACTCCCGGAGCCCTCCGGCAGGGTCGCGATCGTCACCGGCGCCAGCCGCGGCATCGGCTACGGCGTCGCCGAGGCGCTGGTCGCCCGCGGTGACCGCGTGTGCATCACCGGACGCGGCGAGGACGCCCTGACGGAGGCCGTCGAGCGGCTCGGCGCCGAGCGGGTCATCGGCGTCGCCGGCAAGGCGCACGACCTCGGCCACCAGACCGAGGTCGTCGAGCGCACCATGGAGGCCTTCGGACGGGTCGACTTCCTCGTCAACAACGCGGGCACCAACCCGGTGTTCGGCCCGATCGCGGACCTCGACCTCGACGTCGCCCGCAAGGTCTTCGAGACCAACGTGATCTCCGCCCTCGGCTTCGCCCAGAAGACGTGGCACGCCTGGCAGAAGGACAACGGCGGCGCGATCGTCAACATCGCCTCGGTCGCCGGCCTGTCGGCCTCGCCGTTCATCGGCGCGTACGGCGTGAGCAAGGCCGCGATGATCAACCTGACCCAGCAGCTGGCGCACGAGTTCGCGCCGCGGGTCCGGGTCAACGCGATCGCCCCGGCCGTGGTCAAGACCAAGTTCGCGCAGGCTCTGTACGAGGGCCGCGAGGAGGAGGCCGCGGCCGCCTACCCGCTGGCCCGGCTCGGGGTGCCCTCCGACATCGGGGGCGCCGCCGCGTTCCTCACCTCCGGGCAGTCCGACTGGATCACCGGTCAGACGCTCGTCGTGGACGGCGGCATCTTCCTCAACGCCGGCGTGTCCTGACCGGGTCCTCCGGGCGCCCGTCCGCCGGACGGACCGGGCGCCCGGAGGACCGCCCGCGACCCGCCCGGCGGACCCACGGCGTCGTCCTCGCCGAAGAGGCCAACAAGCCCTGGTTCAGGGGAGGTTCACGGACAGGGACGCTGCGGTATGGTCTGCCGACCCTTGGTACGGCGGATCGAGGAGCGTGCGCGTGTCCCACCGGAACCGATTCCTGCGAGGAGCCGCGGCGATCGCGTCCCTGTCCCTGGTGGCCGGCTGCGGCCTGCTCTCCGACGACGACCCCGGCGACCAGGGCCCGATCGTCGTGGGCACCACCAGCACCCCCAGCACGCTGGACCCCGCCGGGGCCTGGGACGGCTCCTGGGAGCTGTACCGCAACATCTTCCAGACGCTCCTCGCCTACCCGAACGGCGCCACCACCCCCCAGCCCGACGCCGCCCGGACCTGCGCCTTCACCGACTCCACGAGCCGCACCTACCACTGCGAGCTGCGCGCCGGCCTGAAGTTCTCCGACGGCGACCCGCTCACCGCCGACGCCGTCCGGCACTCCATCGACCGCATCCGAGCCATCGACGCCCCCGGCGGCCCCGCCGGACTGCTCGGCAGCCTGGACCGGGTGGAGACCTCCGGCGACCGCGACATCGTCTTCCACCTGAACAGGCCCGACGCCACCTTCCCGTTCGTGCTGGCCACCCCCGCCATGTCCCTGGTCGACCCGGACGACTACCCGGCGGACGCCCTGCGCAAGGACACCGACGTGCACGGCTCCGGGCCGTACGAGCTGCGGTCCTACGAGGAGGGGGAGCGGGCCGTCCTGGAGCGCAACGAGTCCTACCAGGGCTTCGCCAAGCGGCGGAACGACGCGGTGACCATCCGCTACTTCAAGGACTCCGCCGGCATGGTCGAGGCGCTGCGCGACAAGCGCATAGACGTCACCTACCGCGGACTCGCCGCCGACGACATCGTGGCGCTCCAGGAACACGACGACGACGAACTGCAACTGGTCGACGGCGCCGGCACCGACATCAGCTACCTGGTGTTCAACCCCGGGGACCCCTGGGCCGGGCGGACCGCCGTCCGCAAGGCCGTCGCCCAGCTCGTGGACCGGGGCGCCATCGCGCACAAGGTCTACAAGGACACCGTCGACCCGTTGTACTCCATGGTCCCCAAGGGTCTGACCGGTCACACCACCGGCTTCTTCGACGACTACGGCGAACCGAGCGTCACCAAGGCCCGCACCCTCCTCTCCGAGGCCGGCATCACCCGGCGGGTCCCGCTCACCCTCTGGTACGCCACCGACCGCTACGGCTCCGAGACCGGCCTGATGTTCAAGGAACTGAAGCGGCAGCTGGACGGCTCCGGCCTGTTCACCATCACCCTCCGCAGCCGCCCCTGGAAGGACTTCGTGACCGGCTACCAGCACCACGAGTACCCGGTGTTCGGACGCGGCTGGTTCCCGGACTTCCCCGACGCGGACGACTACATCGCCCCGTTCGTCGGCGAGCACAACGCCCTCGGCACGCCCTACCCGGCCAAGGCGATCACCGGCAGGCTGCTGCCCCACGCGCGCGCCGAGAGCGACCGCGCCCGGACCGTCAAGGACATGGAGGCCGCCCAGCGGATCCTGGTGGACGACGCCCGGCTGCTCCCGCTGTGGCAGGGCCGGCAGTTCGTGGCGGCCAGCGTCGACATCTCCGGCGGCGAACAGGCCCTGGACCCCTCGACGGTCATGATGATGTGGACGCTGCACCGCAAGACCAGCTGGTGAGACCCCGCGCGGCAGTCGTTGTCAGTGGTCGCCTGTAGGTTCGGATCCTGAAGTGACCGCACGCGGTACCTGATCGACATCGTGAGGACGTTGACGTGACCGACATCGCCATGCTGCCCGAGTCCTGGCGCGGGGTTCTGGCCGACGAACTGCAGCAGCCCTACTTCAAGGAGCTGACCGAGTTCGTCGAGGAAGAGCGGGCGAAGGGCCCCGTCTACCCGCCGCGCGAGGAGGTCTTCGCCGCGCTGGACGCCACGCCGTACGACCGGGTGAAGGTCCTCATCCTCGGCCAGGACCCGTACCACGGCGAGGGCCAGGGCCACGGCCTGTGCTTCTCGGTCCGCCCCGGGGTGAAGACCCCGCCCTCCCTGCGGAACATCTACAAGGAGATGCACGAGGAACTGGGCCTGCCCGTCCCGGACAACGGCTACCTGATGCCGTGGGCCGAGCAGGGCGTGCTGCTGCTCAACGCGGTCCTCACCGTCCGGGCCGGCGAGGCCAACTCGCACAAGGGCAAGGGCTGGGAGAAGTTCACCGACGCCGTGATCCGCGCGGTGGTCTCCCGCCCCGACCCGGCCGTCTTCGTCCTGTGGGGCAACTACGCCCAGAAGAAGCTCCCGCTGATCGACGAGACCCGGCACGTGGTGGTCAAGGGTGCCCACCCCTCGCCGCTGTCCGCGAAAAAGTTCTTCGGCTCCCGCCCGTTCACGCAGATCAACGAGGCGATCGCCGCGCAGGGACACGAGCCGATCGACTGGCGCATCCCGAACCTGGGCTGACGGGAGCGAGGGGCAGGTGGGGGCCACTGCCGGGGTGCCCTCGCCGCGGCTCCCCAGGGGCGCTTCCCGGGCGCGCTCCCAGGGGCGCGGAGAACCGCGTCCGGCCGGCACGCACCCGCGGCCGGCCACCGGTCCTCGGGCCCCACGGCGCCGCCTGTCCCGGAAACCGGCCCGCGCCGGATAGCGTCGGGAGCGGCAACGACTGGCGACGGCCCGGAGGACACCGTGGCGGAGCGACAGGAGCAGGCGGCACCGGACGCCCTGCTGACGCGGATCGGGCAGGTCGTGATGTTGCACCACGGCGGCGACCGCGAGGAGGCCCGCAGCCGCTTCCTGGCCCTGTGGGCGGAGATCGGCGAGGACGGCGACCCGCTGCACCGCTGCACCCTCGCCCACTATCTCGCCGGCACCCACGACGACCCGGCGGACGGACTCGCCTGGGACCTGCGGGCGTTGTCGGCGGCCGAGGAACTGGCCGACGGCCGTCCGGGCGGCGACCCGGACAGCGTCCGGGGCTTCTTGCCGTCCCTGCACCTGAGCCTGGCCGCCGACTACGCCGAACTGGGCCGCACCGAGGCCGCCCGCAGCCATCTGCGCCGCGCCCGCAGCGCCGCGACCGCCCTCCCCGATGACGGCTACGGCGCGGGGGTGCGGTCTGCGATCGGTCGGCTGGCGCTACGGCTCGGTGAGGGCGGCGGACCGGGTGACGAGGAGTGGCCGCTGTGCCGGTAGCGGGACCCGGCGGGGGGCTTCGCGCCTTGCCACGGAGCGCCGTGACCGCCTTCCCCGATGACGGCTTTGGCGCGGGGGTGTGGTCCGCGATCGGTCGGCTGGCGCTACGGCTCGGTGAGGGCGGCGGACCGGGTGACGAGGAGTGGCCGCTGTGCCGGTAGCGGGACCCGGCGGGGGGCCTCGCGCCTCAGCACGGCCGGACCGTCACCGCCGTACCGGACACGGTCGCGCGGCCCTGCCGGACTCCGGGCCGGCGCCTGCCCGCGCGGCTTCGACGGCCTCGCCGGCCGGCGGCCCCCGTATGCTTCCGGCAGACAGCACGCAGGTCAGTCACAGGGGAGAGCACGTGAAGGTCGGTTGCATCGGACTCGGCGACATCGCGCAGAAGGCGTACCTGCCGGTGCTCGGCACCCAGCCGGGAATCGACCTGCACCTCCACACCCGCACCCCCGCCACCTTGGACCGGGTCGGCGACAGCCTGCACCTGCCGCCCGCCCGGCGGCACACCACCCTGGACTCGCTGCTCGACGCCGGCCTCGACGCGGCCTTCGTGCACGCGCCCACCGCCGTCCACCCGGAGATCGTCACCCGGCTGCTGGAGGCCGGCGTCCCCACGTACGTGGACAAGCCGCTCGCCTACGAACTCGCCGACTCCGCCCGGCTGGTCGCCCTCGCCGAAGAACGCGGCGTCTGCCTGTCCGTCGGCTTCAACCGCCGCTACGCCCCCGGGTACGCCCAGTGCCTGGACCACCCCCGCGAGCTGATCCTCCTGCAGAAGAACCGGACCGGGCTGCCCGAGGAACCCCGCTCGATGATCCTGGACGACTTCATCCACGTCGTCGACACCCTGCGCTTCCTGGTACCCGGCCCGGTCGACGACGTGACGGTGCGCGCCCGCGTCGAAGCCGGGCTGCTCCACCATGTCGTGCTCCAGCTCGCCGGCGACGGTTTCACCGCGCTCGGCGTGATGAACCGGCTCAGCGGCTCGACCGAGGAGGTCCTGGAGGTGTCCGGGCAGGACACCAAACGCCAGGTGGTCAACCTCGCCGAGGTGATCGACCACAAGGGGCAGCCCACCGTGCGCCGGCGCGGCGACTGGGTGCCGGTGCCCCGCCAGCGCGGCATCGAGCAGGCCGCCCTCGCCTTCCTCGACGCCGTACGGGCCGGACAGGTGCTCAGTGCCCGGGACGCGCTGGCGACCCATGAACTGTGCGAGCGGGTGGTACGAGAGGTTCAGGGCCGCTACGGCACCGCCTGACCGCCCGCGCCCCCTCGGCCGCCCCCAGCGCGGCCAGCACCAGCAGCGCGCCGTACACCGGCCAGTCGCCGTGGCGGACGTACGGCGTGACGCCGTGCGCGAGCGGTACGTCGTACACCCGCGTGCCGCTCGCGCCGGTGCCGAGCCACGGGCCGAGCCGCCGGCCGTCCGGGCCGTAGACCGCCGAGACGCCGGTGAGGGTGGCGTGCACCATCGGGCGGCCGGTCTCGGCGGCGCGCAGCGCGGCCAGCGAGGCGTGCTGCTCCGGCGCCCAGCTGTGCTGGAAGCTGGAGGTGGACGACTGGCCGAGGAGGATGTCGGCGCCGTCCTCGGCGAGGTGCCGGCTCATGTCCGGGAACGCCGTCTCGAAGCAGATCAGCGGGCCGACCCGCAGCCCGTGCCCGACGTCCAGCACCCTCTGCCGGGTGCCGCGGTGCCGGTCCTCGCCGGCCGCCCGCCCCACCGAGGTCGCCCAGCCGAGCAGCGAACGGGCCGGTATGTACTCGCCGAACGGCACCAGCCGCATCTTGTCGTACCGGTCGCCGGTCGGGCCGTCCGGTCCGACCAGCACCGCGCTCTTGTAGATGCCGGGCCGGCCGGAGCGGCGGGCGTCCACGTTCACCAGGACGTCGGCGCCGGTCGCCCGGGACAGCGCCGCCAGCCGCCGGGCCGGGCCGGGCCGGTCGTCCAGGTCGAAGCCGACGCTGGACTCGCCCCACACCACCAGGTCGACATCCTGCCCGGCGAGCCGCCGGGTCAGCCGCTCCTCCAGGCCGAACCGCCGCTCGGCGCTGTCCCGCCCGGTGACGACGCCCGGCTGTACGACGGCGATCCGCGCCCGCCCGTCCACTTCGGGGCGGGGCGCCCACGCCGACCCGGCCGACGCCACGGCGGCCGTCGCGGCCAGCGAGGCCACGGCCGGCACGCGGGACCGGGGCACCGATATCAGCACGGCCACCGCCACATTGACGGCCACCACCAGGAAGCTGAGCAGCCACACCCCGCCGACCGACGCCAGCCGCAGCGCCGGGCCGACCTGCCACTGGCTGGCGCCCAGCATGCCCCACGGCCCGCCGAGCCCCTGCCAGGACCGCACCAGCTCCACCGCGAGCCAGGCCGACGGCACGACCAGCAGCGCGGCGGCACCCCGGCCTGCCGACGGCCGCCCGCCGAGCAACCGGCGCACCAGCCATCCCCACGGCATCCACACCACGCCCAGCAGCGCGGCTATCAGGAAGAGGAACACGTGCAGGCTCGGCAGCAGCCAGTGGTGCACGGCCAGCAGGAAGCCGAAGCCGCCGCACCAGCCGTCGTACGCGGCCCGCCGCCCGGTCGGCGCCGAGCGGACCAGCAGGATCCACGGCACCAGGGCGACGTACGCCCACCACCACAGGGAAGGGGCCGGAAACGCGAGCACGGGCAGCGCGCCGCACAGGGCGGCGGCGGCCGAGCGGCGCCAGGGGGAGGTCAGCGAGCGGTCGATCGTCCTCATAGGGAGCCTCCCTACCCAGCCGATGACTCCAGTGTGCGCGGCGGGTCCGGGGGCGTGCGCGTGCGCGGCCGGCCGGCGGTCACAGGGGGCCGGACGAACGGCGCCACTTCTCGTGGACGACCACCTCACGCAGGCGCCAGCCGTCCGGGGTGCGCAGCAGACCGAAGTCGAACCGTCCGCCGCACACGAGGTCAGGGGCGGCGGAACCGGTGGCGCCGTCGAGGCGCAGGGGGTTGAGGTAGTCGGCGCCCACCCGGGCGGTGTCACCGGCGTCGTGCTCCAGCACGCCGAACCGCACTCGCCGGTTGACGATCAGGTGCTGCCGCACGGCGAACCGGGCCAGGTTCCCGGCGAGCCAGGCGGCGACCCGCTCCGCGTCGCCCTCGATGCCGCCTGCCGAACGGTAGTCGGCCCGTCCGTCCGCCGTGAACAGCCGGTGGTACGCCGTCCAGTCGCCGTCGTCCAGCGCCACCGCGTACGCGGTGACCAGGTCGTCCACGGCCAGCCGGTCCCTCACGGTCGCGAACTCCGCACGCTGCGTCATCGCCCAAGTGTTGGCCACGGCGGGCCCGGAGCCAAGAGGCCTGCGGAGTGAATATTCGGTGGTGCGGAACCGGCGCCGCGGCCGAACCTGTCCCCGTGAACGCACAAGCCGCCGCGACCGAGCCGAAGTTCCGCATCCGTGCCCGGCACACGGACACCACCGTCACCGTCTACCAGGCCTACCGCCCGGAGATCGGCCGGGCCGCCGCCCGCACCGGACGCTTCCCGTCCGCCTGGAAGCGGGACCGGATGACCTGGGTCAAGCCGTCGTTCCTGTGGATGATGTACCGCTGCGGCTGGGGCACCAAGGAGGACCAGGAGACCGTCCTCGCCGTGGAGATCACCCGCGAGGGCTTCGACTGGGCCCTGCGCCACGCCTGCCTGTCCCACTACGTCCCCGCCCTGCACCCGGACCCGGCCGCCTGGAAACGGGAGTTGGCGCGCAGCCCGGCCCGGGTGCAGTGGGACCCGGAGCGGGACCTGCGCCACGCCCCGCTGCCGTACCGGTCCTTGCAGCTCGGCCTCGCGGGGGAGGCGGCGGCCCGGTTCGCGGACGAGTGGACCGTCGGCATCGAGGACGTCACCCCGCTGACCCGGGAGATCCACGCGCTGGTACGGGCGGGCGAGGAGGAGCGGGCGAAGGCGCTGCTGCCCCGGGAGCGGCCGTACCCGGTGGCCGACGAGGTGCTCGCGCACCTGCGGGCGTAGCAGGGCGGCGGGGTCGTTCCGGGGGCGCGGGCTCAGGCCGCCTCGATGACCCGGCCGCGGACGGCGGCGGCCCACTCGATCACCAGCAGCTCGTACTCGGCGCGCTCCTGGGCCGACAGGGTGCCGCCCGCGCGCAGCCACAGCGCTCTGATCCGCTCGTTCAGCTCGGCGGCGGAGCGCGCGGAACCAGGGGGCGGGGAATCCGGGGACATGCGGCACAGCCTAGGCCCAAGCACTGACCCTGCGCTACCGGCCGGCTACGCAGACGGTGACGCGTTGGTCACCGCTGCCGCCCGGTCGTCCGT
This sequence comes from Streptomyces sp. NPDC038707, assembly GCF_040636485.1. Taxonomy (NCBI): domain Bacteria; kingdom Bacillati; phylum Actinomycetota; class Actinomycetes; order Kitasatosporales; family Streptomycetaceae; genus Streptomyces; species Streptomyces sp. NPDC038707. Next base: position 26,602 of record NZ_JBEZUP010000014.1, read on the forward strand.
CCGTGGCCGTGTGCTGCCGGGCGCCCGCCGCCTCCCCGCCGGGCGGTGCGCAGGTCACGGGCGGGTCACGGGCGCGGGGAAGATGTCCGAAACCGGCGCGGCCGCGCGCACCACGGGCGGTACCGGGTGACCGGGCCCCGGGAGCGCTCGTTGGCGACATGCCACTCGTGTGGCTCTGCCGAAGGAGAGCACGCCCCATGGCCGCTGTCTGCCCGAACTGCCACCTGCCGGAAATGATCACCTACGTCGTCAACGACGAGGGACTCCACCCGTTCCCGTGCCTGGAGTGCAACACCGGCACCCTCCGCTCCAGCCCGTACGGGCACCTCTCCGGGGCGGCACCGTGTGTCACCGACGGCTGCCGGGGATCCGTGCGCGACGACTACCAGTACGACGCCAAGGGGCGCCTGTCCCGGCTGGACCGCATCCGGTGCCGGCTGTGCGGATCCGACAGGACCGGAGGGTCCCACCCCGCCGGTGCGCGCGACCGTGCCGTGCCCGGCCCCCGGCTGCCCGGGATCGCGAGCCGGCGGCCGGCTCCCGGCTGACCGCGGCACCCCTGGCCGGCCCGCTGCCCGGCCGATTCGGCGCGTGCGGGCTCAGGACGCCCATGCTCACCAGGGCGGTGATCGGCAAAGGGAAGGCCCCCCGCGCGTCCTGATCGCGGGGAGCCTTCAGCTTGCGGAGAGTGGGAGACGACGGGGAGATGATCAAGTATGTGAGGCGGGAGGCGCAGCGAGTTCCGCGAGTCGACGCTCGTCCCCGACAGCGGGCAGTCGTGCCGCTCCCTGCGGCCTCACCCCGCCGACTCGGCCGCGTGAGGACTCAGCACCCCCGCGCTGACCAGCGCGATGATGACCACTCCGAGGGCGACGCGGTACCAGACGAACGGCATGAAGCTCTTGTTGGAGATCCACTTCATGAACCACGCGATGACCGCGTAGCCCGAGGCGAACGCGATGACCGTCGCGAACAGGGTCGGCGCCCAGTCCACATGGCCCTCGCTCAGCGAGTCCTTCACCTCGAAGGCACCGGAGGCGAGCACGGCCGGGATGGCGAGCAGGAAGGAGTAGCGGGCCGCGGCCTCCCGCTTGTAGCCCATGAACAGGCCGCCGCTGATGGTCGCGCCGGAGCGGGAGACGCCGGGGATGAGCGCGCAGGCCTGGCAGAGACCGAAGATCAGGCCGTCCTTGATGCCCAGGTTCTCCAGCGTCTTGCGCTGTTTGGGCGCCCGGTGCCGGCGGCCGGTCTCGTCGCGGGCCGCCAGCCGGTCGGCGATGCCGATGACCACGCCGACGACGAGGAGCATCGTCGCGGTGACCCGCAGATCGCGGAACGGTCCCTCGATCTGGTCCTTCAGCGTCACGCCCAGCAGGCCGATGGGGATCGAGCCGACGATCACCAGCCAGCCCATCTGCGCGTCGTGGTTCCCGCGCATCGACTTGTCGAACAGCGAGCGGAACCAGGACGCGATGATCCGGCCGATGTCCTTGCGGAAGTAGATGAGCACCGCGGTCTCGGTGCCGATCTGGGTGATCGCCGTGAAGGCCGCGCCCGGGTCGTCCCAGCCGGAGAACGCGGCGGTGAGCCGCAGGTGCGCGCTGGAGGAGACGGGCAGGAACTCGGTCAGCCCTTGGACGAGTCCGAGGACGAGGGATTCAAACCAAGACATGAAGGTATGGCGTCCAAGTGCTGAAAGGAGAAAGGGTGATCATGTGACGAAGGAAGGTTAGCGGGCCCGGCCGAGTGCACGGCAACAGGGGCGGCCCACTTCGGCCTCCGCCCCCGGGCGCGACTGGTGTAATGGGACGCGCCCGAGGGTTACGACGCGGCCGGGAGGTCTTCGTGCGGATCGATCACTGTCTTCTCGTCGACGGGGACGACACGTTATGGGAGAACAACATCTACTTCGAGCGGGCGATCGAGGAGTTCCTCGACCTGCTCGGTCATGAATCGCTCTCGCGGGCCGAGTTGCGGCAGATCCTCGACGACGTCGAGCGGGAGAACTGCCGGGTGTACGGGTACGGCGCGAAAAGCTTCGTACGCAGCCTGCACGACTGCTACGAGCGGGTGCACGAGGTGCGGGCGACCGAGGACCACGGCAAGGCGATCGCCGAGCTGGGCGAGCGCATCCTGCGCCAGGAGCCGGTGCTGATCGCGGGGGTGGAGGAGACGCTGGGCAGTCTGCGCAGCCGGCACCGGCTGGTGCTGCTGACCAAGGGCGACCACGAGGAGCAGGCGGCGAAGGTGGAACGCTCCCGGCTGGGCCCGCTGTTCGAGCGGATCGTGATCGTGCCCGAGAAGACCGTCGAGACCTACGCCACGGTGGTCGAGGACCTGAAGGCCGACACCGCGCGGACGTGGATGATCGGCAACTCCCCGAAGTCCGACATCGTGCCGGCGCTCGCCGCCGGGCTCGGCGCGGTGTACGTACCGCACCCCGACACCTGGGTGCTCGAACACCACCCGTTCCCCGAGACCACCGAACGGCTGCTGTCCGTGGAACGCTTCACGGACCTGGTCGAGCACTTCTGACGGACCCCGGTCCCGGTGACCTCACGCGGTCGCCGGCCCGGACAGGGTCCAGCCCGGGGTCTGCGGACGCGCCGTCAGGTCCTCGTGGCGCACGGTGTCACCGCAGGCCCGGCAGGTGACGACCGACACCAGTTCGGCGCCGCAGCTGTGCTCGACGGCCATGGGCAGGCCGACGCCCTGGCGCAGGTGGCGGTCGCCCCACTCCCTGAGGGTCAGCAGCACCGGCTCCAGTTCCAGCCCGGCCTGCGTGGGCCGGTACTCGAAGCGCCGGGGGCGCTCGCTGTACAGGCGTTTGGTGAGGATGCCGGCCTCCACGAGCCGGCGCAGCCGGGCGGCCAGGATGTCGCGCGGGGCGCCGATGTTGCGCACGAGCTGGTCGAAGCGGCCGTTGCCCAGGCACACCTCCCGCAGGACGAGCAGGGAGTACTTCTCACCGACCAGCGCGAGGGTGTCGGCGATCGAGCAGGGGCGCGGGTCCTTCGTGGCGGCCATGACGCCAGTCTAGAGGAGGGTTTGTTTTTCCAACCTTGCGGGCTATGGTGGGTCCAGTTTTCCAACTCACCAGTAACCGGCGCATCGCCCCCCGGGGCGGCCAGGGCGGCCAGAGTGGCCAAGGAGGCCCGCACCATGCGAGACGCAGTCATCGTCGAAGCCGTACGCACCCCCGTCGGCAAGGGCAAGCCCAACGGGTCCCTCGCCCACGTCCACCCCGTGCGACTCCTCGCGCACACCCTGCGCGCCCTGGTCGACCGCTCCGGCGTCGACCCGGCGCTGATCGACGACGTCATCGGCGGCACCGTCGACCAGGTCGGCGAGCAGGCCATGAACACCACCCGGTACGCCCTCCTGACCGCCGGTTTCCCCGAGTCGGTGCCCGCGACCACCGTGGACCGCCAGTGCGGGTCCTCCCAGCAGGCCGTGCACTTCGCCGCGCAGGGCGTCATGTCGGGCGCGTACGACCTCGTCGTCGCCTGCGGCGTGGAGTCGATGAGCCGGGTGCCGATGTGGTCCAACGTGCCCGCGGGCAGCGACCCGTTCGGTCCCGGCATCGCCGAGCGCTATCCGGAGGGGCTGGTCCCGCAGGGGATCAGCGCGGAACTCATCGCCGCCAAGTGGTCCCTCAGCCGGGCGCGGATGGACGAGTTCGCCGTCTCCTCCCACCACAAGGCCGCCGCCGCGTGGCAGGCGGGACTGTTCGACGCCGAGATCGCGCCGCTGGACGGCGTCGCCCGCGACGAGTGCGTACGGCCCGGCAGCACCCCCGAGATCCTCGCCGGGCTCAAGCCCGCCTACTACGACCCCGGCTTCGCCGAGCGCTTCCCGCAGATCGAGTGGAACGTCACCGCCGGCAACGCCAGCCCCGTCAACGACGGCGCCTCCGCCGTTCTGATCACCTCCGGCGACACCGCGGCCCGGCTCGGTCTGCGCCCGCTCGCCCGGCTGCACAGCTTCGCGGTGACCGGCTCCGACCCGCTGCTGATGCTGACCGGGGTGGTCCCCGCGACCGACAAGGTGCTGCGCCGGGCGGGGCTGAGGCTCGACGACATCGACCTGTTCGAGGTCAACGAGGCCTTCGCCAGCGTGGTCCTCGCCTGGCAGCAGGAGACGGGCGCCGACCTCGCCAAGGTCAATGTGCACGGCGGCGCCATCGCCCTCGGCCATCCACTCGGCGCGAGCGGCACCCGGCTGACCACGACCCTGGTCCACGCCATGCGCGAACGCGGCGCCCGCTACGCCCTCCAGACCATGTGCGAGGCGGGCGGCCTCGCCAACGCGATGATCCTTGAGGGGGTCTGAGGACGGCGGACACCTCCGGTGACGCACGGCCACATCGGCGGGGCCGCACCCGCGATGAGGACGCGACCGGCGAGGGCGGCCGGGAAGGCCGCGAACCCGTCGGCCACGAGGCGGACGAAGGCGCAGCCGCCGCCGAAGCCGTCGCGCCGGATGTCCTGGCGGTCCCGCGGGCCCGCACCGGTGGTGCGGTGGCGGCCTCGCCGAGACGTCCGGCGGCTCGGGGTGGGGTGAGCGGTGTGCCGGGCGGGTGATGGCGGTTGGGGGTGCTGGGCGTGAGCGCACGTGCCCGGCGCGGTTGTCGCCGGGGCCGTTGGGCTGGTTGGTCCGGAGGTCCTGGCGGTCCAGCGGGCCCGCACTGGTGCGGTGGTGGCCTCGCCGAGACGTCCGGCGGCTCGGGGTGGGGTGAGCGGTGTGCCGGGCGGGGGTGCCGGGTGTGAGCGCACGCACCGGTGTCATGGCCGGTGCGGCCACCGGGAATGGGCGCCCGGGCTGCGGCGGAGGCGCGGGGCCCGGCGTCGCCCGGCGCCGGGTCGCCGGGCGGTGCGCCCGGACAGCGGCCCCCGTCCGCTCACGGAGCCATCGCCCGTCCCGCCGCGGCGACCAGGTCGTCGGTGGCCGTGATCGCGGCCTCCCGGCGGGCGGCCAGCTCCGTGCGGTCAGGGGCGTCGCGGAGGGCGAACGCGGCCAGGGCCGCCCGGCGGGCCGGTTCGGCGAGCGCCGGTTCGAGGACGCAGACCGCGACCAACGGGGAGGTCACGGCGGAGCGGGTGGCGCGGGTCTCGGCCCGGGCCGCTTCCACGGCCCCCGGGTCCGCGCCGCTCAGCACCAGTTCCTCGCGGTGCCACAGGGCCCGCCGGTGGTCACCCAGGGCCGCCACCAGCTCGCCCAGCGCCGCGCGCAGCGCCTCCGCCCGGCGCTCGTCCCGGGCGGCCCGCTCCCGCCGCAGCTGGAGCAGCCCGGTCAGCGCGCCGCCGAGCAGCGTGCCGGCCACCGCGATGACGCTGGACCACATCGGACCCCCCTCTCCGGACGGCTGCTCGGACGGCCGCGACGGCTCACCCGGCGCGCAGCCGGTGCCGCTTGCGCCAGGCGACCACCGTGCCCACCAGGGCCGGTACGGCGATGCAGGCCATCGCGATCAGGAAGGCGAAGGAGGTCGGCGTCGAGGCACGGGCGCCGGCCACCGCGTAGGCGGCCGTGTTCGGGATCGAGCCGAGGGCGGTGGCCAGCAGGAAGGGCAGCCAGCCCATGCGGGAGACGGACGCGCAGTAGTTCGCCGCCCAGAACGGCACGCCCGGGAACAGCCGGAGGGCCAGCATGGACCGCAGCCCGTGCCGGCTGAGCTGCCCGTCGGCAGCCTTCAGCCAGCGGCCCCGCAGCAGCGGACGCAGCGCGTCCTGGCCGAGCGCCCGGCCCAGCCCGAACGCCACCCCGGCCCCGAGCACCGTGCCCGCGAGGGCCGTCGCCAGCCCCACCTGGGAGCCAAACATCGCGCCCGCGGCCAGGTTCAGCAGGGGGCGCGGCACGAACACCACGGTGCACAGTCCGTACGCCGCCGCGAACACGAGGGCCGCCGCGGCCCCGCCGAGCTGCGGCGGCCAGCCGTGCGTCAGCAGCCGCTGCGGTTCGCACACCAGCACCCCCGCCGCCCCGCCCGCCAGCAGCGCGACCAGCAGGGACAGCCGGGCGTAGGGAGACAGCAGCAGACGGGTGCAGCGCACGGCGAACCCGGCGCGGGGCAGCGCGGCCGCGGCGCCGGGGGCGGCCGGAGCGAGGGCCGGGGGAGAGGCCGGGGCGGTGCCAGAGCGGTTGGCATCGAGCATCCGCAGACACTAACCGACGCACCTGTGTGATCGGCGTATGAACCGAACTCCCCCGCCCTGCCGGGCTGGCGGCGACGGCGGACCGGCGCCGCCCGGGGCGTGCGGTGGCGTACGGCCGCGGGGCCGACAATGGCCGGGTGAACGCATCGATACCCGTCTCCCGCACCACCGACCACGGCACCGCCCGGCTGATGCCCGACGTGGACCGGGAGCGTGCGTGGCTGCTCACGGTCGACGGGGCCCCGCAGTCGTACGTGGACCTGGACGACCCGGCGTACCTGGAGTTCGAGTACGCCCGGCGGCTGGGGCATGTCCTGGACACGGTGGCCGAGGCCGGGCGGGCGCTGGACGTGGTGCACCTGGGCGGCGGCGCGCTGACCCTGCCGAGGTATGTGGCCGCCACCCGGCCCGGGTCCCGGCAGGACGTCGTCGAGGCGGACCGTGGGCTGCTGGAACTGGTCACCGAACAGCTGCCGCTGCCGTCCGGTTCGGGCATCGCGCTGCACGCGGCCGACGCCCGGGCCTGGCTGGAGGCCGCGCCGGACGACCGGGCCGACGTGCTGGTCGCCGACGTGTTCGGCGGTTCCCGGGTGCCCGCCCACCTCACCACCCTCGCCTACGTCCGCACGGCCGAGCGGGTGCTGCGGCCGGACGGGGTCTATCTGGCCAACCTCGCCGACGCCACCCCGTTCGCCTTTCTGCGCTCCCAACTGGCCACCTTCGCGGCGGTGTTCGAGGAGGTGGCGCTGATCGCCGAGCCGGCGGTGCTGCGCGGACGGCGGTTCGGCAACGTGGTGGTCGCGGCCTCCCACCGGCCCCTCGACACCGCCGCGCTGGCCCGGCGCACCGCCGCCGACGCCTTCCCGGCGCGCGTCGAACACGGAGCGGCGGTACGGCGGTTCACCGGTTCGGCGCGCCCGGTGCGGGACGCCGACGCCGTACCCTCACCCGAGCCCCCCGACGGGGCGTTCGGCATCGGCTGACACGGCCGCGGCGGCGACCCGGTGGGTGCGCCGGGTCAGTCGGCGCACGTCCGGGATCAGCAGCACCGGCGCGGTGACCAGGACCACCAGAGCCGCACAGCCCCACAGGGCGGCCGTACGGCCCACGGCGGCCTCGGCCGGGCCGGCCAGGGCGGTGGCGAGCGGCATCAGGGAGACCGAGCCGAACCAGTCGTAGGCCGACACCCGGGAGAGCATGTCCTCGGGTATCTCCTGGTGCAGCGCGGTCATCCAGGAGACCCCGAACACCTCCACCGTCGTACCCGCGGCGAACATCACCCCGTACAGCACGCCCGGCGGCACCGGTATCGCCAGCGCGGCGGCGGGCAGGGCCAGGGGGAACACGCACAGCGTGCCCGCGAACAGCAGGCGGCGGGGCTGCCAGCGGGTCATCAGCAGGGCGCCGGCCACCGTACCCGCGCCGAAGGCGGCCAGGGCCAGGCCCCAGGGGCCCGCGCCGCCCAGGCTGTCCCGGGCGACGAGCGGACCGAAGACCGACTCGGCCGCGCCGATCACCGCGTTGGCGACGGAGAACTGCACGACGATGCCCCACAGCCAGGGACGGCCGGCGAACTCCCGCCAGCCCTCCCGGAGATCGGCCGACAGGCCCCCGCCCGGCGGGCGTGGCGCGAGGTGGCCGACGTCGAGGAAGGAGCGCAGCGCCGCGGCGACGGCGAAGGCCGCCGCGTCGGCCGCGAGCACCCAGCCGGGACCGACGGCCGCGACCAGGGCGCCGCCGAGCGCCGCGCCGCCGAGGGCCGCACCCTGGGTGGCCATCCGGAAGACCGCGAACGCCCGGCCGGCCTGCTCGCCCTTGACGGAGGACATGAGCATGCCCTCGGCGGCCGGACCGAAGAACGCCTGGCCGGTGCCGCCCAGCGCGGTGAGCAGCATCATCTGCCACAGCCGAGGATCACCGGTCAGGACGAGCGCCGCGAACGCCGCCTGGGACAGGCAGTTGAGGACGTTGGCGGCGACCATCACCCGGTGCCGGGGCAGCCGGTCCGCGACCGCGCCGCCGATGAGCAGGAACACCACCAGCGGAAGGGTGCGGGCGGCGGCCGTCAGTCCCACGTCCCCGCTGTCCCCGCCCGCCTCCAGCACGGCGAACGCGGCCGCGATCAGCGAGCCGTTCGCGCCCAGGCCGGTGACGACGGCGGCCGCGGTGAGCAGGGAGTAGTCGCGGCCCGCCCACACGGGTCTGCGGGGGCGGGCGGGGGAGCGGGGGGTCGAGGCCACCAGCCAACTGTCCCGGCCGGACACCGGGCCCGGCAAGTGCGTTTCACCGGACCGGCGTTCACCGCGCGACCGGTGAGACCGGCGGGGCCGGTGTGTCCGGGTTGGCCGGTGTGTCCGGGCGCGGTCACTCCACGGTCGGGTCGCCGTGCAGCCGTACCGTGCTGAGGATCTTCCGGATCGTCGCGTCGGAGACCTCGTCCTTGACGCCCTTGGCGCCGTAGAAGGTCCAGGAGACGTAATTGCCCGCCGAGTTCTTGAACGCGAACGTGGTCGCCTTGCCGTCGGTGTCGCACTTGTGCGTCTTCGGCACGCCCGTGGTGTAGGACGTGGCGACGCTGCCCTTGACGCCGGAGGCCGTCGTGAAGTCCTCGGCCTTGCCGACCTTCAGGTACTTCTTGGAGGAGTCCTTCTGGTCGGTGTAGCCGCCGAAGGCGAACGCGGCCGCGTCACCGGAGGCGGTGCTCGCGGTGTCCTTGGCGCCGGCCTCTCCCTTGGTGCCGGCCGCGGCCAGCGACGACGTCTCCTCGGTGCCGTTCTTGTCGTCGTCGGAGGTGCAGTAGCGCGGCTGGAGGAACGACGCGCCGGAGAAGCCGATGAACGCCGAGCCGTCGCCCGCCTCCTTGTCCTCGAAGAAGGTGAAGACGCCGGGCCGCTGCACCTCCCAGTCCGCGGGCACCTCGAAGGCCGTGCCGTACTTGGGGTTGACCACGACCTTCCAGCCCGCGATCGTCGGCTTCTCCGTCTCGCCTGAGCGGGGGTTGCCGGTGGCGGCCGAGGTGGGCGAGGCGGGTGAGGTGGCGGTCGGCGAGGGGCTCGTGGTCCGTCCGTCCTTGCCGTCGTCCGCCTGGTCGTCCTTGCTGCCGCCCAGCACCAGGTAGCCGGTCACGGCGGCGGTGACCACGACGGCCGTGGCCGCGATGACCGCGATCAGTCTCGTCCGGCCGCCGCCGCCCTGCGGGGGCTGGGGCAGGGGAGTCGTCGGGGGCTGTCCCCACTGCTGCTGTGCGTACGGACCGGCCTGCGCCTGCTGCCCGTACTGGCCGGCCTGCGGGTACTGCTGGTACCCGGGCTGCTGGTACGGGTTGGGCTGCTCGTACCCGCTGGGCTGCTGGTGCCCCGGCTGCTGGTACGCGTTCGGCTGTGGGTGCCCCGGCTGCTGGTACGGGTTCTGCAGCGGATCGTGCTGCGGGTTCTGCGCGCCCCCTGGCGGCTGCTGATCTGGCCACATGGCCCGTAACCCTAGTGCGCTTCCCTGGCCAGCCCCTGCTACTCATGAGTAACATGATGGCCATGAGCGCAGACCAGATGTCGATCGGCGAGATGCTCGCCGCCACCGTGCCCATGGCCCGGACCCTGAACCTGGAATTCCTGGAGACCACGGCCGGCAAGGCCGTCGTGTCCCTGCCGGACCAGAGCGCGTACCACAACCACGTGGGCGGCCCGCACGCCGGTGCGATGTTCACGCTCGGAGAGTCGGCCAGCGGCGCCATCGTGCTGGCCGCCTTCGGGGACCAGCTCTCGCGCGCCGTGCCGCTCGCCGTGCGGGCCGAGATCGCCTACAAGAAGCTGGCGATGGGTGCCGTCACCGCGACCGCGACCCTGGGCCGTCCGGCCGCCGAGGTCGTCGCCGAACTCGACGCGGGGCGGCGCCCGGAGTTCCCTGTGTCGGTCGAGATTCGGCGCGCGGACGGCGCGGTGACCGGCGAGATGACCGTGCTGTGGACGCTCCGCCCGGCCGACCCGGGGAAGTGACCCGCGCGGCCCGGACGGCACCGCGCCCCGCCCTGTCGACACGGGGGCGGGGCGCGGCCGTCGGGGGCAGGGTCACCGGATGACGATCACGTTGGTGGCCTTCGCGCCGACCACCTCGAAGGCGACCCGCTGGCCCTCGCGGGTCGTCTGCGTCTCCATGCAGGAGAAAGGGCGCTGTTCACCGTCCTCGTCGGTGATGATGCCCACGCCGTCCGCGTCGTTGTAGACGGCGATCCTTCCGAGCGGCATCGTCTGCTCCTCCGTGGGTCGCGGGAAACCAGTGCTATCTCCCCGTGAGCAGAGCATCACGCACCGTGCCGGGATGGAGGAAGGGCGCATCGGTGCGTCGGCCATGGTTTGACCGGATGTCGGCGGGGCCGCGTCCCGGCCGGCGGAGTCGGCTGTCGTGCCGTTGCCTGGAGCAGGCGCGCGAGCAATCGGCGAGTGTGCGTCACGACGCAGGTGTCGATGAGGCGGGAAAAGCGGGTGCCCCGCCTTCCCGCCGGGCCGGTCCCGGTGCCCGCTCAGCGGGCCCAGCCCGTGGCGGCGAGGACGTCCTCGGCGATGGCGCGAACGGTGCGCCGGTCGGTGGGGATGCGGACCGTTCCCGGTGGAGCCTCCGCTTCCAGACGTTTCGCGGCGTCGGTGCTGCGGCGCAGGTGGATGTCGAGTTCCGAGCCGCGTTCCCGGTTGCCGAGGCGGTGGCGCGCTGTCGCGTCGGTGGCGGTGAGCAGGACGTTGACGATCCTCGGTGGTGCGGCGGGCGAGAGGGCCTGCCGGATCAGGTCGGGTTCGAGGATGCTGACGGTGTTGGTGTAGATCAGGCGCCGTATGCCCAGACCGGCGTAGTTGGCCCACAGGGCGGCGAGGTTGCGCCGGGTGATGCGGGAGCGGAACGGGTCGTCCGGGGGAGCGGGGTGGACGTGGTCGAGGAGATCACCCTCGACCAGGCAGTGCGGGACGTCGGCGTCCCGTAGGAGCACCGACGTCTCCATGGCCACCGTCGTCTTGCCCACGCCGGAACGACCGCCGATCAGAAGCACCTCGATGCCCGTCATGGCCACACCCTGGCAGTGGACACACGTCCCTTGCACCGGAATTCCGCCTGCACCGGGGGATTTCCGCCGGACCCGGCCGCCGCCCCGCCGCCGCCCGGCCGCCGCCCGTCCGGGGCTCGCTGGCCGCCCGTCCGGGGCTCGGTGGCTCCGCTCACGCCCGGATCCCCTGAAAGCCGGGTTCACAGCACCTTCTTGCGGATCAGCGCCGACAGCACCAGCGCGCCCGGCAGCAGCGGAGCCCAGTCGGTGAGCACCCGGTAGCCGATGACGGCCGCGGTCGCCGGGGCGGGCGAGGAACCGAAGGAGATCAGCGTCCACACCAGTGCCGCGTCGACCGCCAGCCCGCCCGGCGCGGGCACCGCCCCGACGGCCGTGCCCGCCGCCAGATGGGCCAGCACCACCTGCTCCCAGGGCAGCTCCAGCCCCAGCGAGGCCCCCACACACGCCAGCACGCCGGCCTGCGTCAGCGGCAGCGCGACGGCTCCGCCCCACAACGCCAGCACCCGGCGGGGCCGGGCATGCACCGCACGCGCGTCGGCCACGGCCGTGCGCAGCAGCGCGGCCACCGGCCGCCGCAACGGCCGTACGACCGCCAGCAGCACCCCCGCCACGGTCACCGTCCCGCCCACTCCCGCGGCGAGCGGCACCAGCAGCCCGCCGTCCGGTATCAGCTCCCCGAGGCGCCGCCGGGCCGGCGACACCATCAGGAACGCCACCAGCACCAGCGCCTTCGCGACGGACTTGGCCAGCGAGTACAGGCCGATCGACGCGGTCGCCCGGTCGAGCGGCACGCCCTGTCCGCGCAGGAACCGGAGCGTCACGGCGTGGGCACCGAGCCCGCCGGGCAGCACGTGGTTGGCGGCGCCGGCGGCGAACTGGGACATCAGCAGCAGCCGCGGCGGCACCGGATCGGGCAGCGCGCCCTGCCGGACGCAGGAGGCGGCCACCCAGGTCAGACAGGTGAACCCGGCTCCGGCCAGCAGCCACCCCGGCTCGGCCGCGACCAGCCGCCGGGCCCCCTCGTACACGACGGACCGGTTGGCCGCGGCCCAGCCGGCGGCGAACAGGAGCGGAACGAGGCACAGGACCAGCCGCAGCGGTCGGCCCGCCCCGCGCGCCACCGCCGACCGCACCGGAACCGCACACTCCGGACCAGCGCCGACTGCCCGCGGCCCGCCGGCAGCGGTGGGCGGACCGAGACCGGCGCTTCCGGGTCCGGTGTCAGCGGCCACCCGATCCGGACCGCCGGAGGTCCCAGGACCGAAGCCGGTCACCCCGGGTCCGCTGTCACCGGTCTTCCGGTCCGGGTCGGCAGTCCCGGGTCCGCTGTCACCGGTCTTCCGGTCCGGGTCGGCAGTCCCGGGCCCGCTGTCACCGGTCTTCCGGTCCGGGTCGGCAGCCCCGGGCCCGCTGTCACCGGTCTCCCGGCCCGGGCCGGTCACCCCGGGAGCGCTGTCACCGGTCTCACGGTCCAGGACGCCAGCCGCGGAACCGGTGCCCATGGTCTCCGGGCCAAGGCCGGCGGTCCCCGGACATGGGTCGGCGGTTCTTGGACAAAGACCGGTGGTCTCCGGAGGGAGGCCCGCGCCGGCGGACTCCGGAGCGAGACCGGCGGTCTCCGGGGGCGTGCGCGGAAGCGGCAGGGAGCGGGACCGGGACGGTATGGGGTACACGGGGACGTCGTCCTTCCGCGGCGGGCCCTCGCGGGCCTGGGGAACGGGCCGGGCGAAACCGCGTGGAGCCTTCCCCTCCCGCGTGACACCGGGATGTCCGGAAACGCAAGGCGTGCGGGCGGAACGGTGCCGCAGGCCGAGCGGCCAGGCGGCTGTCCGGTGCCGACCAGGTAGCCTTCCCTTGGGCCGCGCCGTGCATGCGGGCGCCCGGCCCAGCAGGACGACCAGGCCAGCGACACGGGAGGAACCGGCGGTGCACGTCCAGGATTGGCTCGACTCGGTGCCTGCCGCCGCCGTCTACGCCGTGGTGGCCCTGGTGATCGGTCTGGAGAGCCTGGGCATCCCGTTGCCGGGCGAGATCATCCTGGTCTCGGCGGCCCTGATGTCCTCCCAGCACACGGGTGTCAACCCGGTCGTCCTCGGCGCCTGCGCGACCGCCGGAGCGGTGATCGGCGACTCCATCGGCTACGCCATCGGCCGCAAGGGCGGACGCCCGCTGCTGGCCTGGCTCGGCAGAAAGTTCCCACGCCACTTCAGCGAGGGCCATGTGGCCACCGCCGAGCGGTCCTTCGAGAAGTGGGGCATGTGGGCGGTCTTCTTCGGCCGCTTCGTCGCCCTGCTGCGCATCTTCGCCGGCCCCCTCGCGGGCGTCCTGCACATGCCGTACTGGAAGTTCCTGATCGCCAACGTCCTCGGCGGCATCTGCTGGGCCGGCGGCACCACGGCCGTCATCTACTACGTCGGCATCGTCGCCGAGGACTGGCTGAAGCGCTTCTCCTACGTCGGGCTGGGCGTGGCCGTCCTCATCGGACTCGGTTCCATGCTGATCCTCAAGCGCAAGGCGAAGAAGGCCCAGCCGGAGCAGCGGGACGCGGAAGCGGAGCCCGTGAGCGCCGGGGAGTAGACCCCGGCGGCCCGGAACGCGGGGAGCGGGAGCACTCCCTACGCGTGCGCCTCGCGATGCGTCTTCGCCAGGTCCGCGTACAGCGTGCCGTTGAGGATCACACCCTCCCGCTCCTCCTCCGACAGCGCCCGCCTCACCTTCGCCGGCACGCCCGCCACCAGCGACCCGGGCGGCACCACCATCCCCTGCGGGACCAGGGCCTGGGCGGCGACCAGCGAGCCCGCCCCGATCACCGCCCCGTTCAGCACGGTCGCTCCCATGCCGATCAGGCAGTCCTCCTCCACGGTCGCGCCGTGCACCACCGCGTTGTGCCCGATGGACACCCGCTCCCCGATGCTCACCGGGAACCCGGGGTCGGCGTGCAGGGTGACGTTGTCCTGCACATTGGCCCGCGCCCCTACGGTGATCTTCTCTATGTCCCCGCGCACGACGGCCCCGTACCAGACGCTGGCGCCCTCACGCACCGTGACGTCCCCGACCACGGACGCCGTGGGCGCCACGAACGCCTCCGGATCGACCCGGGGCTCCTTGCCGCCGATGCCCACGATCAGCGCCTTCTGCGTCATCACCGTCTCCTTGTGTGCGTGCTGTCCCCGCACCGTACGACACCGCGTGGGGCAAAGATCACAGCGGCCCGGCCTCTCGCCCCGGGACAACCGGTGAGTAACGTGAGCCCGTGCCGAAGCGCAAGAACACGTTCTCATCCTGGCGCCACCGCCTGGCCCAGCGCGCCGTCCACGCGGGCTGGGCGTGGGCGCAGCGCACGGGCTCGGTGACCGCCGAGCACCCCGGGCGCTTCCGTTTCGGCGCCATCGGCGAGCACACCCGGCTGGCCTTCCCGCTCGGCACGGTTTTCGGCGAACCGTGGATCCGGCTCGGCTCCCACTGCATCATCGGCGAGCAGGTGACCCTCACCGCGGGCCTGATGCCCGACCTGGACCTCGGCCCGGACCCCATCCTGCGCATCGGGGACGGCGTGGTCCTCGGCCGCGGCAGCCATGTCGTCGCCGACACCACGGTCACCATCGGCAGCGACTGCTACTTCGGCCCGTACGTCTACGTCACCTCCACCAACCACTCCTACGACGACCCGCACCAGCCCATCGGCAAGCAGTGGCCGCGCATGGAGCCGGTCGAGATCGGGCCGGGCTGCTGGATCGGCACCGGAGCGGTGATCCTGCCGGGGGCGCGGATCGGCCGGAACGTGGTGGTGGCGGCCGGGGCGGTGGTCCGGGGCACGGTGCCCGACCACGCGGTGGTGGCCGGGGCGCCCGCCAGGGTCGTACGGCGCTGGACGCCCGACGCCGGCTGGCAGCCGCCGCTGCGCACCCCCGCGCCGGTGCCGGTACCGGATGACATCACGCCGGGCCAGCTGCGCGCCCTGGCCGGCCTGGACGAGGATGCGGTGGCCCGGCTCGCGGCTCTGGACTCCGACGGCTGACCACGGCCTTCCGGCCAGGTTTGCCGTGCTCGGGGCCGGTGGTCGGCGGTGGTTCCTTCGGCTTGGTCTGTCGTGCCGGGTTCCGATGGCTGGCCCCGGCCTTCCGTTCAGACTGGCCGTGCTCGGGGCCGGTGGGCGGTGGTCCGTTCGGCTTGGTCTGTTGTGCTGGGTTCCGATGGCTGGCGACGGTTTTCCGGCCAGGTTTGCTGTGCTCGGGGCCGGTGGGCGGTGGTTCCTTCGGCTTGGTCTGTCGTGCCGGGTTCCGATGGCTGGCCCCGGCCTTCCGTTCAGACTCGCCGTGCTCGGGGCCGGGGGCGGTGGTCCGTTCGGCTTGGTCTGTTGTGCTGGGTTCCGATGGCTGGCGACGGTTTTCCGGCCGGGTTTGCCGTGCTCGGGGCCGGTGGTCGGCGGTGGTTCCTTCGGCCTGGTCTGTCGTGCCGGGTTCCGATGGCTGGCCCCGGCCTTCCGTTCAGACTCGCCGTGCTCGGGGCCGGGGGCGGTGGTCCGTTCGGCCTGGTCTGACGTGCCGGGTTCCGATGGCTGGCCCCGGTTTTCCGGCCGGGCCGGCTGTGCTGGGAACCAGTGGTCGGCGGTCCGTTCTGCCGGGTCCGCCGTGCTGGAGCGCGTCAGCCGGCAACGGCCTGGCGGCCGGCTCGCCGCGGCGGCCCGGGCCCCGTCCACTGCGGCACCCGGTCCCCACGCGCCCCGCCGGACCCCGAGAGCCGCCGCACAGCCCAGGGCCCCCGGTCGGCTCACGGCCCCGGGCACTCGGTCGGTGCACAGACCAGGGCCCCCGGTCGGTGCACAGCCCCCGGGCCCTGGTCGGCGCGTACCTCAGGGGGGTCCCGTCGGCTCAGCCCGTCGCCAGGAGCAGGGTGCCCAGCAGGGCCAGCCCCGCTCCCGCCGTCTGGATGCCGCGCAGCCGCTCGCTGAGGACGCCGCGCGCGGCCAGCGCGGTCACCACCGGGTACAGCGAGGCGAGTACGGCCGCGACGGTGACCGGACCGCTCCGGGTGGCCATCGCGTAGGTGCCGTTGGCCGCCACGTCGGCCAGTCCCACGAACGCCAGCGCGGGCAGCGAACCCCACGGGAAGCCGCCCTCCGGGACGGCGGCCCCGCCGCGCCGGACCGAGGCGACGAGCGCGGCCCCGCCCACCGCGACGTTCGTCACCCGCTGCACGAACAGCGCGAGGAACAGCCCGGTGACCGTGGTGGACGCCTCCGCGATCAGCGCGAACACGGTGCCGAAGCCGACCGCCGCCACCAGCGTCAGCAGGATCGCGCGCCGCTGCACGGCCGCCCCCCGCAGCTGCGGCCCGCCCGCGAGGACGACCCCGGTGACGGCGACCGCGATGCCCGCGGCCTGGAACAGCCCGGGCCGCTCGCCCAGCACGAGCCCGACGCCGACGGGCACGGCGACGCTGAGCGTGGCGAGCGGCGAGACCACGCCCATCGGACCGAGCGCGAGGGCCTGGTAGAAGCAGAGCAGGGCCACGGGACCCACCAGCCCGGCCGCGAACGCGAACCACAGCCGGGGCCCGGCCTCGCTCCAGCCCCCGGTGGCGAGGACGAGGGCGCCCAGCACGACCGCCGCGATGGCCTGCGAGACGACCACGACCGTCAGCGCCGGGGTCCGCCGGGTCAGCAGTCCGCCGCCGAAGTCGGCCAGCCCCCACAGGACGCTGGTGGTCAGGGCGAAGAATGCTGTCATGGCCAGCCTCGCAGTACAGTTCGGTGAACGATCGAGTGCACCTCACCGTAGTTCAACGCATTGAACTTGCCTAACCAAAATACTGACCTTCCCGGATATTGGACTCCTTGTGTCGGACCTAGAACTGCTGACCCAGTCCCTGGCGCGCAACGTCAAGCACTGGCGCGGGGTGCGCGGCTTCACGCTGGACGTGCTCGCCGCCCGGGCCGGCGTCAGCCGCGGCATGCTCATCCAGATCGAGCAGGCCCGTACCAACCCGAGCATCGGCACGGTCGTCAAGATCGGTGACGCGCTCGGCGTCAGCATCACCACCCTCCTCGACTACGAGCAGGGCCCGAAGGTGCGCGTCGTCCCGGCCGAACGGGCCGTACGGCTCTGGCACACCGAGGCCGGCAGCTACAACCGGCTGCTCGCCGGCACCGAGGCCCCCGGACCGCTGGAGATGTGGGACTGGCGGCTGATGCCGGGGGAGACCAGCCCCTCCGAGCCGCACCCCGGCGGCACGGTCGAGCTGGTCCATGTCACCGCGGGCGAGCTGACGCTCACCGTCGACGGCACGGAGTACCGCGTGCCGACGGGCGCGAGCGCCTCCTTCGAGGCCGACGTCCCGCACTGGTACGGAAACCAGGGCGAGGTGCCCATGGAAATGGTGATGGCCGTGTCCGTACCCCCCGTGCCGTGACCCCGCCCCGCGCCCAGCCCGCTCCCCCCGCTCGGGCCGCCCGTGCCGTAAGACACCGGTACGGCGGCCGGGCCGGTGTTGCTAGCGTGCGGCCATGCGCGCACCCATCGGAGACTTCGACACCGCCACCCCCGCCCCGGACTGCCTGGACGAGCTGACCGCCGCCGTCGCCGACGCCGTACGCGCCTGGCGGGGCGCCGTTCCGGCCGACCGGATCCTCTACGTCGACACCGACCCGCGCTGGGCCGACACCGCCGTCTTCGTGGAGCACTACGGGCGGGACCTGCTGGAGCGGTCGGCGAACTGCGTGGTGGTGGCGGGGAAGCGGGCCGGCGAGATCCGGCTGGCCGCCTGTGTGGTGCCGTCCACCACCCGGGCCGACGTCAACGGTGTCGTCCGCCGTCAACTGGGCGCCCGCAAGGCATCCTTCGCCCCGATGGAGACGGCGACCGGCGAGACCGGCATGGAGTACGGCGGCATCACCCCGGTCGGGCTCCCCGCCGGCTGGCCGGTGCTGGTGGACTCGGCCGTCGTCGACCTGCCGTACGTCCTGGTCGGCAGCGGACGCCGGCGCGGCAAGCTCCTGATTCCCGGCAAGGCCCTCGCCGAACTGCCCGGCGCCGTCGTGCTGGAGGGTCTCGGAGTGGCGTGAGCGACCGGCGGAGCAGGGCCACGGACCCGGTGGGAACCGCAGGTCACCGCAGTGCCCGCCGCACCGGACCGCATCGCCGTGGACCGTGGGCGGGGCGGCCTGACCGTGGGCGGGACGGTCTAGCCCAGCCGCGGGATCTCGATCGCCGGGCAGCGGTCCATGATCATCTCCAGGCCCGCCGCCCGGGTCCGTTCGTAGGCGGCCGGGTCGACGACGCCCAGCTGGAACCACACCGCCCGCGCGCCCTTCGCCACGGCCTCGTCGGCGACCGGGCCGGCCAGCTCGCTGTTCACGAAGACATCGACCACGTCCACGTCGAAGGGAATATCCGCGAGGGAGGCGTAGCCCCGCTCCCCGTGCACCGTCTCGGCCTTGGGGTGCACCGGCACGATCCGCTTGCCGAACCGCTGGAGCGTCCGCGAGACGCCGTACGCGGCCCGGCGCTCGTTCGCGGACAGGCCGACCACCGCCCAGGTGTTGCCCAGCTCGGTCAGGATCCTGCGGATCGTCGCGTCGTCGCCGTACATCGGCCGCCTCCTCGGGCTGCGGGAACTGTCCAGGGGAAACGTCACTCCGGTGCCCGCGGATTCCCGCCGTACCCCGGCACGCTGTCCGGAATCGGCGCAAGCTGCTGCATACGGCCCCCGGCCCGCCCTACGCTCGGCCCGTGCTGCGCATCCTCGACGCCCGAACCGGTGAGCCCGTCCCCGCCGCGCCCGCCCGCCGCGGCCTGACCCGTATCGAGGCCCATGCCTCCGGTCTGGATCCGACGGCCCTGCGGGTCCTGCTCACCGCCGATCTGCTCGTCCGCGCCCTGGAACTGGGCGGCACCCCGGTCTGGGCGAGCCTCACCGCCCCGCGCGACCAGCCGGAACTGCGCACGGCCGGCACGCGCCTGGCCATCCGCCCGTTCGAGTTCGGCCGCGACCTCGCCCTGGGCCTCGGCGAGGCCCAGGTCCTCCACGTGGTCCGGCGGGACGCCATGGAGGCGGTGGGGGAGGGGCCGGTGGTGGCGGTGGCCGGGGTGGAGTGGGCGCCGGGGACCGGCGGGGAGCCCGGGAGGGGCGAGGACGGCCCCGGTGTGCTCGCGGCGCTGCTGTCCGACCCCCCGGCCCTGCGCCTCGCCCTGCTCGCGGTGGAGCGCGGCGAGCCCGCGCGGCTGGACCCGGCCGCCCTGGAGGAGGCCGCGGGGGACCTCGCCCGCTGGCGGCGTGCCGTGGCCGGCTGGGCCCGGCGGCCCTCGCGGCCGGTCCCCGGCGACGTGCGCGAACGGCTGCGCGCGGCCTGGGAGGCCGACCTCGACCTGCCCGCGGTGCTCGGTGTCCTGCGGGACGTGGAGAGCGCGCCCGGCATCCCGGACGGCGCCCGCTTCGAGACGTACGCCTACGCCGACCGCTTGCTCGCGCTGGATCTGGTGCGCGACCTCGGGGTCCCCGCGTGACCGGGCCGGCGGGCGCCGGTCCGCTGCGCCGGCTGGTGCTGCTGCGGCACGCCAAGTCCGCCTGGCCCGAGGGCGTCGAGGACCGGCTGAGACCGCTCGCGCCCCGCGGGCTGCGGGACGCCCCGGCCGCCGGGCGCGCCCTCGCCGCCGGCTCCCTGCCCGACCTCGCCCTGTGCTCCACCGCCGTACGGGCCCGCCGCACCTGGGAGTTGGCGTCCGCCGAGTGGGCCACCCCGCCTCCCGTGCGCTACGACCGGCGGCTGTACGCGGCCGGGGTGCCGGAGCTGCTGGAGGTGGTGCACGAGGCACCGGCCGAGGCGCGGACGCTGCTGCTGATCGGGCACAACCCCGGCCTGGCCGAGCTGGTGCCGGCGCTGGCCGCCGACGGGCTGGACGACACGCTGGACCGGGTACGGGCCAAGTTCCCGACCTCCGCCATCGCCGTCCTCACCTGGCACGGCACCACCTGGCGGGCCCTCGCCCCGGGCACGGCCCTGCTCACCTGGTTCACGGTCCCGCGCGGAAGGAACGGGAGGAGCGGAAGGAACGGGGGGAGCGGAAGGAACGGGGGGAGCGGGCGGAAGGGGGGCCGGCCGGACACGGACTAGGCTGGCCGGATGCAGGACGAGTACCGCACAGTCGCCCGCGCGGGCGTGCACGAGACCGAGATCAACCGCTCCCGTTTCCTGTGCGCCCTCGCCCCGGCCGCCACCGAGCAGGAGGCCCAGGAGTTCATCGCCGCCGTGCGCAAGGAGCACGCCGACGCCACCCACAACTGCTGGGCGTACGTCATCGGCGCCGACGCCTCCGTACAGAAGGCCAGCGACGACGGCGAACCGGGCGGCACCGCCGGCGTGCCCATGCTCCAGATGCTGCTGCGCCGCGACATGCGGTACGTGGTCGCCGTGGTCACCCGCTACTACGGCGGGGTCAAGCTCGGCGCGGGCGGGCTGATCCGCGCCTACGGCGGCTCGGTCGGCGAGGCCCTGGACGCCCTCGGCACGATCACCCGGCGCCGCTTCCGGCTGGCCACGGTCACCGTCGACCACCAGCGCGCGGGCAAGCTGCAGAACGACCTGCGCGCCACCGGACGGGAGGTGCGCGACGTCCGCTACGGCGAGGCCGTCACCCTGGAGATCGGCCTGCCCGACGCCGACGTGGACGCCTTCCGGGGCTGGCTCGCCGATGTGACGGCGGGCACGGCCGGCTTCGAACTCGGTGGTGAAGCCTATGGAGACGCCCGATAATTGCCGCTAATCGGGCATAACGGGCCTGAGGGGGGCGGGTGATGACGAGCGGTACCCGAGCGGCCGGCTGTGATGTCCGACCCGGCCGTTAGTCTCGGGGCTCATGAGGATCCTGCACACGTCCGACTGGCACCTCGGCCGGTCCTTCCACCGGGTGAACCTGCTGGAGGCCCAGGCCGGGTTCATCGGTCACCTCGTCACCACCGTGCGTGAGCGCGCGGTGGACGCGGTGGTCGTGTCGGGCGACGTGTACGACCGCGCGGTACCCCCGCTCGCCGCCGTAGAGCTGTTCGACACCGCCCTGCACCGGCTCGCGGACCTCGGCGTGCCCACGGTCATGATCTCCGGCAACCACGACTCGGCCCGCCGCCTCGGCGTCGGCGCCGGACTCATCGGCCGCGCCGGCATCCACCTGCGCACCGAACCGTCCGCCGCGGGCACGCCGGTGATCCTGCGGGACGCCCACGGCGACGTCGCCTTCTACGGCCTGCCGTACCTCGAACCCGCCCTAGTGAAGGATGAGTTCGGCGTCGACAGGGCCGGGCACGAGGCGGTGCTCGGCGCCGCCATGGACCGCGTCCGCGCCGACCTCGCCGGCCGCCCGCCCGGCACGCGGTCCGTGGTCCTCGCCCACGCCTTCGTCACCGGCGGCCAGGCAAGCGACAGCGAGCGGGACATCACCGTCGGCGGGGTCGCCGCCGTACCCGCCGGGATCTTCGACGGGGCCGACTACGTGGCGCTCGGCCATCTGCACGGCTGCCAGATCATCACCGACCGCGTGCGCTACTCCGGCTCGCCGCTCGCCTACTCCTTCTCCGAGGCCGGCCACCGCAAGAGCATGTGGCTGATCGACCTCGCCGCGGACGGCTCGGTCGCCGCCGAGCGCGTCGACTGCCCGGTGCCCCGCCCCCTCGCCCGGATCCGCGGCACGCTCGACCACCTCCTCGCCGATCCGGAGCTGGCCCGCCACGAGGACGCCTGGGTCGAGGCCACCCTCACCGACCCGGTCCGCCCCGCCGAACCCATGGCCCGCCTCACCGAGCGCTTCCCGCACACCCTCAGCCTGGTCTTCGCCCCCGAACGGGCCCCCGACGACCCCCGTGTCTCGTACGCCCGGCGGCTCGCCGGCCGCAGCGACGAGCAGGTCGCCCAGGACTTCGTCGCCCATGTGCGCGGCGCCGGACCCGACGCGGCCGAGGCCGCCGTCCTGCGCGAGGCGTTCGACGCCGTGCGCGCCGACCACACCCTGCGGGAGGTGGCCCGGTGAGGCTGCACCGGCTCGACATCACCGCCTTCGGACCCTTCGGCTCCACCCAGAGCGTCGACTTCGACGCCCTGTCCGCCGCCGGGCTGTTCCTGCTGCACGGGCCCACCGGCGCGGGCAAGACCACCGTCCTGGACGCCGTCTGCTACGCCCTGTACGGCTCGGTCCCCGGCGCCCGGCAGAGCGGCCAGGGCATGCAGCTGCGCAGCGACCACGCCCCGCCCCGCACCCGTACGGAGGTCCGCCTCGACCTCACCGTCGCCGGCCGCCGGCTGGAGATCACCCGGCAGCCGCCGTGGGAGCGGCCCAAGCTGCGCGGCAAGGGCACGACGGTCGACAAGGCCCAGACCTGGCTGCGCGAGTACGACGCCAAGGCCGGCACCTGGAAGGACCTCAGCCGCTCCCACCAGGAGACAGGCGCCGAGGTGGAGCAGCTGCTCGGCATGAGCCGCGAGCAGTTCTGCCAGGTCGTCCTGCTGCCCCAGGGCGACTTCGCCCGCTTCCTGCGCGCCGACGCCGAGGCCCGGGGCCGGCTCCTCGGCCGCCTCTTCGACACCCAGCGCTTCGCCGACGTCGAGAAACGCCTCGCCGAACGCCGCCGCGCCACCGAGGCACGCGTGCGCGAGGGGGACACGGCCCTGCTCGCCGACGCCCACCGCATGCAGCAGGAGGCCGGCGATGCCATGGAGCTGCCCGAGCCGGACCCCGGCGACCCCGGGCTGGCCGAGGCCGTCCTCGGCGCCGCCGCCGTCGCCCGCAGCACCGCCCGGGAACGCCTCGACATCGCCCGCTGCCGCCTCGCGGCCGCCGAGTCCGCCCACGCCGCGGCCCGGCACGCCCTGGACGAGGCCCGGGAACTCGCCCGGCTGCAAGGCAGGTTCACCGAGGCCCGGGAGCGCGCCGCACGGCTCGCGGAGCGGGCCGGAGCCCACCGCGCGGACCAGCAGCGCATGGAGCGGGCCCGCAAGGCGGAGGCCGTCGCCCCCGCGCTGGAGCTGCGCGAGGAGGCCGACCGGGAACACCGGCGGGCGGCGGCGGCCGAGGCCCGCGCACGCGGGGCGCTCCCCGACGCGCACGTGGGCGCCGACGCGAGCGGCCTCGCCGCCGCCGCCCGCCGGACCGCCGAGGAACTCGGCGGCCTGGACGCGGCCCGGCGCGCCGAACGGCGGCTCGCCGGACTCACCGAGGAACGTGCCGGACTCGACCGGCAGGAACGCGCCGACGAGGACGTCCTGCGCGAGGCCGACACCTGGCTCGACGGCTGGGACACCACCCGCGCCGCCCTCCAGACCCGGATCGACTCCGCCCAGGAGGCCGCCACCCGCGCCGAACAGCTCGCCGTGCGGCGCGAGCCCATGGGGCGCCGGCTCGACGCGGCCCGTACCCGCGACCGGCTCGCCGCCGACCTCGCGGAGGCCCGGCAGCGCGCGGACGAGTCCCGCCGGGGCGCCCTGGACGCCCGCGCGCACTGGCTCGACGTCAAGGAACAGCGGCTGGCCGGCATCGCCGCCGAACTGGCCGCCCACCTCACCGCCGGCGAACCCTGCGCGGTCTGCGGCGCCACCGAACACCCCGCGCCCGCCCGCAAGGCCGCCGGACACGTCGACCGAGCGACCGAGGACCGGGCCCTCGCCGCCGTCCAGCGGGCCGAGGAGCGGCACACCGAGGACGAGGGGCGGCTCGGCGCGGTCCGCGAGGCCCTGGCCGCCGCCACCGCCGAGGCCGGCGACACCCCCACCGCGCACCTCGCCGCCGAGGCGGACCGGCTGGAGCAGGAGTACGCCCGCGCCCGCCGCGACGCCTCCGCCCTGCACGCCGCCCAGCAGGAGCTGCGGCGCGCCGAGCAGGAGCGCGAGCGGCGGCTCGCCGACCGCCAGCAGACCGCCGTACGGGCCGCCTCCCGGCTTGCCCGCCGCGACACCCTGGACCGCGAACAGGCATCCCTGGAAGCCGAGTTGGAACAGGCGCGGGGCGGCCTGGGCAGCGTGGCGGCGCGCGCGGCACAGCTGGAGCGGCTCGCGGCACGGCTCACCGAGGCCGCCGACGCCGTACGCGCCGCCGAGGCCGCCGCGCAGCGGCTGAAGGACGCCGACGCGCGCCTCGCCGACGCCGCCTACCGGGCCGGCTTCGACACCCCGGCGGCCGCCGCCGCGGCCCTGCTGGACTCCGCCGCCCACCGGGAACTCCAGCACCGCCTGGACGCCTGGCAGCAGGAGGAGGCCGCCGTCCGCGCGGTCCTCGCCGAGCCCGGCACCGCGGCGGCGGCCCAGCTGCCGCCCGCCGACCCGGCCGGCGCCGAGCGGGCGGCGGCCGCCGCGGAACGGCGGCTGCGCGAGGCCGGCTCCGCGCGCGACGCCGCCGCCCGCTGCTGCGCCGAGCTGGACCGGCTCTCCGCGCGCGCCGCCGAGGCGGTACGCCGGCTCGCCCCGCTGCGCGCGGAGCACGAACGGGTGGCCCGGCTGGCCACGCTCACCGCGGGCACCTCCGCCGACAACGAACGCCGGATGCGCCTGGAGTCCTACGTCCTGGCGGCCCGGCTGGAGCAGGTCGCCGCCGCCGCGACCGCCCGCCTCCAGCGCATGTCGTCCGGCCGCTACACCCTCGTCCACTCCGACGACCGCACCGGACGCGGCCGCAGCGGGCTCGGGCTGCACGTGGTCGACGCCTGGACGGGACGGGAACGGGACACCGCGACGCTGTCCGGCGGCGAGACCTTCTTCGCCTCCCTCGCACTCGCCCTTGGCCTCGCCGACGTCGTCACCGAGGAGGCGGGCGGCGTCCGCCTGGACACCCTTTTCATCGACGAGGGATTCGGCAGCCTGGACGACCAGACCCTGGACGAGGTCCTGGACGTCCTGGACTCCCTGCGCGAACGCGACCGCAGCGTCGGCATCGTCAGCCACGTCGCCGACCTGCGCCGCCGCGTCCACGCCCAACTGGAGGTCGTCAAGGGCCGCACGGGCTCCTCGCTGCGGCAGGCGGGAGTCTGACGACAGGGCCTAACGGCCCAGCGGGCGGCGTGGCAGCGGGGAGGAGTACACCACGCTGGTGGTCACCGAGCCCACGGCGCCGATCCTGCCGGAGACCTCCTCCAGGTGGGACATCGACCGTGCGGCGACCTTGATGACGAAGCAGTCGTCGCCCGTGACGTGGTGCGCCTCGAGGATCTCGGGGGTCGCCGCGACCAGGTCGTGGAACGGCTTGTAGTTGCCGTTCGGGTAGCGCAGCCGCACGAAGGCCAGGATCGGCAGGCCCAGCCGCTCGGGGTCGACCACGGCCGCGTACCCCTGGATCACCCCGGCGTCCTCCAGCCGCCGGACCCGTTCGGTGACGGCGCTCGGCGACATGGACACGGCGCGGGCCAGCTCGGCGTAGCTGGAGCGTCCGTCGCGCTGGAGGACTTCGAGGATGCGCCAGTCGGTGGCGTCCGGGGAATACACGGTCATCCCGGATGGATAGCAGGGGAAACCCCGGTGCGACAAGGGCAAGGCCGTGGATCGGCCCTTCAGGGCGGCGCCTTCGGGACCGTAGATTTTCCGTCATGATCAACACCGCTTCCGAGAACCCCGTCCTGCGGGTCGCCCCCGCCGCCCCCGCCGAGGCCGCCGCCTACTTCCGGGCGAGCCTCGCCTTCCACGCCGACGTCTCCGACGTGGCCGCCGGTCTCGCCGCCGGCGGCGAGACCGGATTCGTCGTCGTGGACACCCGCTCCACCGCCTCCTGGGACCAGGGGCACATCCCCGGCGCCGTCCACCTGCCCACCGCGCTCATCCCCGAGCAGGCGGAACGGCTCCTCGACAAGTCCGTGCCCGTGGTCACGTACTGCTGGGGACCCGGCTGCAACGGCGCCACCCGCGCCGCGCTCGCCCTCGCCGAGCTCGGCTACCGGGTCAAGGAGATGCTCGGCGGCTTCGAGTACTGGGCCCGCGAGGGCTTCGCCTACGAGACCTGGCAGGGGCCGGCCCGCCGGGACGCCGACCCGCTGACCGCGCCGGTCGACGGCGACTGCGGCTGCTGAACCCCGCCGGGCCTCAGCGCAGCCCGTCGAAGGCGACCTCCAGATGCCGGGGCCCGCGCAGCACGGCGTTCTCCCGGTACGGCGGCGGGTCCGCCACCAGGCGGGGGTTCTCCAGCCGCCGGGCCAGCTCGGACAGCGCGATTTGGGTCTCCAGACGGGCCAGCGGGGCGCCGAAACAGCTGTGGATGCCGCTGCCGAAACCGAGGTGCTGGAGGTCCTCGCGGTCCGGGTCGAACCGGCCGGGGTCCTTGAACCGCTCCGGGTCCCGGTTGCCCGCGGCCAGCATCAGCCAGATCCGCGAGCCCTTCGGGATGGTGACCCCGCGCACCTCGATGTCGGTGATGCAGGTGCGCTGCGGCACGAGCTGCACCGGCGGTTCGTAGCGCAGCAGCTCCTCCACGATGCGGACCGACAGGCCCGGGTCGTCGCGCAGCCGCCCGAGGATCTCCGGGTGGCGCAGCAGGGTCAGCATGCCGTTGGTGATCAGGTTGACCGTCGTCTCGTGCCCGGCGATCAGCAGCAGCACCGAGGTGCTGAGCACCTCCATCATCGTCATCGAACCGTCCGGTCCCTCGCTGTGCACCAGGTCGGACAGCAGGTCGTCGCGGGGCTCCCTGACCCGCTCCTCGACCAGCCCGGACAGATACATGCCGAGCCGCATCCGCGCCTCCTGCGCGTCCTTGTGGTGCTGCGCCGAGGCTGCGCCGCCCGGCCGCTTCTCCGGGTCCAGGCCGGCGACCAGCGGGTCCACCCAGGTGCGGAACGTCGGCTCGTCCTCCCGGGGCACCCCGAGCAGCCGGCAGATCACCGTCACCGGGAAGGGATAGGCGAACTGGTCGACCAGGTCGACCCGGCGGGCGTCGCCGAAGCCGTCGATCAGCCCGCCCACGATCTCCCGCATCTGACCGCGCATGCCCTCGATCCGGCGCGGCCGGTGCGGCGGCCCGAACCCGGTGTTGGCGATGCGCCGCAGCCGGTCGTGCTCGGGCGGGTCCAGCCGCAGGAACGACGGCGGCAGCCCGCCCGTCTCCTCCGGCCCGTCCGGCCCGGCCTCCCCGGCGGCGGCCAGGTTCACGGCGTCGGAGCTGATCCGCGGATCGTGCAACAGCGCCTCGATGTCGTAGTACGAGCTGATGAGATACGGGCCGTCCTCCTCCTCGTGGAGCACCGGCGTGCGGCGCAGCTCCTCGTACAGCGGATAGGGGTCGGCGCGGTTCTCGAAAGCGGTGATCTGGCGGGCCAGCGAGGTGTGCGGCATGGCGGTTCCTTGACGGCGTCGGGGCCGGCTGGTCAGTGCCGGGAGGGGTGGAAGACCAGTTGCTGGTCGGCCGGCGAGTAACCGCTGAGGGTCACCATCGGGCCGTGGGTCGGCAGCGACGGGTCCGGGAAGCCGGCCGACACCGGCTGCCGGCCCTCCGGACGGCGGTCCATCGTCGGGTACTCCACCGGGAACGGCGCGCCCCGCTCGATCTGCCGCTGATAGAACTCCAGCCAGCGCGCGTTGTCGAAGGTCACGGCGGCCACCACCCGGCCCTGGTGGCCGTAGACCCCGACGAACCGGCGCTCGGCGAGCGAACCCTGCGTGATCATGAGCTGATCGCCCATGGGCGGCACACCGACCGACTTGATGTTGACCCCGAACATCGACGACCAGAACGCCGGCATCCACAGGTGCGGGCGCCGGTCGGCGCCGTCGCAGATCATGTTGTGCGCGGCCGTCTCCGCCTGCGCGACGGCGTTGCCCCAGTGCTCCAGCGACAGGAACTGGTAGCCGAACAGCGCGTGCGGGGAGCGCGCCACATCGCCCGCCACGAAGACGTCGTCTGTGACGATGCCCCGGAAGTCGAAGGCCCGGCAGCCCGCGTCACAGGCCACGCCCCGGGGCCCGGCGCCCAGCCCCGACCCGGTCAGCCACTCGGTGTTGCGCAGCGACCCCAGCGACACCACCACCACATCCGCCTCGACCACGCTCTCGTCGGACAGATGGACGGCCCGCACCCTGCCCGCCGTGTCCCCCTCCAGCGCGGTCACCGTGACGTGGGTGCGCAGATCCACGCCGTGCTCCGTGGCGAGGTCCGCCGCGACCGCGCCGACCACCCCGCCGAGCGCCCCCACCAGCGGTGCCCCCGCACGCTCCGCCATGGTGACCGGCAGGCCCCGCTCCCGGCACGCCGAGGCGACCTCCGAACCGGCGAACCCGGCACCGATGACGAACACCCGCCGCGGCCCCGCCCGCAGCCGCCGCTCCAGGCCGGCCGCGTCCTCCCGGGTACGCAGCACGCACACCCCGTCCAGCCGGGCCTCCTCCGCGTTGAACCACGGCCGGGCGCGCACCCCGGTCGCGATGAGCAGCCGGTCGTACTCCACCTCGTCCCCGTCGGCCAGCCGGACCCGCTTGGCCGCCAGATCCAGACCGGTCGCCGCGGTACCCAGCCGCCACTTCGCGTCGATCTCCCGGCGGCGCGGCAACTCCGTGCGGTGCGGGGACGCCATGCCCAGCAGCGCGGACTTCGACAGCGGCGGCCGGTCGTACGGTTCGTGCGGCTCGTCCCCGATCAAGGTCAGCTCACCGGCGAAGCCCTCCGCGCGCAGCGTCTCGGCCGCCCGCAGACCCGCCAGCGAGGCGCCCACGATCACGATCCGCCCCTCGCGCCTGAGCCGTTCCACGTGGTCAGCGGACATCGGACGCCTCCGGGGCCGTGCCCGCGCGGTCCAGGCCGTCGGCGGTGATCGCCCGCACCGGGCACGCGGCCACGGCCCGCGCCACCCGCTCCCGCTGCTCCTCGTCCGGGCACGGGTCGTAGAGCAGCGACTCCTCGCCGTGCATGGCGAAGACATCGGGCGCGAGGAACGCGCACTGGGCGTACCCCTGGCACTTGTTGAGATCGACGACAAGCCTCATCGACGCTCCGCCCTTCCGGTCGCGAGGTCCGGAGCGCGCCACGCGCGGACGGGCTCCGGACGGCGGTCACCCCCGCTCGCCAGCATGCGAGCGGAGGCGGGGCGTCCGCGCGCCGGGCACGCCGATCGAGTGAGCGCCCGGCGGGTCACCCGGCGCCCGCGCCCCGGCCCGCCCGCAGGACGTGCAGGCCGACCAGCAGCGCCCAGGCCGGGAAGACCAGTTCCGCCCACGGCACGTTCGACGAGACGAACAGCAGGACCAGTACGGTGACGAACCCGGCGATCGTCAGCGGACGCGGCAGCACGCCCAGCCGGTGGCCGATGACCGACAGGGACGACACCAGCACGGCCGCCATCCGCATGGCGTACCCCGTCAGCAGCGTGTACGCGAGATGCCGGCCGAAGTCCCAGGCGCCCGGCGGCGGCACACCGGGCGGAGGGGACACCGCCAGCACGGCACCCGCCGCCGCGGCGGCGCCGAACAGCGTGGCCGTGAAGACCAGCCCGCTGCCCAGGAAGACCGTCGCGAGGAACTTGTCCTCGGCCGCGCCGACGTGCGCGCGGACCGCGCCGAGGAACCACAGGAAGAAGATCCCGGCGAACGGCACGAGCGCGAGGGCCGCCCGCAGCGCGTCGCGGCGCCCGGGATCCGAGGGCCCCTGGGGGACGGCCGCGTCGGCGCCTTCCGGAATCGCCAGTCTCACCAGGACCATCGCCGCCGCCAGGAGCAGCGCGAAGACGACCCCGGCCAGGCCCGCGGCGCGCGGTGTCCGCAGCGCGTCGTGCCCCGGCGCGTTCTCCCGCATGCCCGGCCCGCCTTTCCCGCATCGGTCCTCGGGCACCAGCGGGCCACCCCGCGGCCGGCCGCGCCACCGGGAGACGGCCGTCCGGCCGAGCGGAAAACCACTCGCACCGCCTTCGCGGCTCCCCTAAGGTCAGCGCCCATGTTCTCTTCTGCCGAACTGCGCCGAGACCCCCTGCCCCTGCGCGGCCGTACCGCTCTCGTCACCGGTGCCTCCCGGCGGGCCGGGATCGGGCACGCCGTGGCCCGGCGGCTGGCGGCCTACGGCGCCGACGTGTACCTGCACCACCACGTGGAGCACGACGCCGCCATGCCCTGGGGCGCCGACAGCCCCGACGCCGTCGCCGACTCCGTGCGCGAGGCGCTCGCCGGCCCCGGGGCACGGGTCGTCTCCGGCCCCGGTGACCTCGCCGACCCGGCCGAACCGGCCCGGCTGGTGCGCACCGTGACCGAGGAGTTCGGCCGCCTGGACATCCTCGTCGCCAACCACGCCCTCAGCGGCTCCGACGGCACCCTGGACGACATCGACGCCGCGATGCTGGACGCCCACTGGGCCGTGAACACCCGCTCGGTGCTGTTGCTCGTCCAGGCGTACGCCCGCTCGCGCGCCGCCCTGCCCGCGGACGCGCCCGGCGGACGCGTGGTGCTG
This sequence comes from Streptomyces sp. NPDC038707, assembly GCF_040636485.1. Taxonomy (NCBI): domain Bacteria; kingdom Bacillati; phylum Actinomycetota; class Actinomycetes; order Kitasatosporales; family Streptomycetaceae; genus Streptomyces; species Streptomyces sp. NPDC038707. The sequence goes on from NZ_JBEZUP010000014.1 coordinate 57,192, forward strand.
CTGACCTCCGGCCAGGACCTCGGCGGCGGCATGCCCGGCGAGATCGCCTACGCCCTGCAGAAGGGCGCCCTGGCCTCCATCACCCGCTCGCTGGCCACCACGCTCGCCGACCGGAGGATCACGGTGAACGCCGTCAACCCCGGCCCGGTGGACACCGGTTACGCCACCGACGAGGTGCGCGCGGCCGTGGCCGCGCGGTTCCCGGCCGGCCACTGGGGCACCCCCGACGACCCCGCCCGCCTCATCGCCTGGCTGGCCACCGACGAGGCGGCCTGGATCACCGGCGAGGTCATCACCTCCGAGGGCGGCTTCCGGCGCTGACCCCGGGAGCCCGGTGGCGGGACCGCCCACCGACACGACGGGACCGGGCCGGGCTCCGTCTGCCGGCTCTGTGGGACCGGGGCGGGGAGCGTCCTGCGGTCCGGCGGGGCCGGGTCGGGGTTTTGTCTGTCGGCTCCGTGGGACTGGATCGGGGATCGTTCGTCGGTTCGGTCGGGGTCGGGCCGGGGATCGCTTGTTGGCCCTGCGGGGTCGGGTCGGGGGTTGCGTGTCGGCTTGGCGGGGCCGGGTCGGGGTTTTGTCTGTCGGCTCCGTGGGACTGGATCGGGGATCGTTCGTCGGTTCGGTCGGGGTCGGGCCGGGGATCGCCTGTTGGCCCCGCGGGGTCGGGCCGGGGAATGCCTGTTGGCCCCGCGGGGTCGGGCCGGGGAATGCCTGTTGGCCCCGCGGGGGCCGGGTCGGGGAGTGCCTGCCGGTCCCGGGGGGCCGGGTCGGGGAACGTTCGGCGGTTCCGCGGGGTCGGACCCGTGGCCGGTCTGGGCGCGGAGGGTCGGATTCGGGCAGCCGGTCGCTCCCCGGGCGGTCACAGTGCGGACAGCTCGTCCAGCAGGTCGTCCAGGCCCAGCGAGCCCTGGGACAGGGCCGCCATGTGCCAGGCCTTCAGATCGAACGCGGCACCGTGCCGCGCGCTCGCCCGTTCCCTGCCCAGCAGCCAGACCCGCTCGCCCAGCTTGTAGCCGATCGCCTGGGCCGGCATGGTCAGGTACCGGGTCAGCTCGCTCTCCACGTAGTCCGCCGGGCGGCTGCTGTGCGCCCCGAAGAACTCCTCCGCCAGCTCCGGGGTCCAGCGCTCGCCCGGACGGAACGGGGAGTCGGCCGGGATCTCCAGCTCCAGGTGCATGCCGATGTCGATGATCACCCGGACCGCGCGCATCATCTGCGCGTCCAGGTAGCCGAGGCGCTCCTCCGGGCTGCCCAGACAGCCCAGTTCGTCCATCAGCCGTTCCGCGTACAGCGCCCAGCCCTCGACGTTGGCGCTGACCATGCCGACCGTCGCCTGGTACCGGGAGAGGTCCTCCGCCACGTGCGCCCACTGCGCGAGCTGCAGATGGTGGCCCGGCACCCCCTCGTGGTACCAGGTCGAGACCAGGTCGTAGACCGGGAAGCGGGTCAGGCCCATCGTGGGCAGCCAGGTGCGGCCGGGCCGGGAGAAGTCCTCCGACGGGGCCGTGTAGTAGGGGGCCGCCGCTCCGCCGGGCGGGGCGATGCGGGACTCCACCCGGCGCACCCGCTCGGCCAGTTCGAAGTGGGTGCCGTCCAGGTCCTCGATCGCCCGGTCCATCAGGCCCTGGAGCCAGTCGCGGACCTCGTCCACGCCCTCGATGTGCCGGCCGTGCTCGTCCAGGTGCGCGAGTGCCGCCCACGGTGTGGCGGCGCCCGGCAGGATCTTCTCCGCCTCCTCGCGCATCTCGCCGAGGATCCGGTGGAACTCCGCCCAGCCGTAGGCGTACGCCTCGTACAGGTCCAGGTCGGTGCCGTTGTAGTAGCGGGCCAGGCGCGCGTACCGCTCCCGGCCGGCCACGTCCGGGGCGCCCTCGATCGCCGGCGCGTACACCTGACGCAGCCAGTCCCGCAGTTCCACCACGGCACCGGTCGCCGCCCGCGCCGCCTCGTCCAGCTCCGCGCGCAGCGCCTCCGGGCCCGCGGCGGCGAAGTCCTCGAACCAGCCGCGGCCCGCGCCGGTGTCCGCCCACTCGGTCAGCTGGCCGATGAACGTGGCGGTCGGCCGCGGCGGCCCGAACAGCTTCCGGTCCAGGCCGACTTCCAGGGAGGCGCGGTAGCCCGCGAACGCGTCCGGCACCGCGCGCAGCCGCTCGGCGATCGCCGCCCAGTCCTCCTCCGTGTCCGCCGGGGTGACCGTGAAGATCTCCCGCACCGCGTGGCCGGGCGTGTGCATGTTGCCGACCTCGCGCAGGTGTTCGCCCGCCTCGTACATGGCGAGCTGGGCGGTCAGCCGCTCCCGCAGCAGCCGCCCGCAGCGCCGCTCCACGTCACTGTCCGCGCCGGGCCGCCGCTCCGCCTCGTCCAGCCTCGCGAGCGTGGCCCGGGCCAGCCGCGCCTGCGCGTCCCAGCCCGCGGGCGAGTAGTCGGGCAGCCTGCTCGAACTCTCCCGCACCCCCAGATAGGTACCGGTGACGGGGTCGAGGGCGATGAGGTCGTCCACATAGGCGTCGGCGACCTGACGGGGCAGCGAGATTTGGGTGTCAGACATGCGGCCCATCCTCGTACGCCGGAGATCTCCGCGTCATCCGCCCACGGCTGGTTTCAGCTCTCGGCGTGGCCGGGCGGCGCGAGCGGCGGGGAGCGGGGGAGGCGGTGCGCTGAGGGGGCCGTGCGGAGCGGCGGGCCGCGTGGGGAGGGCTGCCGTACGCGGACAGGGGCCGGCCCCCGCGGGGACGGCGCGCGGGGGCCGGCCTCGCCGGTACGGGTCAGTCCCGGTGGGCCGGGTCGGTGAGGCGGTAGGGAGTGACGGGGCCGAGCGGGGACGCCGAGGACTCCGGAGGGGCGTCCAGGCGGGCGGTGATCACCAGGGTGCCCTCCTCGATCTGGTAGTCCAGGGGAAGGCCGAGGGCCCGCATCGTGGCGATCATGCCGGTGTTGGACGCCTTGGTCACGGCGTACACGCTCGCGCAACCGGCCTCCGCCGCCATCCCGACCAGCCGGCCGAGCAGTTCGCCGCCGACACCCCGCCGCTGCCAGTCGTCCTCGACCAGCAGCGCGACCTCCGTCTCGTCGCCGTCCCACAGCAGATGGCCGAGGCCGACGATCCGGCCGGAACCGGTCTGCGCGGCCAGGGTGCGGCCGAAGCGGGGGCTGAGCAGGTGGTTCAGATAGCGGTCCGCGTCGCCGACCGGCCCGTGGTAGCGCAGCCCGAGCGTGCGCGCCGAGCACCGCTCGTGCATCGCCCTGGCCGCGGGCAGGTCCCCGGTGTCGACCCGGCGCACCGTGATGTCGTCGCCCTCGGGCAGCGTCAGGACGTCGTGGCCCCGGGGCATCCGCGGCCCGAGCCGGCCGTCCAGCTCCACCAGCGCCCGGGCGCGCGCGAACTCCGTCGGGGTGAACGGCAGATACGGCCGTTCCACCGTGAGCACCCCGCCCTCGGGCGCCGGCAGCCGCATCACGGTGTCCTCGAGCACCCCCTCGGCCGGCACCGGCAACGGACCCGGGCCCCCGCCGGCCGGTGTGGCGGGCAGCGAACGGATCGTGCACCGGCCCAGCAACTGCCGCAACGCCAACGGAAGTTCGGAGGCGTCCAGCGCGGTACGGGCGGCCAGGCCCAGCACCCGGGTCGGCGCGTCGACCAGATCGTGGGCGTCGGCCCGCTCGATCCACGTGGAGGTGCCCCCGGCCAGCGCGACCGCCCGGGTGAGATCGGCCGCCGGCAGCGCGCCCGGCGCCCGCAGCAGGAACTCGTCCACCGTGCCGTCGGCCAGCGGGTGGGTCTGCAGGCTGAGGATGTCCACCCGGTGCCCGGCGAGCGCCGTGCACAGGGCGGCCAGGGAACCCGGCTCGTCCCGCACCGTCGTCCGCATCCGCCACAGGGTGCCGGGGCCGGTGAGACCGGTCTCCGGGGCGCCGGGCTGCTCGGACGGCCCGGCCGGCCGCGTCACGGCGGTCGGCCGGGCACCGGTATCGCTCACGGGCGGCGCGTGTCCGTGGCGGCGTGACCACCACACGTGGAACCCCGCCGTCGCGGCCAGCACGATCGCCGAGATCACGAGCAGGGCCGGCCCGTCCGGCCCGTGCCCGATCAGGTTGGCCACCGCGTCCGCGACGGCCACCGCCGTGAACAGCGCGGCGAGTTCGACGACGTCCCGCCGCCAGTGGTGCACGGGCCGTCCGTGCCGGGCCCGGGTCACATTAGGCATCTCTGGAGTCATGCGGCCACTGTGCAGGAGGGGTGTTGCGCGATCACGAACTGATTGTGTCCGATGGGTAAAGCATGCTCCGCCCCATTTGTTGCATTTTCTACGGCCGACCGGGCGCCCTCCCCGCTCCGGCCCCCCGCTCCGGCCCTCAGCTCCCGGCCCCCCGGCCCCCCGGTCCGCCTACTGGCCGACCCGCCCCGGCTGGAGCGTCCGGCTGAACAGTACGCCGCCGTCCTGCTCCCGCAGCCGTACCGTCAGCTCGCCGCTGTCCCCGTCGATGTCCACCTCGCCGAAGAACTGGTAGCCGCCGGCCGGCGAGACGTTGGACGCGGCCGGCGCCTTCACGAACACCCGCTCCGGCCCGAACGTGCCGTCCAGCGGACTGGCCGGGAACGCGCCCGCGTTCAGCGGCCCGGAGACGAACTCCCAGAACGGCTCGAAATCGGTGAACGCGGCCCGGGACGGCTGGTAGTGCTGGGCGGAGGTGTGGTGCACGTCCGCCGTCAGCCACAGCGTGCCGGTGATCCGCCGGTGCTTGATGAATCGCAGCAGCTCGGCGATCTGCAGCTCGCGCCCGAGCGGCGCGCCCGGGTCGCCCTGGGCCACCGCCTCGAAGTTCGGCCGGCCCTCCGTGGCGTCCGGTACGACCAGACCGATCGGCATGTCGGCGGCGATCACCTTCCACACCGCGCGCGAGCGGGCCAGCTCCCGCTTGAGCCACTCCAGCTGCTCCCGGCCGAGGATGCCCCGCGGGTCGGTGACCTGGTCGTCCGGCGAGTTGGCGTTGCGGTAGGTCCGCATGTCCAGCACGAACACGTCCAGCAGCGGGCCCCGGCGCAGCACCCGGTACACCCGGCCCTCCCTGGCGCCCGGCCGCAGCGTGGGGATCGGGAAGTACTCGCTGAACGCCCGCCGGGCGCGCGCCGCGAGGACGTCGACGCTCTTCTCGGTGTACCGGGTGTCGGTCGTGGCGATCACCTCGCCCGGGTACCAGTTGTTGCGCACCTCGTGGTCGTCCCACTGGACGACGGAGGGCACCTGGGCGTTGAACGCGCGCAGGTTGGCGTCCAGCAGGTTGTAGCGGAAGTTGCCCCGGTACTCGGCCAGGGTCTCGGCGACCTTCGCCTTCTCCTCGGTGGTGACATTGCGCCAGGTGCCGCCGTCGGGCAGCGCCTGGGTCGCGGGGATCGGGCCGTCGGCGTATATGGAGTCGCCGCTGCACAGGAAGAAGTCCGGGTCCAGCCTGGCCATCGCGTCGTAGATGCGGTAGCCGCCGAGGTCGGGGTTGATGCCCCAGCCCTGGCCGGCCAGGTCGCCCGACCACAGGAAGCGCACGCGGTCCCGGCGGCGCCGGGAGACCGTGCGGAAGGTGCCGGTGACGGGCTCGCCGGTGCGGCGCGGGTCGTCGGGGTCGGCGAGCAGCACGCGGTAGTGGATCTGCTCGCCGGACGGCAGGCCGTGCAGCCGGGTGGTGCCGGTGAAGTCCGTGCCGGTGCCCAGCAGCGGGCCGTGCCAGCGGCGCGCGTCACGGAACGACTCGGTGGCCGAGGTCTCCACGATCATCCGGGCGGGCCGGTCCGCACGCACCCACACCAGGCCGGAGTCGCAGGTCACGTCGCCGGTCTGGACGCCCCAGCCCGCCTCGGGACGGCCGGAGCGGGCGAACGCCGGGGCCGCGCCGAGGCCGGCGGGCAGGGTGAGGGCCGCCGACGCGGCGAGGGAACCGCGCAGAACGCTGCGGCGGTCCGGGAGCGGACGGTGGGACATGGCTGCGCCTCCAGGGACGAGATCCGGCCGGTGTGCGCAGCCACACCTACTGGGGCGGCGCGGCGCGCACGCGAACCGGAGGTGAACTCCGGTCGCCGGCAGAGCCGTCGGCGCCGTGCGTGGCCGCCGCGCCACCGCACCGGTCCGGCGGGACGCGTCAGCGGCTGCCGTCCAGGACGACGCGTGCCACCAGCGCCGGGTCGTCGTTCATCGGGACGTGACCGCAGCCGGGCAGCCGCACCAGCCGGGCGTGCGGGATGAGGTGCTTGGCGCGGATGCCCTGGCGGGGCACGAGGATCCGGTCCCGGGTGCCCCAGGCCACCGTGACCGGCAGGCCCGGCACGTCGTCGGTGAACCGGACGGCGGCGCCCGCCCGCAGGGTCGCGGTGAAGCCGGTGGCCGTCGCGAGCGCGCGTGTCTCGGCGACCACCGCCTCGGGCGAACGGCGCCCGGGGCGGGCGTAGATGGTGCTGGTCAGCGCGGTGCGGCCGGCCGCCGTGCGGGACAGCCCCGCCACCACCGCAGGGGGCAGCCGCCGGGCGATGCCGTGCATCGCGAGCAGCACCGTGAAGGCGTACCGCCGCTCCGCCCGCGACCAGAAACCGGCGGGGGACAGGGCGGTGACGGACCGTACGAGCCTGTCCCGGCCCAGCGCGAGGGCGAGCAGTCCGCCGAGGGAGTTGCCGGCGACGTGCGGGCGGTCCACGTCCAGCGCCTCGAACAGGGCGCCGAGCACGGAGTTGGTGGTGGGCAGGTCGTAGGCCAGGCCGTCCGGCAGCGCGGGCGAGGCACCGAACCCGGGCAGGTCCACGGCGATCACCTCGCGCTCGGTGGCCAGGATGTCCACGACCGGGTCCCAGGCCTGCCGGTGGTGGCCGATGCCGTGCAGCAGGACCAGCGGTTCGCCGCGGCCCACGCGCGCATAGGACACGGTCACTCGACCCGGGCCGTGGGGGGCGGGGACCTGGAAGGAGACGGTCGCGGACATGGGTGCTCCTCGTCTGTGCTGCCGACGGACGCCGTGGACAGCTTGTCAGCAACCGCCTACCGGCGGGTAGCCCCCGGCGGGCGCCGGCCCCGGTTCCGGGTGGACACCGGCGGACGGGTCCGCTGGGATGGGCCCGTGACCGCACAGCCCGCCACCGATGACTTCGAAGAACACCGGCCCCTGCTCATGGGGGTCGCCTACCGCATGCTCGGCCGGGTCGCCGACGCCGAGGACGTGGTCCAGGAGGCCTGGCTGCGCTGGTACCACGCCGACCGCGAGGAGGTGCGCGAACCGCGCGCCTACCTGGTGCGCGTCACCACCCGGCTGGCCATCGACCGCCTGCGCCAGGTCCAGCGGCGCGGCGAGACCTACATCGGCCCCTGGCTGCCGGAGCCGTACCTCACCGAGTTCGCCGGCACCGCCCCCGACTCCGCCGACCGCGCCGTGCTCGCCGACACCGTCTCCCTCGCCGTCCTGGTCGTCCTGGAATCGCTGTCCCCGCTGGAACGGGCGGTGTTCGTGCTCAGAGAGGCGTTCGGGCACCCGTACGCCGAGATCGCCGCGCTGCTGGAACGGACCGAACCGGCAGTACGGCAGCTCGCCGGACGGGCCCGCCGGCACGTGACCGAACGGCGGCCGCGCTACGACGTCGACCCCGTCCGGCGCCGGGAGGTGACCGAGCGTTTCCTCGCCGCCGCCGGCGAGGGCGATCTGGAGGGGCTGATGTCGCTGCTCGCCCCGGACGTCCGCCTCGTCGGCGACAGCGGCGGCAAGGCCAAGGCGCCGGTACGCGTCCTGCACACCGCCGACAAGGTCGGCCGCTTCCTCGTCGGCGCCGCGCGCACCGCCCCGGCCGACCGCGCCCACCGCGTCCTGGAGACCAACGGCGGCCCGGCCCTGCTCGTCCTGACCGGCGGCAGGCCCGACGCCCTGTTCCAGGTGGACATCGCCGACGGCCGCATCACGTCCATTTACATCATGCGCAACCCGGACAAGCTCCGGCACCTCACCGGCCACTGAGCGCCCGGCCCCGAGCCCCCGCCGTCCCGGCGGGGGCTCCGCCGTACCCGCACGTCCCCGCCGTGCGACGGGAGCTTTGCCGCGATGTCACACACACCGGCGCACGCGAACGCCTCATGAACGCTTCGCTGCCGGCCGTCCGGATACCGACGGCGCGGCCGAGGATTGGTCTTGACCAAGGGTGAGCGCCGCCCTATGGTCGCAGAGAAGTGCAACAACCTTTAATAAACAAGGGCGCCAAAAACCGCCGGACCACGGCTCTCGCGGAGGACAGGGTGGGGACCACGCAGCTGGAATCGGTACCGGAACCGAAGTACTGGCATCTCAGGACCGTGCTCAGCGAGGCACTCGACTCCGAGTTCTCGGTCGGCGAGATCCTGCCCAACGAGCGTGATCTGGCCGCCCGTTTCGGCGTGGCCCGCGCCACGCTCCGCCAGGCCCTCGAACAGCTGGAGCTGGAGGGCCGGCTGCAGCGCCGGCGCGGGGTCGGCACGACCGTCGCGCCGCCGCGCGTGGGCGTGGCCGTCGGCACGGAGCGGCACGTCTGGCCCGGCGCCCCCCAGGACGCCTGGCAGCCCGTCGACAGCGCCCAGGCGGTGCCGCCCGCCGCGGTCGCCGCCGCGCTGGAGAGCGGCGCGGACGAAGCGGTCCACACCGTGCGCCGCTCCCGGATGTCCCACGGCCAGCAGGTCGCCACCGAACTGCTGTACATCCCGGCGGCCTCGGTGCCCGGCCTGACCGCGATCGACGCCCCGTCGGGCGCGGCACGCGCGCGTGCGGTGCTGCGGGAGCTTCAGCACCTGCCGCTGGAGGGCGAGGACCGCGCGGTCGAGCTGGGCTCCGCGCGCGCGGACGACGCCCGGGCACTGGACCGGCTCCCCGGTTCCCCGGTCCTCGTCGTCACCACCCGCTTCTTCGCCCAGGGCCGCACCGCCGCCCTGTCGGTGGCGACCTACCGAGCCGACACCTGCCGGCTCACCTTCGGCGACTCGGCCGGCGTCGAAATACATCACGACCCCCAGCAGCGGGCCTCCTGAACTCCCCGCCGCCCGACGGCCTCGGGCGGCACGGGGTGCGCGGTGCGGGGCCGCACGGGAGCCGCGGCCCCGCGACGGACACCTCACGGACAGCGGCACACCGGCCCGCACCCGGCCGGGCCCCGCCCCGCTCCTTCCCGCCGTGCGGTTCGCCGGCCCGCGCCTTCGCCACGGCCTGGCTCAGCGTCGTGCCACCGTGCCGTCCACGGTGAACAGCTGCTCCTCCACATGGCCCAGGGCCAGCCGCAGCGCCCCCGTGGCCACCGCCGCCTCGCCCAGCACCGACAGGGCCACCCGGGGCGGACGCAGGCAGTAGCGGGCCAGTTCGCGGCGCAGCGGCTCCAGGACGCCGTCCAGCCCGGACGCCCAGCCGCCGATCACCACCAGCTCCGGATCGAGCGCCAGCACCAGCGCGGCCACGTCGTGCACCAGCCGCTGGATGTACCGCTCCACGGCCGCCCGCGCCCGCAGATCGCCGCCGCGCGCCAGCGCGAACACCTCGGCGACCGCCTGCTCGTCCAGCGGGTGCAGCGGCTCGTCGGTGGTGGACAGCAGCGCCTCCGGCGTCGCCTCCCGGCCCAGCAGATGCAGCGCGCCGATCTCCCCGGCCGCCCCGCCGTAACCCCGGTGCAGCCGCCCCCCGATCAGCGAACCGGCCCCCGGGCTCAGCCCGGCCAGCACGAAGACCACGTCGTCCGTGCCGGCCGCCGCGCCCTTCCAGTGCTCGGCCAGCGCCGCCGCGTTGGCGTCGTTCTCCACCAGCACCGGACAGCGGAAGGACCGGCTCAGCCGCTCTCCGAGCCGCAGTCCCGTCCACCCGGGCAGCGCCGTGCCCAGCCGGACCGTGCCGTCCGCCTCCACGATGCCCGGCGTGCCGACGCCCACCGCGCGCAGCGCACCGCGCGCGACCCCGGCCCGGCGCAGCAGCTCGGCGACCGCGCCGCGCAGCCGGTCGAGCCGCTCGTCCGCCGGGGCGTCCGCGCCGACCTGCTTGGCCTGTGCCCCCAGCACCCGGCCGTCCAGGTCGGACAGGAGCGCGGCGACCCGGTGCGGCCCGATCTCCAGGCCCAGCAGATGCCCCGCCTCGGCCCGGAACCGGAACCGCCGCGCGGGCCGCCCCTGCCGGCGGGTGCCGCCCTCGTCGGCCGCCGTCTCCACCACGAGACCGGCCTCGATGAGCCCCTCCACGACGCCCTCGACGGTCGGCCGGGACAGTCCGGTGAGCCGGGTGATCTCGGTGAGCGTCGCGCAGTCCGTGGCGCGCAGCGCGTGCAGCACCACCGCGGAATTGATCCTCCGCAGCAGCGAGGGATCGCCGCCGGTCAGCTGCCCCACCGTCCGTCCTCCCAGCTCGCAGGCGTGTTGGCCGGATCGTACTCGGCCGCGGGCACCCCGGCGAGTGCCGGGTTCCGCACCCGCCCGCGGTCCGCTCAGCGCGGCTCCACGAACCCCGACTCATAGGCGGCGATCACCGCCTGCGTACGGTCCCGCGCGCCGAGCTTGGCCAGGACGGCGCTCACATGCGACTTCACCGTCTCGGCGCTCACCACCAGCCGCGCGGCGATCTCCGCGTTCGACAGCCCGCGGGCCATCAGCCGCAGCACCTCCGCCTCCCGTTCGGTCAGCCGGGCCCGCTCCAGCGCGGTCCGCGCCGGCCGGCCGCCGTCGCCGTACCGGGCGGCCAGCCGCCGTACGGAGGCCGGGAACAGCAGCGAGTCGCCCGCGGCGACCAGCCGCACCGCGTGCACGATCTCGGCCGGCCGGGCCCGCTTCAGCAGGAACCCGTCGGCGCCCGCGCGCAGCGCCTCGTACACGAACGCGTCGTCCTCGAAGGTGGTCACCACGAGGATCTTCGGCGGATCGGGCACCGTGCGCAGCACCGCGCGCGTCGCCTCGATGCCGTCCATGAGCGGCATCCGTACGTCCATCGCGACCACATCGGGGCGCAGTCGCCGTACCAGCGGGACGACCGCGGCGCCGTCGGCCGCCTCGCCCGCCACCACGATGTCGGGCTGTGCCTCCAGCACGGCCCGCAGGCCCGCGCGGACCAGGGGTTCGTCGTCGACGAGCAGGACGGTGACCGGCATCCGGCCAGCCTAGATCACCCGAGCGGCAGCTCCGCCCGCACCCGCCAGTCGCCCTCCTTGGGGCCGGTGACGGCGGTGCCGCCGAGCAGCGCGGCCCGCTCCCGTATGCCGCGCAGACCGCTGCCCCGCCCGGGGCCGGGTACCGCGCCGGGCAGCGGATTGCGCACCTCCAGGGCGAGCGTGCCGCCGGCGACCGCGACCCGGACCCGCACCGGCACCGCCCCCGCGTGCCGCAGCGCGTTGGTGAGGCACTCCTGGAGGATGCGGTAGCCCTCGCGGGACACCGGTCCCGGTACGGCCGCCACCGGACCCGTCACCTCGGCGTCGACCTTCGCGCCCGAGGCTCGCGCCGACTCCAGCAGCCGGCCGGCGTCGGCCAGGGTGGGCCGTGCGCTCAGCGGCCGCTCGGCCTCCCGCAGCACGCCCAGCACCCGCTCCAGGTCCTCCAGCGCGGCCCGGCCGGTCTCCTCGACGGCGGCCAGCGCCCGGTCGGTGAACTCAGGATCACCGGCCGTCCGCGCGGCCCCCGCCTGCACCACCGCCAGCGTCAGGGCGTGCCCGATGGAGTCGTGCAACTCCCGGGCGATCCGGGTGCGTTCCAGCAACTGCTCGGTGCGCCGCTCCAGCGCGGCCAGCCGCTCGGCCGCCGACGGCCCGAGCAGCCGGCGCGCGGCGGCCGTGATCAGCTCGCCGAGCCCGACGGCCACGCCGTACAGGACGAGCAGCGGCAGCGGCGTCAGCAGGGCCCAGGCGGGGTGCGGCGGCAGCCGTTCCAGCAGCGGCATCCCGGGCGGCGTCCCGCCCCCTGCGCACCGTGCCAGTTCGAAGGCGGTGACGAGCAGCCACACGGACGCGAACACGGTCACGGCGCCGAGCGCCATGCGCAGCTCCAGCCACAGCACCGTACGCAGCCGGTCCCGCCAGGTCGCCGCGGGCGCCTCGGAGATGCCCGGCTCCGGCTCGCCGGGCGTGAGCATCAGCCGCGCCTGCACCCCTTCGCCCCGCCGCACCGCGGGCAGCAGACCGAGCGGGACGAGGAACAGCGCGGGCATCCACGGCGTCGACGGGTCGATGAAGAGCCAGAGGCTGACCACCAGCATCGGCACCCACAGATGCAGCAGGCGCGTGTACGTCGTCGCGCGCAGCAGCGGATTCGGAAGGCGGGGCATGGCCTCATCGTCGCAGCCGGCACTGACAACGGGCCTCCCCCGCACGGGGGAGAGGGTCCCCACCGGCGGGGGAGGACCCGACGGCAGTGCCCGGCCAGGCTGGTGCCATGACCAGCATCGACGTGCGCGACCTCATCAAGGAGTACGGCGGCCGGCGGGCCGTGGACGGCCTCACCTTCAGCGTCCGCCCCGGCCGGGTCACCGGCTTCCTCGGCCCCAACGGCGCCGGGAAGTCCACGACCTTCCGCCTCGTCCTCGGCCTTGACCGGCCCACCGCCGGCACCGCCACCGTCGGCGGCGCCCCCTACACCCGGCTTCGCGAGCCCCTGCGCCGGGTGGGCGCCCTGCTCGACGCCGGGGCCGCGCACGGCTCGCGCACCGCCCGCGGCCATCTGCTGGCCCTCGCCGCGAGCAACCGGATCCCCGCCCGCCGGGTCGACACCGTCCTGGAGGAGACCGGCCTCGCCGCCGTGGCCCGGCAGCGGGTGCGGACGTACTCCCTGGGCATGCGCCAGCGGCTCGGCATCGCCGCCGCGCTGCTCGGCGACCCCGAGGTGGTGCTGCTCGACGAGCCGGCCAACGGCCTCGACCCGGAGGGCATCGTGTGGATCCGCACCCTGCTGCGCCGGCTCGCGGCCCAGGGCCGCACGGTCCTGGTCTCCAGCCATCTCATGGGCGAGACGGCCGCGTTCGCCGACCACCTGCTGATCCTCGGCCGGGGCCGCCTGCTCGCCGACACACCGGTCAAGGACTTCATCCACGCGCGGGTGCGGCCCGAGGTCCGCGTCCGCACCACCGATCCCACCGCCCTGGCCGACCTGCTCGCCCGGCACGGTCACGACGCCTCCCGCGAGGAGGACGGGGCCTGGTCCGTACGGCACGCGCGGGTGGAGGACCTCGGCCGGCTGATGTCCGAGGCGGGTGTCCCGGTCCTGGAACTCACCGCCCGGGAGGCCACCCTGGAGGAGGCCTACCTCGATCTGACCGCGGCCGAGGCCGAGTTCACCGCACCGCACCAGGAGGCCTGACCATGCCGTTCCTCCCCGTCCTCCACGCCGAGTGGATCAAGATCCGTACCCTGCGCTCCCAATTGGGCGCCCTCGCCGCGATCCTCGTCGCCACCGCCGCGTTCTCGGCGCTCGCCGCGGCCGACGCCGCCGACGCGGACCCGCTGTTCTCGGTGTTCTTCGGCGTCAGCTTCGGGCAGATCGCCGCGATCGCCTTCGGTACGACGGCCGTCGCGTCGGAGTTCCGGGGCGGCGCGCTGCGGCTGACGTTGGCGGCGGTGCCCGGCCGGGGGCGCTGGTTCGCCGCCAAGGCGACGGCGATCGCCCTGCCGGCACTGGCCACCGGGCTGCTCACCGGGTTCGTCACCCTGCTGGTGGGCCGGGCGGCCCTCGGCGCGTCCGCGCCCGGCTGGGCCGAGGGGGTGCGCGGCGCGGTCGGCTGCGGTGTGCACCTGACGCTGATGGCTCTGTTCGCCGCCGGACTCGCGGCCGTGCTGCGCAGCGGGGTCGCCACCCTCTCCGTGCTGATCCCGTTCCTGCTGATCGTGTCCTTCGTCATCGGCGACCTGTCCGGCTCGGTCGCCGACTTCCTCCCCGACCGGGCCGGACAGGTCGCCCTGCACAGCACCTGGGACGGTGCCCTCGGTCCGTGGAGCGGGCTCGGGGTGACCGCGCTGTGGACGGCGGCGGCCCTCGCGGCGGGCGCCCGGTGCGTGAGGCGCAGGGACGCCTGACGGAGGACCAGTTGTCAGTGGTGCCCGCTTTACTGGACCGCATGGACATCGCGGAGTGCCTGAGCCTCATCGAGCTGCTGTGCGTCCGGGAGTTCCCGGCGGCGCCCGGCAGGACGGAGCACGGCGAGAGCGGGCCCGGCTATCACCTGGCCGCCTTACGGAGCAGCGAGGAGTTCTGGGAGGGGGACGGCAGCGAACGGGAGGAGACGGAGGCGCAGTACGAGGCCGACCGGGACGGCCTCGCCGAGCGGCTGGCCGAACGGTGGGGCCCTCCCGGGCACTTCAGTCTGTACAGCGTGTTCGACCGGACGACGGCGGGCGAGGAGGTCGCCGAACCCTGGGCCGGGCTCAGCGGGCATGTCCCGGACGTCCTCCTGTGGCAGGAGCCGGGGACGGGCCGCTGGGTCGCCCTCGGGGTCTCCCAGTGGGACAAGGAACTGCCCTTCCAACTCCTCGGCATAGTGACGGAGACGGACCCGCCGTGAGACGGGTCCGGGCCGAGACTGTTTGGGAGCGCTCCCAATTCACCGGGGCGGGACTCCGGTCCGTCCGGAGCCCCACCGGGGTCAGCTGGTGGGGAAGGAGTCGGCCGTGCTGATGCGGCTCTTGATCAGCGCACCGGACTCGGTCAGCACACCGCTGCTGCTGTAGTCGGTGCCGTCGCAGGCGCCGGGCTTGAGCGCCGCGCTGCTCTCGTTGGCGTCGGAGTAGGTCCAGTTCGCGTAGCTGATCTTCAGCTGGTCGAGCAGGTCCAGCCAGGCCGTGGTGCTGGCCTGGTCCATCGCCCCGCCGCCGGTGGCGCTCACCGTGCCGAACTCGGTGACGAACAGCGGCAGCTTCGAGGCCGCCCGGCTCACCGTGGCGCGGTAGTTGTCCTTGTGGCTCGCGGCGTAGAAGTGGAAGGTGTACATGATGTTGGTGGCGTTGACCGGGTTGTTGACGACCTCGGTCTCGTTGGAGCCGTCCGAGACGCCCAGCGAGGACCAGCCCCGGGTGCCGACGATGATCACGGCGTCCGGGTCGGCGGCCCGGATCACCGGGATGACCTGCTCGGCGTAGTTCTTGATGGCCGTCCAGCTCACGCCGTTGGGCTCGTTGGCGATCTCGTAGATCACGTTCTTCTTGGCGGCGTTGCGGGCGGCGACGGACGCGAAGAACGTCTTGGCGCGGTCCAGGTTGTAGTTCGGGTCACCCGGCGTGAGGGTGTGGAAGTCGATCAGGGCGTACATGCCCCGGGCCTCGGCCATGTCGACGAGGCTGTTCACACGGCTCGTGAAGCCCGCCGGGTCGGTCTCGTAACCGTTCTCCTGCACGTACATGGCGATGCGCAGCAGGTCCGACTTCCAGTCCTTGGCCAGCGCGTCCAGGGCGGCGCTGTTGTAGCACTTGCTGAACCACTGGATGCCGTGCGTGCTCATGCCGCGCAGCTGGATGGGGCGGTTGTACTGGTTGCACAGGTTCACACCGCACACGTGCAGCTGCCCGTTGACGCCCACCGGGGTGCCGTTGCCCGGGTTGGGGTCGGGGTTCGGCGGCGGGTCCTCCACGGAGCCGGTGCAGGCGACGCCGTTGAGCGTGAACGCCGAGGGCTTGGGGTTGGAGCCGGTGAAGGAGCCGACGAATCCCAGGTCGGTCGACGCGCCGGTGGCCAGGGTGCGGTTCCAGTCGACGCCGGTGGCGCTGACCGTGGCACCGGACTGTGACCAGGTGGCGTTCCAGCCCTGGACGAACTTCTGACCGCTGTCGGGCAGGGTGAACTTCAGCGTCCATCCGGTGACCGGGTCGCCCAGGTTGGTGACCTTCACCCCGGCCTGGAAGCCGCCCTGCCACTGGCTGGTGACGGTGTAGTCGACCTTGCAGCCGGTGGCGGCCGCCGCCGGCTGGGGGCTGAGCAGTGCCGTGAGACCCACAGCCGTGGCGCAGGTCGCCAGCAGGGCCACAATGCGTTTCAAAGCGTTCCTCCTCGTGTGAAGCGGGAACAGCACGATGGGAGCGCTCCCAAAGCCCATCGGCCCGAGACCGTACACCGGGAGATCGAGGCGCGTACAGACATCCGACGGTGAACGATGGGGCGCCGCGGGTGATCGCTGCTCAGAGGCGGTCGCACACAAAAGGCGCTACGCGGCCCAGCCCGGCCTTTCGGACATCGGGCGCGGTCAGCCGGCCCTGCCGGCCGCCTCGCGCAGCCGCCGGAACTCCTCCGCCATCGTGGCGGCCGTCCAGTGCGCGTTCAGCCCGCTGGGGTTGGGCAGGACCCAGATCCGGGTGCCGCCGATGGTCCGCTCCTGCGGGCCCACCCGGGCCGTGCGGTCGTCGAAGGCCGCGCGGTAGGCGGTCACGCCGACGACGGCCAGCCACCCGGGCCGCAGCCTGGTCACCTTTTCGGCCAGCAGCCGCCCGCCCTCGGCGTACTCCTCGGCGCTCAGCTCGTCGGCCCGCGCGGTGGGCCGGGCCACGACGTTGGTGATGCCGAGCCCGTAGGACAGCAGCTCGTGCTGCTCGGCCGGCCTCAGCAGCCGGGGCGTGAAGCCGGACAGGTGCAGCACCGGCCAGAACCGGTTGCCGGGGCGGGCGAAGTGGTGGCCGGTCGCGGCCGACATCAGCCCGGGGTTGATGCCGCAGAACAGCACGCGCAGGCCGTCCGCGACCACGTCCGGGACGAGGCGGTCGCGGGCGGCCTCCAGCTCCGCCCGGGTGAGGCGCGGGGTGCGGGGTGCGCGGGTCAGAGGATCGCTCCGGGGGTGTAACCGGCCGCCTCCGGGCGCTGCTTGACGATCTCCTCGATCCGGGCGACGACCGCGCCGACCTGGCCGGCGGCGGCGCCGGTGAAGGACAGCTTGTCGGCCATCAGCGCGGCGAGCTGCTCCCGGTCGAGCGGCAGGCGCTCGTCGGCGGCGAGCTTGTCGAGCAGGTCGTTGCGCTCGGCGCCCTGCTCGCGCATCGCCAGCGCGGTGGCGACCGCGTTCTCCTTGATCGCCTCGTGGGCGACCTCGCGGCCGACACCGGCCCGCACGGCGCCCATCAGCACCTTGGTCGTGGCCAGGAACGGCAGGTAGCGGTCCAGCTCACGGGCGATCACCGCGGGGAAGGCGCCGAACTCGTCGAGCACCGTCAGGAACGTCTCCAGCAGGCCGTCCAGGGCGAAGAAGGCATCCGGCAGCGCCACCCGGCGCACCACCGAGCAGGACACGTCGCCCTCGTTCCACTGGTCGCCCGCCAGCTCGCCGGCCATCGAGGCGTAGCCGCGCAGGATCACCATCAGGCCGTTGACGCGCTCGCAGGAGCGGGTGTTCATCTTGTGCGGCATCGCCGAGGAGCCGACCTGGCCCGGCTTGAAGCCCTCGGTGACCAGCTCGTTGCCGGCCATCAGCCGGATGGTCTTGGCCAGCGACGACGGGGCCGCCGCGAGCTGCACCAGCGCGGTGACGACCTCGTAGTCCAGCGAGCGCGGGTAGACCTGGCCGACGGAGGTGAAGGCCTGGGCGAAGCCGAGGTGCGCCGCGATGCGCTGCTCCAGCTCAGCCAGCTTGGCGTCGTCCCCGCCCAGCAGGTCCAGCATGTCCTGCGCGGTGCCGACCGGGCCCTTGATGCCGCGCAGCGGGTAGCGGCCGAGCAGCTCCTCCACCCGGCCGTAGGCGACGAGCAGCTCGTCGGCGGCGGTCGCGAACCGCTTGCCGAGGGTGGTGGCCTGCGCGGCCACGTTGTGCGAACGGCCGGCCATGACCAGCTCGGCGTACTCGCCGGACAGCTTGCCCAGGCGCGCCAGCACGGCCACCGTGCGGTCGCGCATCAGCTCCAGCGACAGCCGGATCTGCAGCTGCTCGACGTTCTCCGTGAGGTCACGGGAGGTCATGCCCTTGTGCACGTGCTCGTGCCCGGCGAGGTCGTTGAACTCCTCGATCCGCGCCTTCACGTCGTGCCGGGTGACCTTCTCGCGCTCGGCGATCGAGGCCAGGTCGACGGTGTCGAGCACGCGTTCGTAGTCGGCGATCGCCTCGTCGGGCACCTCGATGCCGAGGTCCTTCTGGGCCCGCAGCACGGCGAGCCAGAGCCGGCGCTCCAGCCTGACCTTCTGCTCGGGCGACCAGAGCGTGGCGAGCTCGGCGGAGGCGTACCGTCCGGCGAGGACGTTCGGGATGCGGGGCTTGGCGGGCGCTGAAGTCACGTGTCCAGAGTCTACTGGCGATTAGTGCAGGCCAGCGCCACGCCCCCGATGGGCGGAAGCTACGAGACGCACGTCACCCAGGTCAGGCCCCGGCCTCGTAGGGCAGCAGCTCCGGGCGCTTGGGCGGCCGTCCGTCGCCCGAGGAGCGGCCGGTCAGCCGGCGGCCTATCCACGGCAGCAGGTGCCGCCGGGCGAACCGTGCGTCGGCGATCCGGCGGGCCATCCAGTCCGGCGGGGCGGTCGCCGCCAACGGCACGTGCCACTCGGTGTCCTCCGGCTCGTACCCGAGCGCCTGCCACACCGCCTCGGCGACCCGGCGGTGCCCCTCCGCCGTCAGGTGCAGCCGGTCCACGTCCCACAGCCGGGGGTCCGCCAGCGCGGGCGCCCCGTACAGGTCGACCACCACGGCGCCGTGCTTGCCGGCCAGCTCGTCCACGCAGGCGAACAGCTGCTCCATGCGCGGCCGGAACCGCTCCAGCACCGGGCCCTGGCGGCCGGGGCTGCGCATCAGCACCAGTTGCCGGCAGGAGGGCGCCAGCCGCTCCACGGCCTCGGTGAGCAGGTCCCGGACCCGCACCATGTCGCACTTGGGGCGCAGGGTGTCGTTGAGCCCGCCGACCAGGGTGACGACGTCGGCCCGCATGGCCGCCGCCACCTCCACCTGCTCGTCGACGATCTGCCCGATCAGCTTTCCGCGGACGGCGAGGTTGGCGTACCGGAACCCGGGCGTGCGGGCCGCCATCCGCGCGGCGAGGACGTCCGCCCAGCCCCGGTAGGAGCCGTCGGGAAGCAGGTCCGACATGCCCTCGGTGAAGGAGTCACCGACCGCGACCAGGCTGGTGTACGGGGGAGAGGTGGGGTTCGTGTGCATGGCGACAGCGATGGTATCCCGCCGCCATACCCGCCGGTCGGTCGCCCCGGAGCCGCTGCGCGCGGCCCCCGCCTCACCCCGGCGCGGGCTGGCCGAACAGTTCCCGCAGCACGTCCTCCATGGTCACCAGGCCCGCCAGCCGGCCGTCGTCGCCGAGCACGGCGGCGAGGTGGGTGCGGCTGCCGCGCATCGCGGTGAGCACGTCGTCCAGCGGGGTGCTCTCCCGGACCCGCGCGATGGACCGCATGTCCCGCAGCCGGAACGGCAGGTCCCGGGGCGAGGCGTCCAGCGCGTCCTTGACGTGCAGATAGCCCACGATCCGGCGGCCGGTGTCGACCACCGGGAAGCGGGAGAAGCCCGACTCCGCCGACAGCCGCTCCAGTTGCTCCGGGGTGACGCCGACGCGAGCGTAGACCACCTGGCGCAGGGGCACGACCACGTCCCGCACCGGACGGCTGCCCAGCTCCAGGGCGTCGTGCAGGCGCTCCTGCGCCCGGTCGTCGATCAGGCCCGCCTGGCTGGCGTCCTTGACGATCTCGGCGAGTTCGGTGTCCGAGA
Source organism: Streptomyces sp. NPDC038707 (assembly GCF_040636485.1). Classification (NCBI taxonomy): domain Bacteria; kingdom Bacillati; phylum Actinomycetota; class Actinomycetes; order Kitasatosporales; family Streptomycetaceae; genus Streptomyces; species Streptomyces sp. NPDC038707. Next base: position 76,803 of record NZ_JBEZUP010000014.1, read on the forward strand.
AGGTGGCCGACACCTCGTCCCTGGCCTCCACGCGCAACAGCTTCAGCAGCCCGTTGGCGAACGCGTTGATCGCGAAGATCACCGGGCGCAGTGCCCGGGACAGCGTGACCAGCGGCGGGCCGAGAAGCAGCGCGCTGCGGACCGGTTCCGCCAGCGCGATGTTCTTGGGGACCATCTCGCCGAGCAGCATGTGCAGATAGGTGGCGAGGGTCAGGGCGATCACGAAGGACACGGCATGACCCGCGCCCGCGGGCACGCCCACCGCGTGGAACAACGGCTCCAGCAGGTGTGCGATCGCCGGCTCGGCGACCACGCCGAGCACCAGCGTGCACAGGGTGATGCCGAGCTGGGCGGCGGCCAGCAGCGCGGACACATGCTCCAGGCCCCACAGCACGCTGCGGGCCCGGCGGTCGCCCTCCTGGGCGAGCGGCTCGATCTGGGAGCGGCGCACCGAGATCAGCGCGAACTCGGCGCCGACGAAGAAGGCGTTGACCACGAGGGTCGACAGACCGATCAGCAGCTGTACGACGGTCATCGCGTCCCCTCCCGCGTCCCGCGGGCGTCGCCGGCCCCGCGGCCGCGCCCGGCCTTGTCTCCGTGCCCGGCCTTGTCTCCGCGCCCGGCCCTGTCGCTCCGTCCGGTCCGGTCCCGCCGTCCGGGGCCGTCGGCGGGGGGTGTGCGTTCGTCGTCCAGGGGCGCGTGCAGCAGCAGCCGCGCGGCCCGGCGGCCGGAGGCGTCCACGACGTCGAGGCGCCAGCCGGCCACCTCGACGCTGTCGCCCGCGGCGGGTATCCGGCCCAGCTCGGTGGCGACCAGACCGGCCAGCGTCTCGTACGGTCCCTCGGGCGCGCGCAGTCCCACCCGCGCGAGCTGGTCGGTGCGGGCGGCGCCGTCCGCCGCGTACAGGGCGCGGCCCCGCTCGTCGGCGCCGGCCGGGGCGAGGTCGGCCGTCTCGTGCGGGTCGTGCTCGTCGCGCACCTCGCCGACGACCTCCTCCACGATGTCCTCCAGGGTGGCCACCCCGGCCGTGCCGCCGTACTCGTCGATGACGACGGCCATGGTGCGCCGGCCGCCGAGCCGGTCCAGCAGCCGGTCGACGGTCAGTGACTCCGGCACCAGCAGCGGCTCGCGCATGATCTGCGCGACCGTGCGGTGGCGCCGCTGGTCGGCGGGGACGGCCAGCACGTCCTTGATGTGGGCGGTGCCGACGACGGCGTCCAGGCTGCCCCGGTAGACCGGGAACCGGGACAGTCCGGTGGCCCGGGTGGCATTGGCCACGTCCTCGCAGGTCGCCTGCATGTCCAGGGCGACGACCTGGACGCGCGGGGTCATCACGTTCTCGGCCGTGAGGTCGGCCAGGTTCAGGGTGCGGACGAACAGTTCCGCGGTGTCCGGCTCCAGCGCGCCCTCCTTGGCGGAGTGCCGGGCGAGGGCGGCCAGCTCCTGCGGACCGCGCGCGGAGGCCAGCTCCTCGGCCGGTTCGACGCCGAGCCGGCGCACGAAGCGGTTGGCCGTGTTGTTCAGGTGGGTGATGAAGGGCCGGAAGGCCGCGCTGAACCAGCGCTGGGCGTTGCCCACCCGCTTGGCCATGGCCAGCGGGGAGGAGATCGCCCAGTTCTTCGGCACCAGCTCGCCGACGACCATCAGGACGACCGTCGACAGTGCCGTGCCCAGCACCAGTGCGACCGAGGCCGCCGTGGTCCGGGACAGTCCCAGCGCCGTGAACGGCCCGGTGAGGAGCCTCGCGACCGACGGCTCGGCGAGCATGCCGACCACCAGATTGGTGACGGTGATGCCGAGCTGGGCGCCGGAGAGCTGGAACGTCAGGTTCCGTACGGCCTTCAGGGCGCCCGCGGCACCCCGCTCGCCACGGGCGGCGGCCCGCTCCAGCTCGCCGCGCTCCACCGTGGTCAGCGAGAACTCCGCGGCCACGAAGGCGCCGCAGGCGAGCGAGAGCAGGATCGCCAGCAGGAGGAGGAGCACTTCGGTCATCGGGTCACCCCCGTCCCAGGATCGGACAGGGCAGGGGAGAACGCGCGGTGTCGCGGACTGGGAGGCTCGCCCATGGGCGGACGCTCACAACCTTTCATAGAGGGCCGAGTGCTCCCTCAAGAGTAAAGGATGGGCAAAGAAGCGCGTCCAAGTCCTCGCGGCCGTGCCTCCGGGCTCAGTCCGTGAGCGGCTTCACCCAGCGGCGCCAGTGCTCCTCGGGCCCGTATCCGGCCGCGCCCCAGGCGTGGTGCGCGGTCTCGTTGCGGACCAGCACCATCGCGTCCGCGCGCCGCCCGCCGAGCCGTACGAACCGCTCCTCGGCGGCGGTCAGCAGGGCCGAGCCGATGCCCTGCCGCCGCCGCCCGGGGTGCACGGCCAGCCGGTACAGGTGGCACCGCCAGCCGTCGAAGCCGGCGATCACCGTGCCCACCAGTTCGCCGTCCCGCTCGGCCAGCAGGAGCGCCTCGGGATCGCGGGCCACCAGCCGCTCCACCCCGGCGCGGTCGTCGCTGATGCTCGTCCCCTCGGCGGCCGTCCTCCAGAAGGCGAGCACGGAGTCGAGGTCAGCGGGAACGGCGGTGCGTATGCGCAGGTCGGTCATGCCCTCATCATGATCGGAAGCAGTCCGGCGGCCCACCGGGTGTCCGTCACGCGGACTCCTCGCGCAGCCGGGCCAGCACCGGCGCGAACGCCTCCATGAACGGCTCCAGCACGGTCAGGTACGAGAACCCGTACCGCTCCCGCTGCGCCCGTACCTTCGCCACCACGTCCTCCAGCGGACCGGCCAGCACGATGGGCAGCGCCACCGCCTGCTCCACGGTCAGCCCGGGCCGCCCCTCCAGCAGCGGCTGCAGCACCGGCTCGGGGTCGTCGGTGACGGCCACCAGCTGGATCAGCAGGTTCAGCTCGGCGGGCGTCGCCCGGTGCCGCGCCAGCGCGCGGTAGCGGGCCACCCGCTCGTCCAGCTCCTCGGCGGTGAGCGGGTCCAGCGTGCCGGGCGTGGCACCCGGCCGGGCCCCGGTGAAGGCCGTGATGTCCGCGTGCTCGGCGGTCAGCCGCAGCATCCGGTCGCCGTTGGCGCCGATCAGCACGGGCACCCGGGACTGCACCGGCCGGGGCTGGTGCTCGGCCGAGCCGAGCAGCCGGTCCAGCTCCCCGACCGTCCGCTCCAGGTGGTCCACCCGCTCGCCCGGCGACCCGTACGGCAGCCCGGCCGCCTCGTGCTCGGCCCGCACGTAACCGGTGCCGAGGCCGAGCTCGAGCCGGCCGCCGGTCAGGGCGTCGGTGGTCGCCACCTCGCGGGCCAGCAGCGCCGGGTTCCAGAAGCCCGCGTTGAGCACGAAGGTGCCGACCCGCGGACGCTCGGTGGCCTGCGCCGCCGCGACCAGCGCGGGGAAGGGCGCGGGCAGGCCGAGGTGGTCGGGGACGAGGATCACGTCGTACCCCAGTTCCTCCGCGCGCCGGCACTTGGCACGCCATTCGGCGGCGGGCGCCGGGTCCAGCAGGTTGACTCCGAAACGGTACGGACGCGACATGAACTCTCCCCGATGAGTGGACACTTGAGCCGATCCGATTCCATCATGTCCGGGCCGGCGCGATCACGTGCGGCTGATCACCGCGGGTACCGGCGCACGGCCCCCGGACCCGTGCCACCGTGCGCCCTTGCAGCCGCTAGCACCCCGGCGCTAGCGTCACAGCATGGCGAAGACCCAGCTGAACGTGCGCGTGGACGAGGGCACCGCCCGCGTGGCCCGCGAGCGCGCCCTGGCCCGCGGCATGAGCGTCAACCGCTACATCGAGGAGCTGGTCAGACAGGACGCCGGGGAGACCGGCCGCACGTTCGTGGAGGCCGCCGCCGACTTCATGAAGCGGTACGAGTCCGTGTTCGCCGAGGAGTCCGCCGAGGCGCACGGCACCGCCCCGGCGGAAGGCCCCCGCTGATCCCTCACCCCTCGATGCCTGTACCGAAGCCCTTGAGGCCCTTCCCGAAGCCGACGCCCTGAAGCGGATTCCTTGAACGATCTCCGTATCGACCTCGCCTGGCTGCTCATGCTCGCCGAACAGAAGACCCCGGGAGATCCGCAGGTCACCGACTGGGGCGCGCTGGTCGCCGCGGTGGCCCGGCACCGGGCCGAGATATTCGGCGTCCCCGTCTACGCCGACCCGTACACCCGCGCCGCCTCCCTGCTCCAGCTGCTGATCCACGTCCCCGCACTGGAACGCGCCAACGCCCTGTTCGCCTCCGCGGTCGCCTACGCCTATCTGGTCGCCAGCGGCGAGAAGATCGCCACCACCCCCGAGCAGGTCCGCGACCTCGCCCGGCTGGTGAAGGACGGCGCGGCCGGTGTCGACGACATCGCCCGCGAACTGCGCCGCTGGAGCGGCTGAGCGGCTGAGCGGCGCGGGCCGGCCGGCGGCAGCCGCACGGCACCCTCGTGCGGTCCCACGCAGGACCTCAGCGGCCGACTGTGCTCCAGCCGGCGGGGGCGGGCGGCACCGAGGCCCGCCGCGTGCTCGCGCGGCCGCCGGACCGGCTCCGCAGGTCGTACCCCGGGAAGGCGGCCTGGAGCGGACGCGGGCCGAACCGCGACGGCGACTCCTCGTCGGACATCGCGGCGTTCATCGGCTCGGTCCCTGACGCCCCGGGCGTCCGGGCCCGCCCAGTGCGTCATCCGGACGCGGAAGGCGTCCCCCGGGCCCGCGTCCGCCACGGCCGCCAGGAAGGCGGGACCGCTGCCGACCGGGAAGCCGATGACCATCCGGCCCCGTCGGTCCGTGCCGCACGGTCACCCACCCGCACGGGGACCGTGGGATGGGCGGCATCGTCGTACGTCATCGCACGAGCACGGGTTACCGCGCCGGCCGCGTCCGCTACGCGGCCTCCCGGGTGCGGAACGCCTCCGCGTCCCAGGTGCCGTCCAGCCGGGGGGCCAGCCAGCCCGGGGCCGCCGTACGGAACTCGGCGGGCGGCAGCGCCCCCGACCCGGCGGGCAGCGCGCCCAGCAGCGGGGCGCCGGCCACCTCCGGCAGGTCGGCCACGTTGCAGCGGGTGGCCAGGTCCGGCTCGCCCGGCCAGCTGCCGATCACCACACCGGCCAACTCCAGCTCCCGGCGGCGCAGTTCGCGGGCCGTCAGCTCCGTGCTGTTGAGCGTGCCGAGCCCGGCCCGCGCGACCACCAGCACCGGCGCGCCCAGCAGCCGGGCCGCGTCGGCCAGTGTGCCGCCGTCCTCGTCGAACCGGACGAGCAGCCCGCCCGCGCCCTCGACCAGCACCAGATCGTGCTCGGTGGCCAGCTTGGCGGCCCGCTCGGCCACCTCCCGGGGACGCACCGGCGCCATCCCGGCCCGCCGGGCCGCCGTGCCGGGCGCCAACGGCTCCGGGAAACGGGCGACTTCGTCCGTCGTGACCGGCCCCGCGAGCCACGCGACCTCGTCCGCGTCGCCGCGCTCGTCCGGCCGTACGCCCGTCTGGGCGGCCTTGAGCACGGCCACCGACCGCCCGGCCGCCAGTGCCGAGGCGGCGACGGCGGCGGTGGTGACGGTCTTGCCGACCTCCGTGTCCGTCCCCGTGATCACCAGTACCCGCATGTCATCCCTCCCGCGCCGCGGCGCACACCGCGCGCGCGATCCGTGCCACGTCCTCGTCCGAGGTGACGTAGGGCGGCATCGTGTAGATCAGGTCCCGGAACGGACGCAGCCACACACCGGCCCGTACCGCCGCGTCCGTCGCGGCCCGCATGCCGACCGGGTGGTCGAGCTGCACGACCCCGATGGCGCCGAGGACCCGGACGTCGCGCACCCCGGGAAGGTCCCGCGCCGGGGCCAGCCCCTCGCGCAGGCCCGCCTCGATCCGCTTGACCTCGCCGAGCCAGTCCTGGCCCAGCAGCAGTTCGACGGAGGCGCAGGCCACGGCCGCCGCCAGCGGGTTGCCCATGAACGTCGGACCGTGCGCGAGCACCGGCACCTCGCCCCGGGAGATCCCGTCGGCCACCCGAGCGGAGCACAAGGTGGCCGCCAGCGTCAGATAACCACCGGTCAGCGCCTTGCCGACACACATCACATCGGGCGCGACGGCCGCGTGGTCCGCCGCGAACAGCGCTCCGGTGCGCCCGAAGCCGGTGGCGATCTCGTCGAACACCAGCAGCACGTCGTGCGCGTCGCACGCCTCGCGCAGCACCCGCAGATACGCGGGGGAGTGGAAGCGCATCCCGCCCGCGCCCTGTACCACCGGCTCCACGATCACCGCGGCCAGCTCGTCGGCGTGCCGGGCGATCAGCTCCCGCAGGTGTTCCGCGTACGACTCCTCGTACCCGGCGGGCGGCGGGTCCGCGAACACCTGGCGCGGCAGCACCCCGGTCCACAGCTCGTGCATCCCGCCCTCCGGGTCGCACACCGACATGGGCTGCCAGGTGTCCCCGTGGTAGCCGCCCCGCCAGGTCAGCAGCCGCCGCTTGCCCGGCCGGCCCAGCGAACGCCAGTACTGCAGGCACATCTTCACCGCGACCTCGACCGACACGGACCCCGAGTCGGCCAGGAAGACATGCTCCAGGCCGTCCGGTGACAGGTCGACCAGGAGCTTCGCCAGCCGGACGGCGGGCTCGTGGGTGAGCCCGCCGAACATGACATGACTCATCCGGTCCAGCTGCCCGCGCGCGGCCTCGTTCAGGACCGGGTGGTTGTAGCCGTGGATGGCCGACCACCACGACGACATGCCGTCCACCAGCTCGCCGGAGCCGTCCGCCAGCCGCAGCCGGACCCCGCTCGCCGACTCCACGACGAGCGGGTCCACCCGGCCGGGCATCGGACCGTACGGATGCCACACATGCCGCCGGTCCAGCTCCAGCAGCTCCGCGACGCGCGACTCAGGCATTGGGCGCGAGGTCCGTGCCGGCACCCCTGCGGCGTACGGCGACCAGGTCGGTGCGCGGCTCGGCGGCGGCCGGCGCACCCGCCGTACCGCACACCCCGCCGCCCTCGTGCGAGCCGCAGCCCGCCTCCGCGTGCGACCCGCAGCCCGCCCCGGTGTGCGAACCGCAGCCGTGCGCCGCGTCGGCCCGGTGCCGCGGCAGCGTCACCTCCCCGGCGCCCTCCACCTCGAAGCCGGCGTCCGCGATCATCTCCAGGTCGGCCTTGCCGGCCTGGCCCTCGCTGGTCAGGTAGTCGCCGAGGAAAATCGAGTTGGCCAGGTGCAGCGCCAGCGGCTGCAGGGAGCGCAGATGGACCTCACGGCCGCCCGCGATGCGGACCTCCACGTCCGGGCAGACGAACCGGACCATCGCCAGGATCCGCAGGCAGCGCTGCGGGGTGAGGTTCCACTCCTTGGCCAGCGGGGTGCCCTCGAACGGGATCAGGAAGTTCACCGGCACCGAGTCCGGGTCCAGTTCGCGCAGCGAGAACACCACGTCCACCAGGTCCTCGTCGCTCTCGCCCATGCCGGCGATCAGACCCGAGCAGGCGGACAGCCCGGCCGCGTGCGCCTTGCGCACCGTGTCCACCCGGTCGGCGTACGTGTGCGTGGTGGTGATGTCCCCGTACGTGGACTCCGAGGTGTTGAGGTTGTGGTTGTAGGCGTCTGCGCCCGCCGCGCGCAGCCGCTCGGCCTGGCCGTCGGAGAGCAGACCGAGGCAGGCGCACACCTCGACGTCCTCGTTCTGCTCCTTGATCGCCTTGATGGTCTCCGAGACCCGGTCCACGTCCCGGTCCGTCGGGCCGCGCCCGCTGGCCACCAGGCACACCCGCTTGGCACCGCCCGCGAGGCCCGCCGCGGCGGCCTGCGAGGCCTCGTCGGGCTTGAGCCAGGTGTACTTCAGGATGTCGGCCTTGGAGCCCAGCCGCTGCGAGCAGTACGAGCAGTCCTCGGGGCACAGGCCCGACTTGAGGTTGACCAGATAGTTGAGTTTCACCCGTCGCCCGAACCAGTGCCGGCGCACCTTCCCGGCCGCGGTCACCACGTCGAGCAGATCGTCATCGGAGGTGGCCAGCACGGCGAGCGCTTCCTCGCGCGTCGGCAGCTCGCGCCGAAGCCCCTTGTCCACCAGCGTGTTCAGCAGGTCCATGAACCCCGATCCTGTCCTACCGGGCCGCCCGGGCCAAGGAGACTTGGCACAACGAAGTCCGTAGATCGTGTGGGTATTGCCACACCCTGGGCGGCTGATCAGGCCGCTAGTGTCTGTTCGATACCTACAAAAACACCGGAGGACCCATGGTGTTCGGCTGGATCGACGAGCAGGCCGGGGCGCGCCGCCGCGCCGGACTCGTGCGCACCCTGCGTCCGCGCCCCGCCGACTCCCCGCTGCTGGACCTGGCGAGCAACGACTACCTGGGGCTGTCCCGCCATCCCGAGGTCACCGAGGGGGCCGCCGAGGCCGCCCGGCGCTGGGGCGGCGGCTCCACCGGCTCCCGGCTGGTCACCGGCAGTACCGAGTTGCACGCCGAACTGGAGCGCGCGCTGGCCGACTTCTGCGGGTTCGAGGCGGCCCTGGTGTTCTCCTCCGGGTACGCCGCGAACCTGGCCGCGGTCACCACGCTCGGCCCGCACGGCTCCCTGATCGTCTCCGACGCGGGCAACCACGCCTCCCTCATCGACGGCTGCCGGCTCGCCCGGGGCGAGACCCAGGTCGTCGCGCACGCCGATCCCGAGGCCGTGCGCAAGGCCCTGGGCACGCGCCGGGGCGCGGCGATCGTGGTCTCCGACACGGTCTTCTCGGTCGACGGGGACCGGGCACCGCTGGCCGGACTGGCCGCCGCCTGCCGGGAGCACGGCGCGGGCCTGGTGGTGGACGACGCCCACGGACTCGGCGTGCTGGGCGACGGCGGCCGGGGCGCGCCCCACGCGGCCGGTCTCGCGGGCGCCGGTGACGTGGTGGTCACGGCCACCCTGTCCAAGTCGCTGGGCAGCCAGGGCGGTGTGGTGCTGGGACCCGAGAGGGTGATCGACCATCTGGTGAACGCGGCCCGGACCTTCATCTTCGACACGGGCCTCGCGCCGGCCGCGGCAGGTGCCGCGCTGGCGGCGCTGCGGCTGCTGGAGCGCGAGCCGCGGCGGGCGGCGCGCGCCCGTGAGGTGGCCGCGGAACTGCACGCACGGCTGACCGCCGCGGGTCTGGAGGCGGTACGTCCGGACGCCGCGGTGGTCTCCGTGCGGGCTCCGTCCCCGGAGCGGGCGGTGCGCTGGGCGGCCGACTGCCGGTCGGCGGGCCTGGCCGTGGGCTGTTTCCGTCCTCCCTCCGTGCCCGACGGCGTCTCACGGCTCAGGCTGACCGCCCGAGCGGACCTGTCCGGGGCCGAGATCGAACGCGCTGTACGTGTCATCGGCGAGACGCGACCATGAGTCGGCGTGACACGGCCGTGCATCGCAGGAAATTGATGAAGGACTGAACGATTCTGATCAGAGCGTGGGTCTGAGCGTGGGCCTGAGCATGGGCCTGAGCGTGGGTTCGAGCGTGATCAGAGGGCGGTCACAAATCCCGTCCAGCTCTCGGGGGAGAAGAGCAGGGCGGGTCCGGCGGGGTTCTTGGAATCGCGCACGGCGAGCAGCCCGGCCGCGGGGCCGGAGCGCGGCCGAGCCGTCTCCACGCAGTTGTTCGCGCCCGTGCTGCGGCTGCTGCGCAGCCAGCGCACCTCGTGCAGGTCGGTACTGGCAGGGACGTTCCGAGGCAGAGCTGACATGGTGCCTCCTTACACGCCGTCACCTAGCCCGGCGATGTAGTCCAACGAGTCCTCGGGGGAAAGGGCGTGGAACTGAAGGGTGCTGAAGGCCTCGGAGTAGGCCATGAGGTCTTCTTTCCGTTCCAGGTAGAGGCTACTCGTCAACTGGTCGAGAACAACCACGTCCAGATCAGCAGTGCTCGGAAATGAGAAGATGACGAAAGGCCCGGTGAGGCCGATATGCGCCCCCGCCGAGAAGGGCAGCACCTGAAGCCGTACCTGCGGCAGGCGGGCGGCCTCCATCAGCCGCCGGCGTTGCCGGGCCATCACCCCGGGACCGCCCACCTCGCGGCGCAGTACCGCCTCGTCCAGCACGGCGCTCAGTGTCGGCGGGGGATCCGACCGCAGCACGTCCTGCCTGGCCAGACGCACCTCCACCAAGGTGTCCAGGCGGTCCTCGTCCAGGTCCTTCACGGCGGCCCGGGTCACCGCGCGGGCGTACTCGGCGGTCTGCAGGAGACCGGGCACCACCGTGGTCTCCAGGGTGCGCATCGCGCTCGCCTGTGACTCGAGGCTGATGAAGTCCCGGTAGGTGGGCGGCAGCACCCCTCGGTAGGCGTGCCACCAGCGGTGCCGTCCGCTCGTCTCCTCCGACCCCGCCAGTATCAGCAGCAACTCGCGCAGATGCCTGTCCCGCACCTCGTAGGCGTCCAGCAGCAACCGCAGATCGGCCGGTTTCACGCCGCTGGCGCCGGTCTCGATACGGCTCACCTTCGACTGGTGCCAGCCGACCAGCCGGGCCGCCTCACCGCTGGTGAGCCCGGCGCCGGTGCGCAGCGTGCGCAGTTCGGCGCCCAGCTTGCGACGGCGCACCGCGGGACCGTTCTGCATGGGCTCCTCCTTACTCCGTCCGGACCGCCCCGATACGGTCTCGCGTCGCAGAGTTCACCGCTTCGAGCGACAGATATATGCATATCTTGGTGGATCGCCCCCCGTGACCGTCCCGGTGATGGCAGTCTGACGGACAAGCACCAGTCCGGGACCGTACTCGAACCCACCGCTGTATGGAGGACCGCGGTCCCGTTGGGAAAGGGACGACGTCGCCATGGCAGACCATCTGGAAGCCTCCGTCACTCTGCCGAGCGATCCCGCCTCGGTCTCGGCCGCGCGCTCCTACGTCGTGGGCACCCTCGCGGAGTGGGGCCTGCCGTCGGACACCGAGACGGCCGACACCGTCCGGCTCATCGTTTCCGAACTCGCCACCAACGCCGTACAGCACACCTTCGGTCAGTCCCCCACCTTTACGGTCGACATCGCGCTGCACCATGACGAACAGTTGCGCATCGGCGTCACGGACAGCCACCCCCGCTTTCCGAAGAGACTGCCCGCCGCGGTCCAGCAGGACAATGGGCGCGGCATGGTGATCATCCGCTGGCTCACCGCGGAATGCGGCGGCCGCCTCCGCGTCCGCCCGACCCGCGAGGGCGGCAAGACGGTCTCCATCGAACTCCCCTGGTCCCTGCCGACAGCACCGGTCCCGGCGGGACAGCCACCGGAGACTCCGGCGCGCTGACGACGGGCGTGCGCCCCCGTTCGCGTACAGGGGAGGGGCAGTGGGGAGGGGCGCAGAGAGGCTGCCGTCTCATGACCGCGGGTCGGCGGTCGGTGGTCGGCGGTCGGGGGTCGGGGACATGGGGAACCGCTCATCGAGGGCGCCGGGCAGCGCGCCGGCCGTGGATACGCGCGAGGGGGGATCACCGGCGAACCGCGGCCGGACACTCGGCACGGGACACCGGGAACTCGGCGGCTGGACCGACCGAGTTCCCCGTCGCCGACCGCACGCCGCGTGGAACGCGCTCCGGTGGCCCAGGGACAGGAACCGGCGGCCCTCACCGCCGCGCCATCTCGCCCGCGCCGCATGGTGCCCGGGTCCGGCGCGGCAAGCCGGCAGCTCTGCGGCGGGGTGACCAGGGGCGGCCGGCCACCGGTGAGTGAACCACCACGCCGACGCCGGCCGCTCCGGCGGCCTCTACGGCACCGAGGCCGTCCGACGCGTCCTCGGCCGATGCCCTGGTGCAGACAGCGGACGGACGCCTCCCGGCACCGACGCCGACGGCACGCCTGCACCCGGCCCTGAGCGCACTTCCAGGGCCGGCCCGCCAGCCACCTGCCCGGACCCCGCCCGCCGCCTGCTGGCGTCGGAGGGCCGGGTGGGTGTTTGCCGGGTGGTTTCCGATGCGCGGGTTTCATGCCTGCCCGGCGGGGCGGGGTCGCCGCCGAGCGTCGGGCAGTTGCTGGCGCGTCGGGTGGCTGCTGGGCGTCTGTGCGGTGGCCGGTCGTATGGCTCGGGTGGGTCGGCGCCGGGCGCCGGGGGTTCGCCCGCCTGCTGGCGTCGGGGGGCGTGTGGGTGTGTGGGTGGTTTCCGGTGTGCGGGTTCATGCCTGTCCGGCGGGGCGGGGTCGTGCTGGTGCGCCGGGCTGCTGCTGCGTCGGGTGGGTGCTGGGCGTCTGTGCGGTGGCCGGTCGCAGGGCTCGGACGGGTCGCCGCCGGGCGCCAGGGGCTCGCCCGCCTGCTGGCGTCGGGGGGCCGGGTGGGTGTTTGCCGGGTGGTTTCCGGTGTGCGGGTTTCATGCCTGCCCGGTGGGGCGGGGGCGCCGCCGAGTGCTGGCCGGACTGCTGCTGGTGCATCGGGCAGTTGCCGGGCACCCGTGCCGCGGTCGGCCGCAGGGCTCGGGTGGGTCGCCGCCGAGCGCCGGGGCGGAGCCGTGTGGGTGTGCCGGGTGTTCAGTCGGGCTCCAGGCGGCCGGTCGGTGCGGCTCCGGGCGGTCATGTGCCGGTCCGCCCGGCACCCGCCCTGGCCGGCTCCGCCGGGGCGCGGCCGTCTCGGTGTGCCGGGCTCCCGTTCACGGGACCGGTGTCTCGCCGTCCAGCGGCTTGCGGCGCAGCCGCAGGGCCGTGCGGCCGCGCCCGCGGGCGGGCCCGGCGGTGTGCCGGGCAGGCCCGCGGGCGCCTGGCTCTGCGGGGGGTGCCCGTGTTCGAGCCCTCGGGGCCCAGCCCTGCCGTCCGCGCGCACACCACCGGAGGCACCGGGCCCGGTGTCCCGCCGTCGCTCCGGCGCCCGCGTGGGGCACGGGGCGGTCGTGGGCGGCACCCGGCCCGCCCAAGGGCCACAGGCGTGCCATGGGGGGCGCGGCCCCGCTGCTGGAGCCGCTTCCGGGTCGTGGCCGGGTCAGCCGACCCGGCCGTACCAGACGCTCTTGCTCCAGATCTTCTGGAGCTTCACCACGTCCCCGGTCTTGGGGGCGTGCCAGATCTTGTTGTGGCCGGCGTAGATGCCGACGTGGTAGACGCTGGAACCCGAGTGGAAGAAGACCAGGTCGCCGGCCTTGCGGTGGCGGGCCGAGACATGGCGTGTCTTGTTGTACTGCTGCGCGGCGGTGCGCGGCAGCTTCTTGCCGGCCTTCTTGAACGAGTAGAGCGTCAGCCCCGAGCAGTCGAATCTGCTCGGCCCGGTGGCGCCCCACCGGTACGGGGAGCCCTTCTTGGAGGCCGCGACCTTGAGTGCTTTCGTCGCGATCGTCGCGGCGGAGGCGTCGGTGGCGAGACCGGGCACCGCGATCGAGCCGCCCACGGCGGCGAGTGTGAGAGCCGAGGCCGTGCCGGCCCGGGCCATCAGCGACGGGACTCGATTGAGCGCAGTCATGCGCAACCCTTCGTCAGCCGCCTGTGAAGGATGACCTGTCGGATTCGGGCTGGCGAAGTAGCCCGGCCGCGTTGCCACGGCTTCACCCCAAGGGCCGCTCGGAACCTCCGCCCCGCGCCCGACTCCGTGTCGGACGGCTGGACATCCGTTCCGGCGAACCCGCCTTGCTTGGGTCCTCCACTCCTGCCGATCCACTTCCGTCGACCGGTCATCCGGGCGGCGGCAGGACTCGGCGTCCGCCCGGACCGCCCCGCCGCGGTGGCGGGGGCTTGTCGTCAGACAGGGATCTTGGCCCACAACTGTCTGAAAATCCCAACGGAATCGGGGATTTGTGGTCTTCCTCACCACTCACCCGTTCGGGTGGACAGTGCTCCGTTCGAGGCCCCGTCAGATCGCCGCCGTAGCCCCGGACCTGGGGCGATGTGCTCCGCCGGTGACCTGTGGACCCGTGCGTGGCGCAACTCGGGAGGCCCGGAAAACGCTCGGGATGTACACCGGTCGGCGGTACGTCGTTCGGGCCGTTTCAACTCCGGTCCGAACGACGCGTGTCGACGTGCCGGTGCCGCCGGGCCGGACAGGCGTCCGCCTCGGCCGACGCCGTCCGGCGGGAGCGCGACGCGAGCGGCCCGGCGCTCGCCGGCCGGCACCCGCGGCGCCCGTGTCGGCGAGTCCCCGTGCGGCGCCGTCTCGCGCCGCTGGTGCATCAGTGCGAGCGCGTCCCGCGGTTCTGCCGCCTTGCGCACCAGAGGTCGGGCGGCGCCCAGCCCGCCGCCGGCGGACCCGTGCGGGGCCGGTCGGCGCGGCTGAGCAGGCCGACGGCCTCCGGCTGACGAACGATCAGCTCGCCCTCGGCGCGGGCCGGGGCGGGCAGCGGTGGCAGGTCCGGCAGCATGGGCGGCTCACCCCGCGCCCGGTGCGCCGGGCACGTCCCGGCGGCTGGGCACGAGACCTTGGGCCGGCTCCCACGGGGCGCCCAGGGTCAGGTCGTACCCCGGGTCCTGGTGGGCCCACGCGGCCGTGCGCCCTGCATGCCGGACGAGCATCTCCTCCAGGGTGGCGCGGCGCGGACCCGGGCCGACTCCCCTGCCTGCACGACCCGGGCGCCGACCGATCTGTACAGAATGTATGAAACGTATGTTACGCGTTATGATGGCGATATGGCCTACGAGATTCCGGTGACGCAAGCCAGGGCTGAGCTCGCCGAGCTCATCAACCGGGTGGTGTACGGCGGTGAGCGGGTCGTCGTGACCCGGCACGGCAAGCCGCTGGTCGCGCTGGTCTCGGCCGCCGACCTGGAGCGGCTGGTCGCGCTGGACGAGGCGGGCGAGCCGGGCGAGGAGCGGATCATCAGCTCGGTCTCCGGGGTCCAGGAGGCCGGCTCGGTGCCGCCGGAGCGGCAGCGCTTCGGGATAGCGGCGGAGCACCGCCGGCCGGACGCTCCCTGAGTGCCGCCCGCCGTCGTCTCTGGGGGAGCCCATAGCACGGTCATGGGCCGGCCAAGGTCTGGTTAACGTCGTTGAAATTCCCGCGCTCTAGTCTGCCCATCCATGCCATCAGGGGTTTTTCTGCCCGGAATTGAGAGCGATCCGGGGAATTTGTCTGCGTGTTACACCTATCCCCGTTCGCGATGGCTGCGGCAACCGGACCCCGCACGGTCCGGAGCAAGGACAGTGAGGTGGGACGTGCAACTGACCCCGCACGAGCAGGAGAGGCTGCTGATCCATGTGGCGGCCGACGTCGCCGAGAAGCGCAAGGCCCGGGGGCTCAAGCTCAATCATCCGGAAGCGGTCGCCCTCATCACGTCGCACGTCCTGGAGGGCGCGCGCGACGGCCGTACGGTCGCCGAGCTGATGTCCTCCGGCCGTAAGGTCCTGACCAGGAACGACGTCATGGACGGGGTCGCCGAGATGATCCATGACGTGCAGGTGGAGGCCACCTTCCCGGACGGCACCAAGCTCGTCACCGTCCACGAGCCGATCATCTGAGGGGCGCCGCCGTGATTCCCGGAGAGATCCTGTTCGCGGACCGCCCCGTCATCTTCAACGACGGCCGTGATGTCACGCGTCTGACTGTCCTCAACGCCGCCGACCGGCCCGTCCAGGTCGGCTCCCACTACCACTTCGCCGAGGCCAACCCCGGCCTCGAGTTCGACCGCGCGGCCGCCCGAGGCAAGCGCCTGAACGTCGCCGCCGGCACCGCCGTCCGCTTCGAACCCGGCATCCCCGTCGAGGTCGAGCTGGTGCCGCTGTCCGGCGCCCGGATCGTGCCCGGGCTGCGCGGCGAGACCGGAGGTGCCCTCGATGCCTGAGATCTCCCGTGGCGCCTACGCCGACCTGTTCGGCCCCACCACCGGCGACCGCATCCGGCTCGCCGACACCGATCTGCTGATCGAGATCGAGGAGGACCGCTCCGGAGGCCCCGGCGCCTCCGGTGACGAGGCGGTCTTCGGCGGCGGCAAGGTGATCCGCGAGTCCATGGGCCAGTCCCGCGCCACCCGGGCCGAGGGCGCCCCCGACACCGTGATCACCGGTGCCGTCGTCGTGGACCACTGGGGCATCGTCAAGGCCGACGTCGGCATCCGCGACGGCCGGATCACCGCCCTCGGCAAGGCCGGCAACCCCGACACCATGGACGGCGTCCACCCCGACCTGGTCATCGGACCCGAGACCGAGATCATCGCGGGCAACGGCCGCATCCTGACCGCCGGCGCCATCGACGCCCACGTCCACTTCATCTGCCCCCAGGTCGCCGACGAGGCGCTGGCCTCCGGCATCACCACCCTGGTCGGCGGCGGCACCGGCCCCGCCGAGGGCTCCAAGGCCACCACCGTCACCCCCGGCCCCTGGCACCTGGCCCGGATGCTGGAGGCGATGGAGGCCTACCCGGTCAACGTCGGCTTCCTCGGCAAGGGCAACACCGTCAGCCACGAGGCGATGCTCTCCCAGATCCGCGGCGGCGCCGTCGGCCTGAAGCTGCACGAGGACTGGGGCTCCACGCCCGCCGTCATCGACGCCGCGCTCACCGTCGCCGACCGCACCGGCATCCAGGTCGCCATCCACACCGACACCCTGAACGAGGCGGGCTTCGTCGGCGACACCCTCGCCGCCATCGCGGGGCGGGGCATCCACTCGTACCACACCGAGGGCGCCGGCGGCGGCCACGCGCCCGACATCATGACCGTGGTCTCGCGGGCCAACATCCTGCCCAGCTCCACCAACCCGACCCGGCCCTTCACCGTCAACACCACCGAGGAACACCTCGACATGCTGATGGTGTGCCACCACCTCAACCCGGCCGTCCCCGAGGACCTGGCGTTCGCCGAGTCCCGGATCCGGCCCTCCACCATCGGCGCGGAGGACATCCTCCACGACCTCGGCGCGATCTCGATCATCTCCTCCGACTCCCAGGCCATGGGCCGCGTCGGCGAGGTCGTGCTGCGCACCTGGCAGACCGCGCACGTCATGAAGCGCCGGCGGGGCGCGCTGCCCGGCGACGGCCGCGCCGACAACCACCGGGTACGGCGCTATGTCGCCAAGTACACCATCAATCCGGCGCTCGCCCAGGGCCTGGCCGCCGAGACCGGCTCCGTGGAGCGCGGCAAGCTCGCCGACCTGGTGCTGTGGGAGCCCGCGTTCTTCGGCGTCAAGCCGCTGCTGGTGATCAAGGGCGGGCAGATCGCCTACGCGCAGATGGGCGACGCCAACGCCTCCATCCCCACCCCGCAGCCGATCCTGCCCCGGCCGATGTACGGCGCGATCGGCCGGGCCCCCGCCGCCAACTCGGTCAACTTCGTGTCCGGGCTCGCGATCGAGGACGGGCTGCCGGAGCGGCTCGGGCTCGGCAAACGGTTCGCGGCGATCGAGTCCACGCGCGCGGTCACCAAGGCCGACATGCGGGAGAACGACGCCCTGCCGGACGTCCGGATCGACCCCGACAGCTTCGCCGTGCACATCGACGGCGAGCTGGTCGAGGCCACCCCGGCCGCCGAACTGCCCATGGCCCAGCGCTACTTCCTCTTCTGACAGGCGTTTTCCGATGACACGGGCAGCACTGCTCGTCCTGGCCGACGGCCGCTTCCCCGCCGGAGGGCACGCGCACTCCGGCGGGGCCGAGGCCGCCGTCAAGGCCGGACGCATCACCGACCCCGCGAGCCTTGAGGAGTTCTGCCGGGGCCGGCTGCACACCGCCGGGCTGGTCGCGGGCGCGCTGGCGGCGGCGGCCGTCCTCGGCGCCGATCCGCGCGACCTGGACGCGGCGGCCGACGCCCGCACCCCGTCCCCGGCGCTGCGGACCGCCGCCCGGCGCCTGGGCCGGCAACTGCTGCGGGCCGCGCGGACGGCCTGGCCGTCCGTCGAACTGGACGCGCTGGCGAGGGAGTTCCCCAAGGGCGCCCATCAGCCGGTCGTGCTCGGCCTCGCCGCCCGGGCGGCCGGGCTCACCCCCGAGGACGCCGCCCACTGCGCGGTGTACGAGAGCGTGAGCGGGCCCGCGACCGCCACCGTGCGGCTGCTCAGCCTCGACCCGTTCGACGCGACGGGAGTGCTGGCCCGGCTGGCGCCCGAGCTGGACCGGGTCGCGGACGCCGCCGTGGAGTCGGCGCGGCGCGTGGCCGCCGAGGGCGTCGACGCGCTCCCCGCGGTGTCGGCCCCGCTGCTGGAAGTCATGGCGCAGGCCCACGCGTCCTGGCCCGTCCGGCTGTTCGCCTCCTGACCCCGCCTGCTGCCCACCGACCGGCAGCGGCTCCCCTCCCCCCACCCGTACCAGGCCTCTCGCACAAGGAGCCGCCCATGCACCTCGACCACTCCCACGCCGCCCCCCGTGCCGTCAGCGCGGACGCCCACCGCCCGGACGGGTCCCGCCGCGCCCTGCGGATCGGGCTCGGCGGGCCCGTCGGATCCGGCAAGACCGCCACCGTCGCCGCCCTGTGCCGGGCCCTGCGCGACGAGTTGTCCCTCGCGGTCGTCACCAATGACATCTACACCCGCGAGGACGCCGAGTTCCTGCTCCGGGAGGCCGTGCTGCCGCCCGAGCGGATCACCGCCGTCGAGACGGGCGCCTGCCCGCACACCGCGATCCGCGACGACATCTCCGCCAACCTCGAAGCGGTGGAGGACCTGGAGGACGCGGTCGGCCCGCTGGACCTGATCCTCGTCGAGTCCGGCGGCGACAACCTCACCGCCACCTTCTCCAAGGGGCTCGTGGACGCCCAGGTCTTCGTGATCGACGTGGCCGGCGGCGACGACATCCCGCGCAAGGGCGGCCCCGGCGTCAGCACCGCCGACCTGCTCGTGATCAACAAGACCGACCTCGCCCCGTACGTCGGCTCCGACCTCGCCCGGATGGCCGCCGACGCCAAGGCACAGCGCGCCGAACTCCCGGTGGTCCTCCAGTCGTTGCGCGGCGAGACCGGCGTCGCCGACGTGGCCGCCTGGGTGCGGGAGCGGCTCGCCGCGTGGACGGCGTGACCGCCACCGGGGTCCGCGTCCGGGCCAGCGCCCACATCGTCGCCCGCGCCGACGGACGCGGTGGTACGGCCCTGCCCGTCCTGGACGGCGAGGGCCCGCTGGCGCCGCGCCGCACCCGGTCCACCGGACCCTGGGCGAAGGTCATGCTCGTCGGCGCGATGAGCGGCCCGCTGGGCGGCGACCGCTTCACCCTGGCCGCCCGGGTGGAGGAGGGCGCCCGGCTGCACGTCGGGTCGGCCGCCGCCACCCTCGCCCTGCCGGGCCAGGCCAAGGGGGAGGCGCGGTACGACGTACGGCTCGACGTGGCCGACGGTGCCGAACTGCACTGGCTGCCCGAGCAGTTGATCTCCGCCGGGGGCAGCGACCTGGCCGTCGTCACCCGGGCCGAACTCGGCGCCGGCGCCCGGCTCGTGCTGCGCGAGGAGCAGGTGCTGGGGCGGGCCGGGGAGCAGCCCGGGCGGCTCACCAGCCGGCTGACCGTACGGGTGGCGGGCCGGACCGTACTGGACCAGGAGCTCTCCTGCGGCCCCGGCGCGCCGGGCGGCTGGGACGGTCCCGCGGTGCTGGCGGGCCACCGGGCGGTGGGCCAGCTGGTCGTCGTACGGCCGGAGTTCGCGACGGACCCGCCGGCCGCGCGGATGCTGGGCGAGTACGCCGCGCTGGTCCCGCTCGCGGGCCCCGCGGCGCTGGTCAGCGCGGTGGCCCCGGACGCGCTGAGCCTGCGCCGGACCCTGGACCAGGTGCGGGCGGCCTTCGGCTGAGCGGCGCTCGACGCTTCGCTCAACGGGACATGATCATCCGGTTATCGGATTGGTAAAGATGCCCGGCAAACCCTGTCCCCCGCGCCCCCGCAGCCGAGAGGATCCCCGTCTGACCACTCGCATCGAGGTAGGGGGAGGGGCCCACGTGAGGGAAGCCAGACCGAAAAGCCGCCTGCTGGCGCTAGGTTCCGCCGGAGTACTCGTCACCGCCACCCTGATCGCCGGCGCCGTGTCGGCGCCCGTGGCCGGGGCCGCCTCCCGGCCCGCGCAGGACCGGGAGGCCAAGGGCGCCGAGACAGCCGCCGCCCGGGCCGCGAAGGCGGGCATCAAGTGGCAGGACTGCCCGGCCGACTGGGGGCTGGAGAAGCCCATCCAGTGCGGCTGGGTCAGCGTGCCGCTCGACTACGCCCACCCCAATGGCAAGCAGATCAAGCTCGCCGTGGACCGCATCGGCAACACCGGCACCAAGAAGGAGCGCCAGGGCGCGCTCGTCTACAACCCCGGCGGCCCCGGCGGCTCCGGCCTGCGCTTCCCGCGCCGGGTCACCACCAACAACCCCACCTGGGCGAACGTCGCCAAGGCCTACGACTTCGTCGGCTTCGACCCGCGCGGCGTCGGCCACTCCGCGCCCATCTCCTGCGTCGACCCCCAGGAGTTCGTCAAGGCGCCCAAGAAGGACCCGGTGCCGGACAGCGAGGCCGACAAGACCGCGCAACGCAAGCTGGCCCGCGCGTACGCCGAGGGCTGCGCCGAGCGCAGCGGCGCGATGCTGCCGCACATGACCACCCCCAACACCGCCCGCGACCTGGACGTCATCCGCGCCGCGCTGGGCGAGAAGAAGCTCAACTACCTGGGCGTCTCCTACGGCACCTACCTCGGCGCCGTCTACGGCACCCTCTTCCCGGGCCACGTGCGCCGCATGATCGTGGACAGCGTGGTCAACCCCTCCCGCGAGAAGATCTGGTACCAGGCCAACCTGGACCAGGACATCGCCTTCGAGGGCCGCTGGAAGGACTGGCAGGACTGGGTCGCCGCCAACGACGCGGCCTTCCACCTCGGCACCACCCGCGCCGCCGTCCAGGCCAAGTGGCTCCAGCTGCGCGCCACCGCGAAGAAGCACCCGATCGGCGGGGTCGTCGGCCCGGCCGAGCTGATCTCGTTCTTCCAGAGCGCGCCGTACTACGACTCCTCGTGGGTGCCGGTCGCCACGGTCTTCAGCAAGTACGTCGCCGGTGACACCCAGGCGCTGGTCGACGCCGCCGCCCCCGACCTGTCGGACACCGCGGGCAACATCGCCTCCGAGAACTCCAACGCCGTCTACACGGCCGTGGAGTGCGCCGACGCCAAGTGGCCCACCAGCTGGCAGAAGTGGAACCGGGACAACACCCGGCTCAACCAGAACTACCCCTTCCTGACCTGGTCCAACGCCTGGATGAACCTGCCGTGCGCCACGTGGGGCGCCAAGCAGCACACCCCGGTCGAGGTGAAGACCCACGCGGGCCTGCCGAAGGTACTGATCGTGCAGTCCACCCGGGACGCGGCCACCCCGTACGACGGCGCCGCCGAGCTGCACAAGCGCTTCAAGGGCTCCCGTCTGATCACCGAGAAGGACGCGGGCTCCCACGGCGTGACCGGTCTGGTCAACCCGTGCGTCAACCAGCGCGTCGACGCCTACCTCCTCAAGGGCGCGCTCGACGCCGAGGACGTGACCTGCGCCCCGCACGCCACGCCCAAGCCGTAACCGAACCACCACACCACCCAGGGGCGGCCGTACCTTCCGGCCGCCCCTCGGTCATGCCGCGTGCCAGGCGTCCTCCGCCGCGTAGTCGAACAGATCCGGATACGCCCGCGCGAGCAGCGGGAACGCCACCCGCCAGTCCCGCCCGCGCACCGTCTCGGCCAGCCACTCCACCGTCTCCGGCAGGCTCCGCGCGTACGACACCACCGGCCGGTACCCCAACTCCCGCTCCGCGGCGGACATGTCGCACACCAGCGGATGCGGCACCGACCACGGCGTGCGGCCCACCGAGCCCTCCGGCGGGCCGTCCAGATACACCGTCTCGGTCTCCGCCCCCATCACCGCGTCGACCGCGGCACCGATGCCGGCCGCCGTCGGCGCCTGCGGATCACAGGCGTTGAGCACCCGCGAACCCGGCCGGGCCGCCGCCAGCCGCACCAGCTCCGCGATGTTCCGCGTGCTCGACGGATGGAACCGGCTCCGGCCCCGGTACGCCAGCACCCGCCGCTTCCGGCCGTCCAGGTTCCGCTTGACGAAGTACAGCTCGCGCGGCAGCGGGCTGTACGGCCCGTGCACCGCGCCCGGGCGCAACACGGTGACCGGCAATGTCCCGTCGCCGCCGAGGAGTTCCCGTTCCAGAGCGGCCTTGCCGGTGCTGTAGGTGGCCTCGCCCGGCGCGACCGTCGGCTGGGTCTCGGGGACCGGCACCGGGTAGACCGGGAAGCCGTCCGGCTCGCCCTGGGTGTCGAAACCACGCCCGGCGCCGTCCTCGTACACGGACACGCTGGAGATCACCACCGCCGAGCCGATCCGGTCCGCGAGCGACGACAACTGCCGGGCGTGCGCGGCGTCATAGGCGACCACGTCGACCAGCAGCTCGCAGCCGTCGCCCACCAGCGCGGCCAGGGCGTCGCCGTCGGCGCGGTCCAGCCGGGCCGTGCGCACCCCCTCGTCCCAGCCCGCGTCCCGGCCCCCGCCGCGCGAGGCCGCCGTCACCGCCCAGCCGTCCCGGGCCAGCGCGTCCACCACCGGACGGCCGATCTGCCCGGTCGCCCCGATCACCACCGCTCTCCTCATCCGCTGAGCCTAGGCCCCCCGACCGCAACAGGCACCGGTCTTCTGCCGTCGGCAGAGGTCAGCCGAGCGGGGTGCGGCGCAAGCCGCGCTGCCGCGCGGACCGGCGCTCCTTGACGTCGGCCGCGTACTCGTCGACGTACTCCTGTCCGGACAGGGTGAGGATCGCGTGGACGATCTCGTCGGTGACCGCGCGCAGCACCGTCTTCTCGCGCTCCAGACCGGCGTAGCGGGAGAAGTCCAGGGGCTCGCCGAAGCGGATGGTCACCGGGCGGATCCTCGGTACGGTCCGCCCGGGCGGCTGGGCCTCGAACGTGCCGATCATGGCGCAGGGCACCACCGGCACCCCCGCCGTCAGCGCCAGCACGGCGACCCCGACCTTGCCCTTGTACAGCCTGCCGTCGTGCGACCGCGTGCCCTCCGGATAGATGCCGAGCAACTCGCCCCGGCGCAGCACCCCGAGGCCCTCGCGGATCGCCGCCCGCCCCGCCTCCTTCCCGGAACGGTCCACCGGGATCTGCCCGGCGCTGCGGAAGAAGAACGCGGTGAGCCGGCCCTTCAGCCCCGGACCGGTGAAGTACTCGGCCTTGGCGAGGAAGGTGACGCGGCGTTTCAGCACCGCCGGCATCAGAAAGTGGTCCGCGAACGACAGATGATTGCCCGCGATGATCGCCGGACCGGACGCCGGCACCTGCTCCAGCCCCTCGACCCGGGGCCGGAAGGCCAGTCTGAGCAACGGGCCCAGCAGCACGTACTTGAGGAGGTTGTAGAACACGGCTCGCCTCACTCCGTCAGGCCGGCGGCGGACCGGCGGCGGTGCGGCACACGGGCCGGACGGCCGGGCGCCCCCGGTCATCATCCGGTGCCCGGTCACCGGCGGCCAGTACCGCGTCACGCGTCGTACACCGCCCGGTTGCCCGCACACCGCCGAACCGAACCTGGGGCGCGCGGGCGCGTCGGCGGGCCTCGGCACGGCGCCGTCGTGCGCCCCCGTACGATGACCCCATGCGCACCACCGGACAGCACCCGCGGCGACCGCTCAGGCGGTACCGCGCGCTGTCCGTGCTGGCGCTGCTGACCGGTCTGCTGGGCATGCACGCCCTGGCGCCCGGCGGCGCCGCCGGGCACGCGGAGCACGCTCACACCGCGACCGTGGCGGCCGCGCTCGGCGCCGTCGACGACTGCGCGGGCGGCGACGGCCACTGCGGCGGCCACCGGCTGCACCACGCCGACCCCAGCTGCGCCTCGGGCGCCCTGGACGGCGGACCGCGCCTGCCCGCGCCGGCCCCCGACCCGGTGACCGGACCGGCACCGGCCCCCTGCCGGCCCGCCGCGTGGGCCACCGCCCCGGACGGCGCCCGCGCCCCGCCCGACCTGTCCGAACTCCAGCTCCTGCGGATCTAGAGGCCGCCCCGGCCGCACCCGTCCCGCCACCCGCGGGACCCGCGGCCGTGCCCACGCGTGCCCGAAATCCCCCCGGAACAGCAGGAGTTGCCCCCATGATCACCCGTACCCTGACGCGCCGTGCCGCCCTCGCCACGGCCGCCGTGACCTCCGCGCTCGTCCTCGCCGCCTGCGGCGGCAACAGCGACGACAACGGCGACGGCGGCACCGGCCACACCGGGCACACCGGGCACGGCGCCTCCGCCGGCTCCGCCACGCCGAGCGCGCCGGCCGGCGCGCACAACGCCCAGGACGTCGCCTTCGCCCAGGGCATGATCCCGCACCACCAGCAGGCCCTGGAGATGGCGGAACTCGCCGCCGACCGGGCCTCCTCGACGCGGGTGAAGGACCTCGCCGCGCGCATCGAGAAGGCACAGGGCCCGGAGATCCGCACCCTGACCGGCTGGCTGAAGACCTGGGGCGAACAGGCCCCGATGGCCGGCATGGACCACTCCGGTCACACCGGGATGTCCGGGATGATGAGCGACGCCGACATGGCCACCCTGAAGAAGGCCACCGGCAGGGACTTCGACAACCGGTTCCTGTCCCTGATGGTCGAGCACCACCAGGGCGCCGTCGAGATGGCCACCACCGAGAAGCGGAAGGGCCGCTCCAGCGACGCCAAGGCCATGGCGGACGCGATCATCACCGCGCAGGACGCCGAGATCAAGGAGATGAAGCGGCTCCTCGGCGCGAAGTGACGGGAGGCGGGGGCCGGTCGCGTCACCGGCCCCCGCCCGCCCCTCTATCGGGCCAGCACCTTCTCCAGCGCGCCCAGCGCCGACCGCAGCTCCTCCGCCGTGATGGTCAGCGGCGGCGCCAGCCGGATCGTGGCGCCGTGGGTGTCCTTGACCAGGACGCCCTCGCGCATCAGCCGCTCACTGATCTCCCGGCCGGTGCCGAGCGCCGGATCGACGTCCACCCCGGCCCACAGCCCCCGCGCCCGGAACCCGGTCACGCCCCTGCCGATCAGCTCCGTCAGGCCGTCCCGCAGGAGCACCCCCAGCTCGGCCGCCCGGCGCTGGAACTCACCCGTCTCCAGCAGCTCCACCACGGCCGTGCCGACCGCAGCGGCCAGCGGATTGCCGCCGAACGTCGACCCGTGCTCACCCGGACGCAGCACCCCCAGCACCTCCCGCCGGGCCACCACCGCCGACACCGGTACGATGCCGCCGCCCAGCGCCTTGCCGAGCAGCAGCACGTCCGGCACCACGTCCTCGTGCTCGACGGCGAGGGTACGGCCGGTGCGGCCGAGGCCCGACTGGATCTCGTCGGCGACGAACAGACAGCCCCTGCGGCGGGTCAGCTCGCGCACCCCCCTGAGATAGCCGTCGTCCGGGACGATCACGCCCGCCTCGCCCTGGATCGGTTCGATCAGCACGGCCGCCGTGGTGTCGTCGACCGCCGCCTCCAGCGCGGCCGGGTCGTTGTACGGCACGACCTTGAAGCCGGGCGTGAACGGGCCGAAGCCGGCGCGGGCCGTCTCGTCCGTGGAGAAGCCGACGATCGTGGTCGTACGGCCGTGGAAGTTCTCCGCCGCCACCACGATCGTCGCCCGGCCGTCAGGGACGCCCTTCACCTCGTACGCCCACTTGCGGGCCACCTTGATGGCGCTCTCCACCGCCTCCGCGCCCGTGTTCATCGGCAGCACCATGTCCAGCCCGGTCAGCGCCGCGAGCCGCTCGGCGAACCCGGCCAGCCGGTCGTTGTGGAAGGCGCGGGAGGTCAGGGTGAGCCGGTCGAGCTGGCGGTGGGCGGCCTCGATCAGCGCCGGGTGCCGGTGGCCGAAGTTGAGGGCCGAGTAACCGGCCAGCATGTCGAGGTAGCGGTTGCCCTCGACGTCCTCCACCCAGCTGCCCTCGGCCCGGGCCACGACCACGGGCAGCGGGTGGTAGTTGTGCGCGAGCACCGGCTCCTCCGCCCGGATCAGCTCGTCGGACGTACGGGGGCGCGCGGGTGCGGTCATCAGCGGATCTCCTGGGTGCAGCACTTGATGCCGCCGCCGGCCTTGTGCAGCTCGGACAGGTCGACGGGGACGGGGACGTAGCCGTGGCCGGCCAGACGGCCGGCCAGCGCCCCGGCCTGCGGGGCGATGAAGACGTGCCGGCCGTCGGACACGGAGTTCAGGCCGAACGCCAGCGCGTCCTCGCGGGTGGCGAGCACCGCGTCCGGGTACAGCCGCTGGAGCACCTCCCGGCTGCCCGGCGAGAACGCCTCCGGGTAGTAGCAGACGTTCTCGTCGTCGAGCACGAACAGCGCCGTGTCCAGGTGGTAGAAGTACGGATCCACCAGCCGCAGGCCGATCACCGGCCGGCCCAGGAACTCCTGCGCCTCCCGGTGCGCCCCGGGGGTGGTGCGGAACCCGGTGCCGGCGAGCACGTACCGGCCCGTCCACACCAGGTCGCCCTCGCCCTCGGCCACCGACTCGGGCCGGTACACGTCGTAGCCGGCCGCCTTGAACCAGGTGTCGTAGTGGTCCGACTCGGGGCGCCGCTCGGGGGCGTGGAAGAGGGAGCCGAAGACCCGGCCGCCGACCACGCAGGCCGCGTTGGCGGCGAACACCATGTCCGGCAGGCCGGCGACCGGCTCGACGCGGTCGACGGTGTGGTCGTGATCCTCGTAGGCGCGGACCAGCGACCGCCACTGCCGGCGGGCCAGGCCCACGTCGACGGGCCGGCCGGGACGCATCCAGGGGTTGATCGCGTACTGGACGGCGAAGTGTCTGGGTTCGCAGACGAGAAAACGCCGGGGACGCGGCACACGACGTGCGGTCACAGAGGGTTCCCTCCGCTTTCCTGTGTGTCACTGAGGGGTGACACCACGGTAGAAAGGGAGGAAGACGGACGACAAGCGCGAAAGGCTGCGCAACTGCGCAGCATCGCTGCGTTCTCACGGGGGCGCACGCACGAAGCAAGCGCGCGCCCCGCCGTTCGGTCACTCCGGTGCCGCGTGGGTGGCGCCCGCCTCCGGGCTCTCCGGCAGCAGGTGCGACAGCACCATCACGCTGATCGTCTTGCGGATGAACGGCTCGGCGCGGATCCGCTCCAGCACCTCCTCGAAGTGCTCCACGTCCCGGGCCCGCACATGCAGCAGCGCGTCGGCGCCGCCGGTCACCGTCATGGCCGCCGCGATCTCCGGATGGTTGCGGACCACCTCCGCCAGCCGCCGGGGCGGGGCCGCGCCCTCGCAGTACACCTCGACGTACGCCTCCGTGCGCCAGCCCAGCGCGGCCGGTCTGACCGTCGCCGTGAACCCGGTGATCACCCCGGTCTCCCGCAGCCGGTCCACCCGCCGCTTGACCGCCGTGGCGGACAGACCGACGTCCGCGCCGATCTCGGCGAAACTCGTGCGGGCGTTCGCCATGAGGGCGGTGATGATCCGGCGGTCCAGCTCGTCGAACGCCGGTGTCCTGCTGTTCATGCGGGCACTGTAGCCAGCGCCCGCGCGCCGTCGCTCAGGACCGGGTGACGACCACGGCCAGGGTCAGCAGCCCCAGCACCACCCAGCCGAACCACAGCCAGCCGTTGCTGCCGAGCGCGACCGTGTACGCGGTCACGAGGACCAGCGCGCCGGCCGTGAGCGCCCCCATCGCCTTGGTGGAACCGTTCGTGGAGCCGTTCATGGAACCGCGCATCGCGACACCCTCCTCGTGGTCCGTCCCCGACCCATGGTGCCCCGGTTCCGGCCCGAGCGGGATACGCCGACGGGCCGGAGCCCGTCGGCTCCGGCCCGCGCGGGACACTCCGGCTCAGCCCTTGCGGGCGCTCAGCGAGGCCAGATAGGCGTTGTACGCCTCCAGCTCCTTGTCACCGTCCCGGTCGGCGGCCCGGTCCTGGCGCTTGGCCTGCCGCTGCTCGGAGCGGTACCACTGGAACAGCAGCGCGATCAGCACCAGCACCGACGGGACCTCGCTGAACGCCCAGGCGATGCCGCCCGCCGCGCTCTGGTCGGACAGCGCGTCGATGCCCAGCGAGGCCGGCGGGTGCTCGAAGGTGTCCACCATCGGGGACGACGCCATCATCAGCGCGATACCGAAGAACGCGTGGAACGGCATGCCCGCGAACAGCTCCAGCATCCGCATCAGATGACCCGGCCGGTGCGGACCGGGGTCCACGCCGATGATGGGCCAGAAGAACACCACGCCGACCGCGAGGAAGTGCACCATCATCGCGATGTGCCCGGCCATCGAGCCCATCAGGAAGTCGAACAGCGGGGTGAAGTACAGGGCGTAGAGGCTGGCGATGAACAGCGGGATGGTGAACGCCGGGTGCGTGATGACCCGCATGTACCGGCTGTGCAGCAGCATCAGCAGCAGTTCGCGCGGGCCCTTGCGGCCCTTCCCGGCGGCCGGCAGCGCGCGCAGCGCCAGCGTCACCGGGGCGCCGAGCAGGATCAGGATCGGCGACAGCATGCTGATCACCATGTGCTGCACCATGTGCACGCTGAACATGACCATGCCGTAGTCGTTCAGCTTGGTGCACATCACCAGCGCGATGGTGAGCACCCCGACGGCATAGGAGACGGTACGGCTCACCGGCCAGGCGTCCCCGCGCCGCCGCAGCCGCACGACACCCCATCCGTACAGAGCGAGTCCGGCCACGCAGGCGACGAGGAAGAACGGCTCCGCCGACCACTGAAGCCCCCGCCCCAGCGTGAACGGCGGCAGATCCATGGTCATGCCGTGCCCGCTGTGATCCATCCGCCGGCTCCTGTTTCGTGGGGGTTGTGCGAGTTGTCCGCCCCAAGACTAGAACCGCCCCCGGTCGCGGCCGCGACCGGGGGCGGATTGTTCTCCCCTGAACGAAAAGACGCCCGCCGGCTACAGAACGCACTCCGCCTCGGCGTACCGCTCCGCGGGAACCGTCTTCAGCGTCTCCACGGCCTCGGCCAACGGCACCATGACGATGTCGGTCCCGCGCAGCGCGGTCATCGCGCCGAACTCGCCCCGGTGCACCGCCTCCACCGCGTGCCAGCCGAACCGCGTGGCCAGCACCCTGTCGTACGCCGTGGGCGTCCCGCCCCGCTGCACATGCCCGAGGATCACCGGCCGGGCCTCCTTGCCGAGCCGCTGCTCCAGCTCGACCGACAGCTGCCGGGCGATGCCCGCGAAGCGCTCGTGGCCGTAGACGTCCTTGCCGCCCTCGTCGAAGTCCATGGTGCCGGGGCGCGGTTTGGCACCCTCCGCGGCGACCACGATGGCGAACCGCTTGCCCGCCGCGAACCGCTCGCCGACCTTCCGCGTCAGCTCCTCGATGTCGAAGGGCCGCTCGGGCACGACGACGGCGTGGGCACCGGCGGCCATGCCGGAGTGCAGCGCGATCCAGCCGGTGTGCCGGCCCATGACCTCCACGATGAGCACCCGCTGGTGGGACTCGGCGGTGGTCTTCAGCCGGTCCAGGGCCTCGGTCGCCACGGTCACCGCGGTGTCGAAGCCGAAGGTGACGTCGGTGACCGCGATGTCGTTGTCGATGGTCTTGGGCACGCCGACGATGGGCAGCCCGTTGTCCGAGAGCAGCCGGGCCGCCTTCAGGGTGCCCTCGCCGCCGATCGGGATGATCGCGTCCAGGCCCAGCTCCGCGACATGGCCCCGGGCCCGCTCCACCCCGTCCCGCAGGTGCTCCGGACGGACCCGGGAGGAGCCGAGGATGGTGCCGCCGCGGGCCAGGATGCCGGCCACGGCGTCCAGGTCGAGCTTGCGGTAGTCGCACTCCAGGAGGCCTTTCCAGCCGTCCCGGAAACCGATGACCTCGTCGCCGTGGTCGACGACGGCACGGTGCACGACGGACCGGATGACGGCATTCAGACCGGGGCAGTCGCCGCCGGACGTGAGGACACCAATGCGCATAGCCCGAATTACCTTCTCAACGTGGGCCGGGTGACCGGACCACGTTGTCCGGCGGATTCCCGGTCACCCTACCGGCGTGCGGGGGTGACTCCACAGCGGGCGTCCGCCTGCTGGACGCGCCCGCACATGTGAGCGGACGAGCCGTCAGGCGGGCACGCCGGGAGCCTGCCGGACCACGCTGACATCCCGGCGAAGGGACGGGTGCGACGCGAGCCGCAGCCGGTCACGCGGGCTGCTGGGCCGCCGCGATGCGCTCGTTGCGCAGCGCGTCGTACCAGCGGTCGTCGATCGGCGGCAGCGCGTTGACGTCGAGCGCCAGCTTCAGCAGCAGGTCGGCGATCAGCGGGTTGCGGGCGAGGACCGGCCCGTGCATGTACGTGCCGAAGACGGTCCCGTTGTACGCGCCCTCCGTGCCGTCGCCGGTGCCGTTGCCCTTGCCGATCGTCACCCGGGCGAACGGGCGGGCGGTGGGGCCGAGGTGGGTGACGCCCTGGTGGTTCTCGAAGCCGGTCAGCTGGGGCAGCCCGAGCTGCGGGTCGATGTCCGCGAGGACGTCGCCGACGCACCGCTCGCCCTCGCCGCGCACCGACACCACGTCGAGCAGGCCGAGACCCGGCTCGCGCTGGCCGAGGTCGTTGATGAACTCGTGCCCCAGGATCTGGTAGCCCGCACACACCGAGAACACGATCGCGCCGTTCTCCACCGCGCGGTGCAGATGCCCGTCCCGGCGCAGCCGCTCGGCCGCGAGCCGCTGCGGACGGTCCTCGCCGCCGCCGATGAGATAGATGTCACCGGAGGTCGGGATCGGCTGGTCGCTGCGCACGTCGAGCCGGGCCACGTCCAGGCCGCGCTGCCGGGCCCGGCGCTCCACGACGAGGGCGTTGCCCTGGTCGCCGTAGGTGCTCAGCAGGTCCGGGTAGATCCACACCAGCCGCAGTTGGTTGTCGCTCATGAGGTTGGTCGCCCCTTCGAAGATCAGTTGCCGACGCGGCGGCGCAGGTCCTGGAACGCGGTGTAGTTCGCGATGACCTCGATCCGGCCCGGCGGGCACATCTGCACGGCCTGGTCGAGGTTGTCGCAGACCTGGAAGTGCTGGTTCGCGACCTCCAGGCGGACGGCGAGGTCCAGCTTCCGGTCGCCGATGACGAAGATCGGGTGGCCGGTCAGCCGGGTGTAGTCGACGTCCCACAGCCAGGAGGTGTCGGTGCCGTCGGCCCCGCGCGCGTTCACCGACAGGATCACCGGCGCCGGCGGCGGGTCGATCAGGGAGAACGTCTCCAGCCAGCCGGCCGGGTTCTTGGCCAGCAGCAGCCTGAGGTCCCGGTTCTGGAACTGCACCACGTCGTACCGGCCGGCCACCGCCTGCACCTGGTACATCCGCTCCAGGGCGACCTGCGGCGGCACCCCGAAGACCGCGGCGACGGCCGCGGAGGACGCGGCGTTGGCCTTGTTGGCGCGGCCCGGCAGCTGGAGGTGGATGGGCCAGGCGGACCCGTGCGGGTCCAGCACGTGGTCGCCGGACAGCGCCCAGGTCGGGGTGGGCCGGCGGAAGCCGCACTCGCCGCAGAACCAGTCGTCGCCGGGGCGCTGCATCACACCGCCGCACGACGGGCACGACCAGGCGTCGTCCTTCCACATCTGGCCGGCCGCCACCCAGACCACGTTCGGCGAGGAGGACGCGGCCCACACCACCAGCGGGTCGTCGCAGTTGGCGACGACGACCGCCTTGGAGCCGGCCAGGCCCTCGCGCCAGTTCTCGGCGAGCATCCGGGTCTCGGCCGCGCGGTCCAGCTGGTCCCGGGAGAGGTTCAGCAGGGCGATGCACTTGGGGTCGGTGTCCCGGGCCACACCGGCCAGGTACTTCTCGTCGACCTCGATGACGCCGAACTTGGCGTCCGAACCGCCCGCGAGGGCGGAGGTGATGCCGGCCGGCATGTTGGCGCCGAGCGCGTTCGACACGACCGGGCCCGCGGCGCGCAGCGCCTCGGCGATCAGCCGGGTGGTGGTGGTCTTGCCGTTGGTCGCCGACACCAGGACGACGTCCAGGTTCTGGGCGAGCCGTCCGAGCAGGTCGGGGTCGAGTTTCAGCGCGACCCGGCCACCGATCACCGACCCGCTGCCGCGCCCCGCGGCGCGCGATGCCGCAGCGACCGCCTTGCCCGCGGTCACGGCCAGCTTGGCCCGCGGCGAGAGCGGGTCCGAGTTGCCTGCCATCAGTTCTCGATCCTCCTTGCGTACGCGCCGCGCCTGGGGCCATCCGGCAGCGTGGTGGGACCCTCAGCCTATCGAGATCCGTTCACACACCCGAATTCCGGCCCACGCCTTCGCGCGGCGGGCATGAGCTGAAGGAACCGTACCCTTGCCGCCATGCGACACGGTTCCATTCCGGGCGCCCGCGGGCGCGTCCGGCCCCTCACCCTGCTCGGCGACGCGGCGCTGCGCGAGCCCTGCCGGGACGTCACCGACTTCGGCCCCTCCCTCGCGGCCCTCGTGGAGGACCTGTTCGCCACGATGTACGCGGCCGGCGGGGTCGGGCTGGCGGCGAATCAAGTGGGCGTGCCCTTGCGGGTGTTCGTCTACGACTGCCCCGACGACGAGGACGTGCGCCACCTGGGCCATGTGGTGAACCCACGGCTGGTGGAGGCGGACGGTGTGGTGGTCCGGGGACCGGAGGGCTGTCTCTCGCTGCCGGGTCTGGAAGCGGGCACCGAGCGCTACGACCACGCGGTGCTCGAGGGCCGGACGGTGACCGGGGAGCCCGTCACCGTGCACGGAACCGGCTTCTTCGCCCGGTGCCTGCAGCACGAGTACGACCACCTGGCGGGCGAGATCTACGCCGACCGTCTGACGGGATGGCGCCACCGCAGGCTGATGCGTCAGGTCTCCCGCGCCTCCTGGCACCGGGGGAGCGGTACGGGCCGCTAGAGCGGGGCCGGGTGTCAGAACCCGGGGCCGCCCAGCCGGTCCCCGGCGGCGGCCAGCCGTCCCCACAGCAGGTCGGCGAGGGAGCGCACCAGGTCGGCCCGGGAGCAGGGACGTTCCCCCAGCCACCAGTCCCCGGCCGCGTGCATCATGCCGACGATCCCGTGGCCCCACACCCGGGCCAGTTGCCGGCTCTCCGGTCCGAGGTCCACCCGCTCCTCGATGACCTGGGCCAGTTCCTCGCCCATCCGCCGCAGCAGCGGCACGGAGTGCTTGCCGGTGTCGAAGCCGTGCTCCCCGCCGGCGCTGCCCTCGGCCGGGTGCATCAGGAACCGGTACACCTGGGGCCGCGCCTCGATGGCGGCGAGGTAGGTGTCCAGGGTGGACTCGACCCGCTCGCGCCGGCCGGCCGGCGCGTCCAGCGCCGCCCGCAGGGAGGCCAGCAGGGCGTCGGTGTGCCGCTTGGCCAGGGCCGCGTAGAGCCCGCCCTTGTCGCCGAAGTGCCGGTACAGGATCGGTTTGGTGATCCCCGCTTCCGCCGCGATCGCGTTCATCGACGCCTGCGGGCCGTCGCGCAGCACCACCCGGTCGGCGGCCTCCAGCAGCTCGCGCCGTCGGCGGTCGGCGGACCGCTGCTGGTCGGTCCGCTGTGTGGTGTCCATGTGCTCTCCCCACCCGTGCCTGATTCGGTGACGCCTGCGCAAACTAACACTGACGGCGCCCCTGGCATCGAACGGGAGGCCGAGCGGCCTCGGCGGTTGACAATCCTACCGGCCGGTAACAGACTCTCGTTACCGTTAGTAACATCGCACCGCCGCTGGAGGGGACATGGCCGAGTTCACCATGGAGCTGAACGACGAGCAGAAGGAAGTCCGGGACTGGCTCCATGGCTTCGCCGCGGACGTGATCCGCCCGGCGGCGGCCGAGTGGGACGAGCGCGAGGAGACGCCCTGGCCCGTCATCCAGGAGGCCGCGAAGGTCGGCATCTACTCCCTCGATTTCTACGCGCAGCAGTACTTCGACCCCACCGGCCTCGGCATCCCGATGACGATGGAGGAGCTGTTCTGGGGCGACGCGGGCATCGCCCTGTCCATCGTGGGCACCGGACTCGCCGCCGTCGGCGTCCTCGCCAACGGCACCGACGAGCAGATCGGCACCTGGATCCCGCAGATGTACGGCGACCAGAACGACGTCAAGGTCGCCGCGTTCTGCTCCTCCGAACCCGACGCCGGCTCCGACGTGGCCTCCATGCGCACCCGCGCCGTCTACGACGAGGCCAAGGACGAGTGGGTGATCAACGGCACGAAGACCTGGGCGACCAACGGCGGCATCGCCAATGTGCACGTGGTCGTCGCCGTCGTCGACCCGGAGCTGGGCTCCAAGGGCCACGCCTCCTTCATCGTCCCGCCCGGCACCCCCGGCCTCACCCAGGGACAGAAGTTCAAGAAGCACGGCATCCGCGCCTCGCACACCGCCGAGGTCGTCCTGGACGACGTCCGGGTGCCCGGCTCCTGCCTGCTCGGCGGCAAGGAGAAGCTGGACGAGCGGCTGGCACGGGCCCGGGAGAAGGCGAAGGCGGCGGGCGGCGAGCGCGTCAAGAACGCGGCGATGGCCACGTTCGAGGCGTCCCGGCCGGCCGTCGGCGCCATGGCCGTCGGCACCGCCCGGGCCGCCTACGAGGTCGCCCTCGACTACGCGAAGACCCGTGAGCAGTTCGGGCGGCCGATCATCGACAACCAGGGCGTGGCCTTCCAGCTCGCGGACATGCGCACGCGGATCGACGCGGCGCGGCTGCTGGTGTGGCGGGCCTCCTGGATGGCCGTCAACGGCAAGCCGTTCACCGCGGCCGAGGGGTCCATGTCCAAGCTGTACGCGAGCGAGACCGCGAAGAAGGTCACCGCGCAGGCCGTCCAGATCCTGGGCGGCAACGGCTACACCCGGGAGTACCCGGTGGAGCGGATGCACCGGGACGCCGCGATCTACACCATCTTCGAGGGGACGAGCGAGATCCAGCGGCTGGTCATCGCCCGGACGCTGTCGGGGATGCCGATCCGCTAGCCCCCGGGCGGAGCCGCACACCGTGTACGGCTCCGCCCGCTCACCGGTGCTTCAGCGGCGTCAGCTGCTCGATGTCGTACTTCGCCCGCAACGCCTCGATCGCCTCCTGGTCCGGCGGGCCCCCGCCGGCCAGGATCTCGAGGAGTTCCTCGAAGTAGCGTTCGTGGTCCGGCGGGGGAGAGGCCTGGAAGAACACCTTCGCCGGGGTGTCCGTCGGGTTGGCGAAGGCGTGCGGGCAGCCCGGCGGTACGACGATGACCGTGCCCGGCGTGGCGCGCACCACCCGGTTGCCCGAACGCGACTGCCACTTCTGCCAGTTGTCGGGGGTACGGATGCGCGGCTCGAAGGCCAGGACGTCCAGCTCGCCTTCGAGGACGTAGAACAACTCCTCGCTGCGCGTGTGCACATGGGCGCCCACGTCGAAGCCGGGCGGCACCTCCACCTCGAAGGTGGAGGCCATCCGTGAATGGGTGCCGGTGACCTTGAACGTCACCCGCTGCGCCGGGGTCTCGACGACACGGCCGTGCCCCGGTGGTACGTACAGTCCCTCGGTCTCGGTCATGGGCGGCTCACCACGTCACCGGAAGGGCCTCGGGCCCACGGATCAACGCGCCCTTCCTGAAGGGCACTTGCTCCGGCGGCACGGCCAGTCTGAGGCCCGGTACCCGGTCCAGCAGGGCGTCCGTCAGCAGCTCCTCCTCCATCCGGGCCAGGATGCCGCCGGGACAGTAGTGCGGGCCGAAGCCGAAGGCCGCGTGCGGGTTGGGGCTGCGGGAGAAGTCGAGGGCGCCGGGGTCGGGGAAGACCTCGGGGTCGCGGTTGGCGGCCAGGTAGGACACGTAGACCGCGTCGCCCGCGCGGATGCGCACCCCGCCGATGTCCACGTCCTCCAGGGCGACGCGGGACAGCCCGACCGCGTTGCGGTGCGGGATGTAGCGCAGGAGTTCGTCGATCGCCCGGGGCCGGGTCCAGGGCTCCGCGCGGAGCCGTTCCAGCAGGTCCGGGCGGGTCAGCAGCAGGTAGAAGAGTTGCCCGCTGTTGCTGGTGACCGCCTCGCCGCCGATCTGCAGGAGCACGGCGAGGCCGACGGCCTGGTCCAGCGTGATCTCCCGGCGGCGCACTGCGGCGCCCAGCAGGGAGGCGACGTCCTCGCCGGTACCGTCCTCGTGCCGCCCGATCAGCTCGGCGAAGTACGCCGCCATCTCCCGCTTCGCCCGCTCGCTGACCCGCTTGCCGTGCGAGGAGGAGAGGATCAGCTCGGTCCAGGTGTGCAGGGCGTGCCGGTCGCCGGCCGGGACGCCCATCAGCTCGCAGATCACCGCGATCGGGAACGGCCCGAGCACCGCGCTGGTCAGGTCCGCGGGCGGGCCGCCGCGCAGCAGCTCGTCGACCAGCTCCGCCAGCAGGGCGCGCGCCGTCTCCCGGACCCGCTCCACGCCCTTGGCGGTGAACGCGGCGGCCACCGAGCGGCGCAGCCGGGTGTGTTCCGGCGGATCGAGGAAGCCGACCGCGCCCGGTTCCGGGATGAAGTGCGGGGCCAGCCGGGTGACCTGCTTGGCCCGGACCGCCGCACGGCTGAAGCGGGGGTCGCCCGCCACCCTGCGCACGTCCTCGTACCGGGTGACCAGCCAGGCCCAGCCCTCGCCGTGCGGCAGCCGGACCCGGGTGACCGGGCCCTCCGCCATCAGATCGGCCAGCACCGGGTCGAACTCGGTCCCCGGCAGGTCGAGCGCCGGCCAGTGCCGCACCGGGGGCAGGGTCTCGGGGAGCGCCGTCGCGGTCACCGCCCGGCTCCGTTCCCGTCGGCCCAGCGGCCGACCGTCATCTCGGCGGTGATTCCGGGCCCGAACCCGGCGAGCAGCCCGCGCGCCCGGTCCTCGGCGCCGCCCTCGTCGAACAGCCGGCGCAGCGCGTCCAGGACGACGGCGCTGGCGATGTTGCCGTACTCGGTGAGCGTCGCCCGGCTGAACCGGAACGCGTGCGGGTCGACCTCCAGGAAGGTGCTGAGGTCGTCGAGTATGCGCGGACCGCCCGCGTGGATGATGTAGAAGTCCAGGTCGGACGCGTCCCAGCCGTGTGTGCCGGCCAGGTCCCGAAGGGCCGGGGCGAGCGGCTCCATGGTCGTCGGCACCCGCTTGTCCAGCAGGAAGTGGAAGCCGGTCGCGCGCACGTCGTAGGCGATCCAGTCCTCGGTCTTCGGGATCAGATAGGAGCCGTTGCGCTCCAGCCTGACTCCCCGGCCGCCGCGCCCGCGGACCACCGCGGCGGCGATGCCGTCGCCGAACAGCCCGTTGGAGAGCAGCGAGCCGACGCCGAGGTCGGTGGGCTGGTAGCACAGCGAGCAGAACTCGCAGGCCACGATGAGGGCGTTGGCGTGCGGGTAGGCCGAGCAGAAGTCGTGCGCCCGGTTGATCGCCGCACCGCCGGCCGCGCAGCCCAGCTGGGCGATGGGGAGCTGGCGGGTGGTGCTGTCGAAGTCCATCTCGTTGATCAGCCACGCCGTGAGCGAGGGCATCATGAAGCCCGTGCACGACACGTAGATGATCACGTCGATGTCGCTGGTGAGCAGTTCCGCGTCGTCCAGCGCGCGCTGGATCACCGCGGGGACCCGGGCCTTCGCCTCCGCCTCGTAGAGCTTGTTGCGCTCCTCGAAGCCCGGGTGTTTCAGGGTCTCCTCGATGGGCTGGACGATGTGCCGCGTCTTCACGCCGGTGTTCTCGATCAGCCTGAGGGCCAGTGGCAGTTGTGGGTGGTCGGCGTGGCGGGAGCGCGCCAGCTCCAGCGTCTCCTCCATCGTGATCACGTACTCCGGGACCGACACCGAGGGCTTGCACAAGGTCGCCATGAACCGTCCCTGCTTTCCGCGTTCCGGGGGCCTTCGCCCGCCGGTCAGAAGGTGGGTTCGCCTCTGTGGGCGCTCCACCCACCGTCACCCGGGAGGGCGATGATCTCCCGTTGGATTACTCCGAACCGGGGACCCGGGGGTCCGGCCCGCGGGGCGATTCATGCGGCTGGACGAGGGAAAACGGCAGGCCGGGCGTTACGTCCGGGCGTCGGTGGCCGCGGGGGCGGCGGGCCTGGCGGGGGCGGCTGGACTGCCGGTGACCGGGGGCCGGGCGGGTGCGCCGTGCGGGAGGGCGGGCACCGCCGGATCGCCGGGGCCGGGCACCCGATGGGCCGTGGCGGGACGGCCGGACCGCCTGCGGCCCGGGGAATCCGGCGGGGCGGCGGGTACGGCCTGTGCGGGGGACGGCTGGTCGGTCCGGCCTACTGCGCCCCGCTGCTGTGCGCGATGCACGCGACGTCGATCCGGTCCGCCAGCTTGGCCAGCTCGATGGTCAGCGCGGCCACGGTGTCCTCGTCGAGCCCCTGCTCACCCGCCTCGACCAGATGCAGCCACCGCGCGCCCACGGTCCGCAACAACTTACTCACGTCGGCCGCGGAGACCTGCAAGGCCCCGCGGTCGTCGACGATCAGAGGCAGGGTCACTTCGCGGTTCACAGAACGGGATGGTAGCCGCGCGGCCCTCACGCACCCTGCCAAACCGTGGTGATGTTGCAGAACTCCCGGATTCCGTGCCCGGACAGCTCACGCCCGTACCCCGAGCGCTTCACCCCGCCGAACGGGAACGCCGGATGGGAGGCGGTCATCCCGTTCACGTACACCGAACCGGCCTCCAGGTCCCGGGCGAACCGCTCGACCTCGTTCTCGTCGCGCGTCCACACGTTCGAACTCAGGCCGAACGGCGAGTCGTTGGCGATGAGCACGGCCTCGTCCAGGTCGTCCGCCCGGTACAGCGTGGCGACCGGTCCGAACGCCTCCTCGCGGTGGATGCGCATCTCCCGCCGGATGCCGGACAGTACGGTCGGCGGGTAGTACCAGCCGGGCCCGTCCGGCCGTTCGCCGCCGCACAGCACCGTCGCCCCGCCGCGCCGGGCGTCGTCGACCAGTTCCTCCAGGTCGGCCCGGCCCCGCTCGCTGGCGAGCGGCCCGACCTCGGTGTCCTCCGCCAGCGGGTCGCCGGTCTTCAGGGCCCGCATGCCCGCGACGAACCTCTCGGCGAACGCGTCGTACACGTCGCTGTGCACGATGAACCGCTTGGCGGCGATGCAGGACTGCCCGTTGTTCTGCACCCGCGCGGTCACCGCGACCTCGGCCGCGCGGTCGAGGTCGGCGGAGGGCATCACGACGTACGGGTCGCTGCCGCCCAGCTCCAGCACCGTCTTCTTGATCATCTCCCCGGCGGTGGAGGCGACCGCCCGGCCCGCCGGTTCGCTGCCGGTCAGGGTGGCCGCCCTGACCCGCTCGTCGCGCAGGATGTCGTCCACCGCGCCGGAGCCGATCAGCAGCGTCTGGAAGCAGCCCGCGGGGAAACCCGCCCGGTGGAACAGGTCCTCCAGGTACAGGGCCGTCTGCGGCACGTTGGAGGCGTGCTTGAGCAGGCCCACGTTGCCCGCCATCAGGGCGGGCGCCGCGAACCGGACCACCTGCCACAGCGGGAAGTTCCACGGCATCACGGCGAGCACCGGGCCGAGCGGGCGGTAGCGCACCCGCACCCGGGAGGCGCCCGAGTCGCGCACGTCCTCCTCGGCGGGTTCCTCGTCGGCCAGCAGCCGTTCGGCGTGCTCGGCGTACCAGCGCATCGCCTTCGCGCACTTCGCCGCCTCCGCGCGGGCCTGCCGGACGGGCTTGCCCATCTCCGTGGTGACGACCCGGCCGATCTCCGGCTGGTCCTCGTCGAGCAGATCGGCGGCCCGGTGCAGCAGCCGGGCGCGCTCGGCGAACGAGGTCGTCCGGTAGGTGCGGAACGTGGCCTCGGCCAGTTCCAGCCGGCGTTCCAGCTCGTCCTCGTCCATGGGCTCGTACGTCTTGAGCGTCTCGCCGTTCGCCGGGTTCACCGTCGCGATGGGCATGACCGACCTCCCTGGGAGCGGGCTTGTCTCGACCTTCGCGCGCGGCCCGGCAAGCCGCAACGCGACAGGTCCTCCGGTCAGCCCGAGTGCTCCGCCAGCCGGTCGAGAAACGCGGCCTGCGCCGTGACGATCACCGCACGCGCCCGGTCCGGGGCGAACCAGGCCACCCGGTCCAGCTCCGGGAACTCCTGGAGCCGGCCGGAGCGCGGCGGCCACTCCAGGGTGAACGTGCCCGGGGCGATCGTCTCCGGGTCGAGGTCCGCCTCCACCGCCCAGGCCGTGACGATCTTGCCGTTGCGCTGGATGACCTCGCCCAGCGGTACGGCCGGCCCGTCCGGCGGCGCCACCCCCAGTTCCTCCCGGAACTCCCGCCGGGCCGCGTCCCAGGCCGGCTCCGCCGGGTCGTACTCGCCCTTGGGCACGGTCCAGGCGCCCGCGTCCTTCTTCGCCCACAGCGGGCCGCCCATATGGCCGAGCAACACCTGAAGGCCCTGCTCGGTGTGCCGGAACAACAGTAGTCCCGCGCTGCGCCTCACCGGCCGTACCGTCACGGCGCCACCTCCGGATGGGCCGCCAGCAGGTCCTGAACGGTATCGGCCTCCTCGGGGCGCTTGTCCTCGCGGTAGCGGACCACGCGGGCGAAGCGCAGGGTGACACCGGCCGGGTAGCGGGTGGAGCGCTGGAGACCGTCGTAGGCGATCTCCACGACGAGTTCGGGGCGCACCCGGACCACCCCGCCGTCGTCCTCGACCGCCAGTTCTCGCAGCCGCCCGGTCTGCCAGGCGAGCATCGCGTCCGTCATGCCCTTGAAGGTCTTGCCGAGCATCGCGAAGCCGCCGTCCGGGGTGCGGGCGCCGAGATGGAGGTTGGACAGCCGGCCGGTGCGCCGGCCGTGGCCCCACTCGGCGGCCAGCACCACCAGGTCCAGGGTGTGCACGGGCTTGACCTTCAGCCAGGACGCGCCGCGCCGGCCCGCGCTGTACGGCGCGTCGAGCCCCTTGACCACCACGCCCTCGTGCCCCCGGGCCAGGGTGTCGGCGAGGAACCGTTCCGCCTCCGGGACGTCCCCGGGCCCCTCGACCAGCGTGCGCCGCACCCGCATCGGCTCGGGCACCAGCCGGGCCAGTTCCGCGTGCCGCTCGGCGAACGGCAGGTCGAGCAGGTCGCGGCCGTCCACCGCGAGGGCGTCGAAGAAGACGGGTGAGACCGGGACCTCCTGTGCCGCCCGCGCCACGTCGGTCCGGGAGCCCACCCGGCCCGCCGTCTCCTGGAAGGAGCGGGGCCGCCCGGCCGCGTCGAAGGAGATCACCTCCCCGTCCAGGATGAACCGCTCGCCCGGCAACGCCCGTACGACGGCCGTGACTTCGGGCAGCCGGCCGGTGATGTCGTCCAGGGTGCGGGTGTGGATCCGCACCCGTTCGCCGTCCCGGTGCACCTGGACCCGGATACCGTCCAGCTTCTCCTCCACCGCGCACGCGCCCAGCTTCTCCACCGCCTCCGCGACCGACGACGCGCTGTGCGCCAGCATCGGCAGCACCGGGCGGCCCACCGTGAGCCGGAACCGCTCCAGCGCCGCCGGCCCCTCGCCGAGCAGTGCCTCGGCCACCGTCTGGAGCGATCCGGCGAGCATCACGGCCCGCCGTACGTCCGCCGGGTCCGCTTCCGTCGCCTGGGCCAGGCCCTCCACCGCGACCGCGTCCAGGGCGCCCTGGCGGACCTCGCCGGTGAGCAGGCCGAGCAGGAAGCGCTGCTCGGCCTCGGTGGCCGCGCCCATCAGCTCGCCGACGATCCGGATCCGCTCCGCCTGGGCGCCGGGCCCGGCCACCGCGCCCAGCTCGCCGAGCCGGGCGTCGACCTCGCGCACGGTGAGCGTCGGCTCGGCGGCCGGCGCAACCGGGCGGCCCAGCACCTTCCAGCCGACCCCGAGCCGGCCCTGCGGCAGCCGTCCGGCCAGATAGGGGATGACCACCGGCACGTCCTCCGCCCCGGCCTCCCGGAACAACTGCGCGAGCAGCGCGGTCTTGCGGGACCGCGCCGCCGTCGCGGCGACCTCCCGGGACACCTCGGCCAGCCGGGTCAGCAGCATGTCCCCAGAGTGCACCGGGGGCGCCGGGTCTACACCCCCACGACCGCGTCGAGGTCCGACATCAGCAGCTCCGCGTTGATCGCCGCGCCCGCCCGGTAACCCCGGCCGGCCGCGTTCACCACCTGCTCGGCGAAGCCGCTCGCGTTGCCCGCCGCCCACAGCCCGGGCACGCTCGTCAGGCCCTGCCCGTCGATCACCGGGTAGCTGCCGAACGGGGTCTCCTGCATGTCCGCGCCCAGCCTGACCAGCAGGTCGTTGTTCGGGACCGCGCGCGGAGCGGTGTACAGCACCGCCCGGTCGTGCACCGTGCCGTCCACGAGCCGCACCCCGGTGAGCCGGTCGTCGGCGACCACCAGGGCGGCCACCTCGCCGGGCACCACCGTGACCCCGGCGGCGGCCAGCCGGCGCAGATCCTGGTCGGTCAGCTCCGCCTCGTCCACCCCGTGCAGGAAGAACCGCACGTCCTTCGACCACTGGGTGACCATCAGCGCCTGGTGGACGCTGAGCGGCGAGGTGGCGAGGACCCCGGTCGGCAGGTCGCGCATCTCCCAGCCGTGGCAGTACGGGCAGTGCAGCACGTCCCGGCCGAACCGCTCGGCCAGACCCGCAATCGGCGGCAGTTCGTCCCGCAGACCGGTGGCGATCACCAGCCGCCGGGCCCGTACGGTCCGGCCCCCGGCGAGGACGACGGTGAAATCCGTGTCCCGGTGCGCGTCCACCACCCGGCCCCGGACCAGCTCCACCCCGTACCGGGCGATCTCCGCGCGCCCCGCCGCCAGGAACCCGGCCGGGGACATGCCGTCCCGGGAGAGGTACCCCTGCATGTGCGCGGACGGCGCGTTGCGCGGTTCGCCCGCGTCGACGACCAGGGTGCGGCGCCGGGACCGGCCCAGCACCAGCGCGGCGGACAGCCCGGCCGCCCCGCCGCCGACGACGACCACTTCGTACTTCTCGGTCATGGTGACCACCTCCGCCCCGACCGTCGCCCGAACCGTGCCGCATTGACAAACACCTTTGCCGAATCTGCAATAAGAGCATGAGTACCGACGACGTTCTCGCCGAGGTCGGCCCCCGGCTGCGGCGGATCCGCAAGG
Organism: Streptomyces sp. NPDC038707; assembly: GCF_040636485.1. Taxonomy (NCBI): domain Bacteria; kingdom Bacillati; phylum Actinomycetota; class Actinomycetes; order Kitasatosporales; family Streptomycetaceae; genus Streptomyces; species Streptomyces sp. NPDC038707. The sequence goes on from NZ_JBEZUP010000014.1 coordinate 119,543, forward strand.
AGCGGCAGGTGACCCTGGCGGCGCTGTCCGAGGCCACCGGCATCTCCGTCAGCACCCTGTCCCGGCTGGAGTCCGGCCTGCGCAGGCCCAGCCTGGAACTGCTGCTGCCCATCGCCCAGGCCCACCAGGTCCCGCTGGACGAACTGGTCGGCGCCCCGCCGGTCGGCGATCCCCGGGTGCGGGCCCGGCCGATCACCCGCCACGGACGCACCCTGTATCCGCTGACCCGGCAGCCCGGCGGGCTCCAGGCGTACAAGGTGGTCGAACCGCAGCGCGGCGGCGAGCCGGACCCCCGCACACACGAGGGCTACGAATGGCTGTACGTGCTGTCCGGCCGGCTGCGCCTGGTGCTCGGACAGCACGACGTGGTGCTCGCGCCGGGCGAGGCGGCCGAGTTCGACACCCGGGTGCCGCACTGGTTCGGGCCGGCGGGGGACGGGCCGGTGGAGTTCCTGAGCCTGTTCGGGCCGCAGGGGGAGCGGATGCACGTACGGGCGCGGCCGGCCCGTTCGTGAGACTCCGTCCGTGCACCGGGCGCGGCCGGCTGTTCCCTGATGGGCAAGCGACCGCTTAGTATGCGGTCGGACCCGGTCAGACGAAGCAGTCCCGTGGAGGCCCGCATGCAGGCATGGCAAGTGCAGGAGAACGGCGAGCCGAGCGAGGTGATGCGCCTGGCGGACACGGAGCGGCCCGCGCCCGGCGACGGCCAGGTGCTGCTGCGGGTGCGCGCCGCCAACGTCAACTTCCCCGACGCGCTGCTGTGCCGGGGCCAGTACCAGGTGCGCCCGCCGCTGCCCTTCACCCCCGGCGTGGAGATCTGCGGCGAAACCGAGGACGGCCGCCGGGTGATCGCCAACCCGGTGCTGCCGTACGGCGGTTTCGCCGAGTACGCCGTCGCCGACGCCCGTGCCCTGCTCCCCGCGCCCGCCTCGCTGGACGACGCCGAGGCCGCCGCCCTCCACATCGGCTACCAGACCGGCTGGTTCGGCCTGCACCGGCGGGCCCGGCTGGAGGCGGGGGAGACCCTGCTCGTGCACGCCGCAGCCGGGGGCGTGGGCAGCGCCGCCGTCCAGCTCGGCAAGGCGGCCGGCGCCACCGTGATCGGTGTCGTGGGCGGCGCCGCGAAGGCCGCCGTCGCCCGGGAGCTGGGCTGTGACGTGGTGGTCGACCGGCACGCCGAGGACGTCGTCGCCGCCGTGAAGGAGGCCACCGGCGGCCGGGGCGCCGATGTGATCTACGACCCGGTGGGCGGCACGGCCTACACCCAGTCCACCAAGGTCGTCGCCTTCGAGGGGCGGATCGTCGTCGTCGGCTTCGCCGGCGGCACCATCCCCGCCCCCGCCCTCAACCACGCCCTGGTGAAGAACTACTCGATCCTCGGCCTGCACTGGGGCCTGTACAACACCAAGAACCCGGAGCTGGTCCGGCACTGCCACGGACAGCTCACCGAGCTGGCAGCGCGGGGCGCCGTCAAGCCGCTGGTCAGCGAGCGGGTGCCGCTCGCCGGCGCGGCCGGTGCCGTGCAGCGGGTCGCCGACGGAGTGACCACCGGCCGGATCGCCGTCGTACCGGAGAACGGAGCCGCCGCATGACCGACGCCGGAGAACTGCGCAGTCGCACCCGGGAGTTCCTCGACCGGCATCCGCCGGCGAGCACCGACCGCCTGGACTTCCTGCGGGCCCGTTTCGACGCCGGCCTCGCCTGGGTGCACTACCCCGAGGGCCTCGGCGGCCTCGGCGCCCCGCGCTCCCTCCAGGGCGTCGTGGACGCCGAACTGGAGGCCGCCGGCGCCCCCGACAACGACCCCCGGCGCATCGGCATCGGCCTCGGCATGGCCGCGCCGACCATCCTCGCCTACGGCACCGAGGAGCAGAAGCGGCGCTTCCTGCGGCCGCTGTGGACCGGGGAGGAGGTCTGGTGCCAGCTGTTCAGCGAGCCCGGCGCCGGCTCCGACCTGGCCGCGCTCGGCACCCGGGCGGTCCGCGAGGGCGACACCTGGGTGGTCAACGGGCAGAAGGTGTGGACCTCCAGCGCCCACCTCGCCCGCTGGGCCATCCTGATCGCCCGCACCGACCCGGAGGTGCCCAAGCACCAGGGCATCACCTACTTCGTCTGCAACATGACCGACCCGGGCGTGGAGGTCCGGCCACTGCGCCAGATCACCGGGGAGGCCGAGTTCAACGAGGTGTTCCTCACCGGCGTCCGCATCCCCGACAGCCACCGGCTCGGCGCGGTCGGCGACGGCTGGCGGGTCGCCCAGACCACGCTCAACAACGAACGCGTCGCCATCGGCGGCATGGCCCAGCCCCGCGAGGGCGGCATGATCGGCGCCGTCGCGAAGACCTGGCGCGAACGCCCGGAACTGCGCACCCACGAACTGCACCAGCGGCTGCTGACGCTGTGGGTGGAGGCCGAGGTGGCCCGGTTCACCGGTGAACGGCTGCGCCAGCAGCTCGCCGTCGGCCAGCCCGGCCCCGAGGGCGCCGGCATGAAGCTCGCGTTCGCCCGCCTCAACCAGGAGATCAGCGGCCTGGAGGTGGAACTGCGGGGCGAGGAGGGCCTGTTGTACGACGACTGGACCATGCGCCGCCCCGAACACGTCGACTTCACCGGCCGCGACGCCGGTTACCGCTATCTGCGTTCCAAGGGCAACAGCATCGAGGGCGGAACCAGCGAGGTGCTGCTGAACATCGTGGCCGAGCGCGTCCTGGGCCTGCCCGCCGAACCGCGCACCGACAAGGACGTCGCCTGGAAGGACCTCGCCCGATGACGGATCTGCTGTACTCCGAGGAGGAAGAGGCGCTGCGCGCCGCCGTCCGCGACCTGCTCACGGACCACTGCGCACCGGCCGGCGTGCTCGCCCGCACCGAGTCGGACACGCCCCACGACCGGGCCGTGTGGAGGTCGCTCACCGAGGACATGGGCCTGGCCGGTCTCCTGGTGCCCGAGGAGCGGGGCGGCCAGGGCGCCTCCCACCGCGAGGCGGCCGTCGTCCTGGAGGAGCTGGGCCGGGCCGTCGCCCCCGTGCCGTACCTCACCAGCGCGGTCGTGGCCACCGAGGCGCTGCTCGCCTGCGACGACGGCGAACTGCTGGGGCAATTGGCCTCCGGGCGCACCATCGCCGCCCTGGCGGTCGGCCTGCACACCGGCCCGGCCGCCGGCGTCAAGGCCGTCCGGGTGGAGAACGGCACCCTGCACGGCGAACTGACCGGGATCGCGGACGCGGCCGTCGCCGACGTGCTGCTCGTCCCGGCCGACGACGGCGGCCTGTACGCCGTCACCGCCGACGAGGTGACCGTCCTGCCGCAGACCTCCCTCGACCTGACCCGGCCGCTGGCCACCGTACGGCTGGAGGGCGCCGCCGGCCGCCGCGTCGGGGACACGGAGCCCGCCGTACGCCGGGCCCTGCGCGCCGCCGCCGGACTGCTGGCCTCCGAGCAACTCGGGGTCGCCGACTGGGCGTTGACGGGCACGGTCCGCTATCTGAAGGAGCGCAAGCAGTTCAACCGGCCGGTCGGCGGCTTCCAGGCGCTCAAGCACCGGCTGGCCCGGCTGTGGCTGGAGGTGGTCCACCTGCGGGCCGCCGCCCGCGCCGCCGCCGACGCCCTGTCCACCGGGCAGGACACCGACCTCACGGTGGCCGTCGCCCAGGCCTACGCCGCCCCCGTCGCCGTACGCGCCACCGAGGAGGCGCTGCAACTGCACGGCGGGATCGGCATGACCTGGGAACACCCCGTCCACCTGTACCTGAAGCGGGCCAAGGCGGACTCGATCGCCTACGGCACGGCGGGCGCCCACCGCGAGGCCCTGGCCGCACTGGCCGACCTCCAGGCCCCCTGACACCCCACCCTGCCGAAGCCCTGCGGGCGTGACGACGGCCTGTGCGATCCCGGTCGGGGTCGTGCGGGCCGTCGCCGTATCGAGGGACGGTTCGGCCGGCACATGGGGTGTTCCCCACGGGCTGCCTGATGCTGGTGCCTCCGGTCCGGCTCGCACCGGCGTCGGTGGCGCGGCTCGCCGGGGGCCGGCCGGCCGACGGGCCGCGCACGCGGTCCGCGCAGGGACGCCACCCACGTGCCGGCCGCGAAGAAAGACCCGGATGGACCGGAGTTCGTGGTCGAGATCCTGCGGGCGGCATGGAACGGGGTGGCCCAGGCGGCCGTGCCCGCCTGGGCCGAGGAGGACCATGACCGGCGCCGGCTGCGCCACCTCGGTACGGCGACGATCCCCGACCACACCTCCTCTACGGGACAGGGCACTCCCGCCGTCGGCTCCGCACGTGCCGCGGGCCGCGTTCGGCGGCGGGCAGAAGGCCGTCGAGGAACGCGTCGACCGGCGGCAACGGTACGACCTCCAGCGGGCCGGGACCGAGAAGTCCCTCCCAGCACGAGCACGAGCACGAGCACGAGCACGAGCACGAGCACGAGCACGAACCGGTGCCGCGGCGGCCGGGGACATCGCGTCCTTCCGGGGTAGACGGGCCATCACAACCGGAGAACCGATCACGGAAGGAGACGAGCCGTGCGCAAAGGCGTACAGATCACGGGTGCGGCCCGTGAGAAGCTCGCGCGGGAGATGAAGGAGCAGTACGAGGGCGGCAGGTCCATACGGGCCATCGCCGAGGCATACGGCCGGTCGTACGGGTTCGTCCACCGTGTCCTCACCGAGACGGACGTCTCTCTGCGCGGCCGGGGCGGGGAGCACCCGCAGCGGCGCCTCGACACGGCCGCCCACGCGGGCCGGTAGCCGTCCTCCGCCGGGCAGTCCGCCGTGCCGGCGCGGCAACGGACCGCCGTCGGACGGTCATCGGCGGGCCATCGGAGGCCACTGCCGGGCCGCCCGGCCGCCCGGGGCCGATCACGCAGGTGGTGGCCGGCAACGGCTACCACCTGTGCCTGCGCAGCCTCCACCCGACATCGACGTCGAGGTCATCATCCCTGACCGGCGAGTCGGCCTCTCGGCGGCAAGAAGACAGTGAGCGGGAACGCACGGCCGAGTACCTGCTCGCGACGCGGCTGGAGGGCTTCCCGTGTGGCGGAAGTGAACAGCGCGCCAACTCGTCATCCGCGGCGGTCCCTTGAGACCCACCGGCACGCATACTCTCCCCGGTCCCCATCACCTCCAGGGAGGCAGTGCATGGCCCTCACCACCCGTCGCGGAGCCCTCACCACCCTCGGTGCCGCCCTCGTGGGCACCCTCGCCCCGCCCGTGAGCGACGCGTCCGCCGCGAGCGGGGCACCGGCCGGTGAACACCGGCGGCGGCCCCGCCCGCTGTGGCGGGCGCACGCCCACAACGACTACGCGCACCCGCGGCCCCTGCTCGACGCCCTCGGCCACCGCTTCGGCAGCGTCGAGGCCGACATCTTCCTCGTCGGCGACCAACTCCTCGTCGGCCACGAGGCGTCCGACCTCGACCCGTCCCGCACGCTGGAATCCCTCTACCTGGAACCGCTCGCCGCCCGCGTCGCCGCCCACCACGGCTCGGTCTACCCCGGCTCGCGCCAGCCGCTCCAGCTCCTGATCGACATCAAGACCGAGGGAGCCTCGACCTACCTCGCGCTCGACCGCCGACTGCGCCGCTACCCGCACCTGTTCACCCGGTACGCGCACGGCCGCGTCCATCCCGGCCCGGTCACCGCCGTCGTCTCCGGCGACCGGGCGGCCCGTACCCCGATGGCCGCGCAGACCGAGCGGCGCGCCTTCTACGACGGCCGGCTCGCCGACCTGGGCACCTCCGTCCCGGCCTCTCTCATCCCGCTCATCAGCGACAACTGGACGCAGCACTTCACCTGGACGGGCACCGGGGCGTTCCCGGACGCCGAGCGGCGCACGCTGCGCGGCATCACCGCCGCCGCGCACGCCCGCGGGCAGCGGGTCCGGTTCTGGGCCACCCCGGACACCGCCGGCCCGGCCCGGGACGCGCTGTGGGCCGAGCTGCTGGCCGCCGGGGTGGACCACCTCAACACCGACGACCTCGCCGGGCTCGAAGCCTTCCTCGACGCCCGCACCCCGGCGTAAGACCACACGATCGGCGGACGTGTCAGCCGCCCGGACAAACCCTCCGCTACGTCACACTTGCGCCCGAACGCCGTACATGGGGCGTGGCGGAGGAGGTTCCGATGGCGATTTCCATCTCGGTGGTGCTGCTGCTCCTGGTCCTGGTCGTGATCTTCATGCGCAGTGGTGCGCTGAAGGTCTCGCACGGCCTGGTCTGCATGCTGTTCGGCTTCTACATGGCCTGCACGAGCATGGCACCCACCATCCACAGCGGGCTGACCGCGACGGCCGACCTGGTGAGCAGCCTGCGGCCCTGACGCGGCCGGTGGTCAGCCGGTCGAGAAGACGCCGATGCCGTTGGGCACGGGGCGTTCGGCGCCGCCGCTCGGGTGGTTGCGCACGGTCACGGCGGAGTCGCCCGTGTCACGGGTCACCATCTCCGTCGAGCCGCCGCCGTCCAGGTTGAAGGCGTCGGAGGCGCCGAGCGACCGCAGGACGTCCGCCTCCTCGTGCACGGTCAGCCCGGAGCGGTAGTCCGCGGCACCGTCCAGCGCCAGCAGCAGCACCTGCCGGCCGCCGCCCTTGACGCCCACGGCCGTGCGCACCGCCGAGGTCTCGTCGTCCAGTCCGGGCAGCGGGGCACCGTCGCGGACCACCGGGAAGCCGCCGAGGGCGAACGCGTACGGCACCCCGGACGAGGCCGCCGTCAGGCTGTGGGTGATCTGCACCGGGTCGCCGACCGACAGCTCGCGCAGCTTCCGCGCGCCCTCCTCACGGCCCACCAGCACCGTGGTGTCCGCGGGGATCGCGCCACCGCCCGGGGGTACCGCGGCGGAGACCACCCGGCCGTCGCGCACCTTCACCTCGTACGTCTCCTCGCTGCACGGCGCCGAGCGCTGGCTGTCGGTGCCGCACACGGCGCGCTCGCGGGAGGCGCCGCCCCAGCGCGCGGTGAAGGCGCCGACCGAGTTCACCGGGAGCGCGTACTGGTTGAGGCCCTTCAGAGGCAGCTTGCCCCCGGGTGTGCCGACGGAGCCGGTGAGGGAGAGACGGTCCAGGCGGGCCCGCCGGTCGGTGCCCACGCCGAGCACCTCCCGGGTGTCCGTGCCCGGGGGCAGCGCCGGACCGAACCGCTGGCCCTTGGGCACCGCCGCCTTGAGAACCTGCCCGTCCGCCACGGCCGGTCCGACGGGCGCGCCGGTGGCCTCCACGCCCGGGTGCTGGGTCTCGGTGATGTGGAAGAAGTCGCCGTTCACCCCGGCGACCGCCCCGGCCGCGTCCGCCAGCCGGGAGACCGTCGCCCGGGCCGCGACCGTCCCCGGGTACAGCAGGCCGACGCGGACGTGCGGGTTGCCCAGGTCCACCGTGAGCAGGTGGACGCGGGCCGTGCCCTTCGCCGCGTCGACGTCGAACTGCCGGTAGGTGACGCCCGGTGCGATCCGCCGTCCCGCCGGCGCGGCACCGGCCGGTGCCGCGCCCGCCAGGGCCGCGCCGGTCAGCACACCGAGCGCCGTGACCGTCGTGAGAACCGCTCTGCCCGCCGTCGAACGCCCGCTCCGTCTGGACACCGTGCCTCCTGATGTCTCGTCAACTGTCCCCGCGTGCAGGGGCAGTGCAGCAGACTCGGGCGCCCGGCGGTACGACTACGCGTCGACGACGCGAGAACGGGTGAGAAAACGTACCCCCTCGGGTGCCCTCAGCGAGAAGCCGCTGCCGCGCCCGGGGACGACGTCCACGATCAGCCGGGTGCGGGTCCACGCCCGCCTGCCATCCGGAACGTCACGGGCCGGCGCACGCGCCCTTCACGGCGCGTTCCGCCGGCAGCACATCCGAACCGCCGGTGCGGAACGCGTCGTTGGCGCGGCGGATGGGCCGCTGCCGTCGCAGCAGCCGCCGGACCGGTGGAACATCAGCCGGCCGTGCCCGGCCCGTCCCCGTCCGGGTCCTCCTCGCCTGCGGCCGGCCTCATGGCTGTTCAGGAAGCCGTCCGGCACGCGGTGCTGACCGCCTGCGGCGCGCGGTCAGCAGGGCGTACGCCCCCGAGGTCACCACCAGCCCGGCCGGCAGCGCCAGGTCGACGCCGCCCAGGGCGGCGGCCACAGGGCCGGTGTACAGGCTGTCGACGCACAGCGCGGAGGCCGCCACGCCCGCCGTGAGGGCCAGCGCCCCGGACGTGTTGACGCCGCCGGTGTACCAGAACGGCCCGCCGGGCGACTCGTCGGCGAGGGCCGGGCCGTCGTACCGGTTGCGGCGCAGCAGGATGTCCGTGGCGTAGACGGCCGTGGCGGGGCCGAGCAACAGCACGGTCAGCTGGAGCACATCGCCGACGGCGTCGAGGAAGTCGGAGACCAGCAGCGCGTACAGGGTGAGCGACACGGCCACCGCGCCGTCCACCAGGACGCTGAGCGTGCGCCGGATGCGCAGGCCGACGGCCTGGAGGGCGAGTCCGGCGCTGTAGGACGTCAGCGCGTTCAGCGCGACGGTGCCGAGGACCAGCGCGAGCAGGAACACCGGGCGGAACCAGCCGGGCAGCAGCGTCTGGAGCGAGGACTCCGGGTCGTTCATGTCGACGGCGGTCGCGGCGCAGGCCCCGATGCCGCACACCAGGACGCTCGGCACGAACCCGCCGAGCGCCGTCCAGCCGGCCACCGCCTTCGCCGGGGTGGAGCGGGGAAGGTAGCGGGAGAAGTCCGCGCTGGTGGTGTACGACAGCGGGCCCGAGGCGATGAGGGCGATCCCGGCCGACCCGGCCGCCCACAGGTCCGTGCCGGTCAGCGGCTGACCGGGGGCGTACCCGAAGTCGGTGTGCCGCAGCACCGCCACACCCACCACGGCGAACACCGCCGACAGCGCCAGGGTGATCGGCAGGTAGATCCGGACGATCGCGGCATGGCCGTAGACGCCGATGGCGAGCGTGACGGCGGCGATCAGCACCACGACGGCCGCCTTCGTCCCGGAGTTCACGGGCAGGCCGGCCTGGTCCACCAGGGAGAAGGCCGCGGTGGCGGCCGCCGCCAGGTTCAGCGCGAAGTAGCACACGGAGATCAGCCAGCCGGTCACCGCGTTGTTCACCCGGTTCCCGCGCACCCCGTACAGCGCCCGGGTCACCACCTCGCTCGGCGCGCCCGCCGCCGGGCCCGGGACCGCCAACAGGCCGGTGAGCAGCCAGAAGAGATTGCCCACGACGATCACCGCGAACGCCTGCCACAGGTTCAGGCCCATCAGTACCAGCGCGCCGCCCACCACCAGGCTCAGGTAGGTGACGTTCGCGGCGGCCCACACCGAGAACAACTCGCGGGGCCGGCCGCGGCGTTCGGAGTCCGGGATGTGGTCGATGCCGTGCGCCTCGACGCCGGCGCGCTCGGCGGCCCGGGAGGCGGCGCCACCGTCGGCGGGCGTGGGCCGTGCGCCGGGGTGCGGGTCGGGAAGCGTGGACGCCATGGGGCCTCCGGGAGCGGTGGGGTGGGCCTGGTCGCTTGTTGGGCGGGTGACCAGTTGATTATTGGTCGCACACTCAATAGCATCGGCGTCATGTCGTCAAGCGTTCAGCGCAAGCGGATTCGCAAGGACCCCGCCGCCCGGCGGGCGGAGATCGTCGGCGCCGCCGCGGCCGTCGCCCTGGCCGAGGGCCTGGAGTGCGTCACCCTCCGCCGGATCGCCGAGGAACTCGCCGTCCGCCCAGGGCTGATCAGTCACTACTTCCCCTCGGCCGAAGAACTGGTCGCCGAGGCGTTCGGCAGCGCGGCGACCGGTGAACTCGACCGCCTCCTCCCGGCCGACCGCGCCGGGCGCACACCCACCGGACAACTGGCCCGCTTCCTCGCCCACACCTCGGGAGAGGCGTACGACGCGATCAGCCGGCTGTGGGTCAACGCCCGCCACCTCAGCCGCTACCGGCCCGTCCTCCGCGACCGGGTCGCGCAGCAGGAAGCCGCCTGGCGCGGCCGGCTGGAGACCCTGATCCAGGACGGCGTGGCAGCCGGCGAGTTCGCCACCGACGCACCCGTGGCGGTCGCCGTCCAGATCCTCGTCGTCCTGGACGGCCTGGGCGTCCACGCCAACACCGCGACACCCGAGCGTCCGGCGGTGGTGCTGCGCATGCCTTTCACCACGGCCGAGCGGGAACTCGGGCTGCGCCCCGGCACGCTCGGCGAAGCCGCCGGCTGACCCACCACCTTCAGAGTCCCCCGTGCCCCGGTGAGTGAACGGGGAATTGACCGAGTGAAGGGGGCCCTTGACGCGCCCCCTGTGAGCGAAGGAGCTCCCGTGCCCGCCGATCTCGTCCTGCTCTCCGCCCGGCTGCTCGATCCCGGCACGGGCCGCCTGCTGCCGCACACCGCGCTCGCCGCGGAGCGGGGGCGGATCAGCTTCCTCGGCGACGACCGGGACGCCCGCGCCCTCGCCGGACCCGGCACCACCGTCGTCGACCTGCGCGGGACGGTGGTCACCGCCGGGCTCACCGACGGGCACCTGCACCCGGTCTCCGGTGCCGAACGCACCATGGGCGTCGACCTGTCCGGCTGCCGCGACCTGGAGTCCGTACGCGCCGCGCTGGCCACGGCGGCACGGGAGCTGCGCCCGGGCGCCTGGCTGCGCGGCTGGGGCCTGGACCCCAATGTCTTCGGTACGGCACCCGTGGCCACCGCCGCGCTCGGCCCCGTCCTGGACGGGGTACCCGCGCTGATCGACCTGTTCGACGCGCACTCGGCCCTGGCCAGCGAACGGGCGCTGGAACTGGCCGGCGTCGACGGACCGCGCGCCTTCGCGCAGGGTTCGGAGATCGTCTGCGACGCCGGCGGACGGCCCACCGGGCTGCTGCTGGAGGACGCCGCGTGCGAAGTCGTCGAGGCGGTCGCCCCCCGGCCCACCGAGGCCGAGGTCCGCGCCCGCGCCGCCGAGGTGCTGTCCGCCATGGCCGCGTCGGGACTCACCGGCGGGCACGCCATGGACGCGAACGGCGACAGCCTCGCCGTCTACGCCGCCCTGGAGGCCGAGGACGCCCTGCCCCTGCGGCTGAGGATCGCCCCCTGGTGCCGGCCGGAGGCGGACGACGCCGACCTCGCCGAGCTGGTCCGGCTCCAGGGCACCGGCGGCGCGCTGTGGCGGGTGGCGGGCGTGAAGCTGTTCATGGACGGCACCGTCGACAACGGCACCGCCTGGCTGGAGGCCCCCGACTGCCACGGCCAGTCCGACCACGCCTACTGGCCCGACCCCCGGCGCTACACCCGGGTGATCGCCGACCTGCACCGGGCCGGCGTGCCCACGGCCACCCACGCCATCGGCGACGCGGCCGTCCGCCATGTCCTCGACTCCGTCGAGCAGGCCCAGGCGCGGACGGCGCGGACGGGCGGTACGGGTGGTGCCGGCGGTACGTGCAGTACGGGTGTCGTACGGCACCGGGTCGAGCACATCGAGACCGTCCCCGACGACACCGTCCGGCGGTTCGCGCCGCTCGGCGTCGCCGCCTCGATGCAGCCCACCCACTGCTGCGAGTTCACCCGGGCGGACCACACCGACAACTGGTCCCGCCGGCTCGGCGAGGAACGGGCCGGGCGCGCGTTCCGCTGCCGTGACCTGTGGGAGGCCGGGGCCCGGGTCGTGCTCGGCTCCGACTGGCCCATCGCGCCGTACCCGCCGCTCCAGGTCATGGCCGGCGCCCGGCACCGGCGGCCCGCCGACCTCTCCCTGCCCCCGCACGGCCCCGAGCAGGCCCTGACCCCGCTCCAGGCCCTGCAGGGCATGACGGTGTGCGCCGCCTGGGCGGCGGGGGAGGAGGACCGCGCCGGCCGGCTCGCCGTCGGCCACCGCGCCGACCTCACGGTGCTGGCCGAGGACCCGCTGCGGGTACCGGACGGCGAACTGGCCGCACTCCCGGTCCTGCTGACGACGGTGGCGGGGCGGGTCACGCACCGGGCGGCGGAGGTGTAGCCCCGGGGAGCACGGTCCGGGGCGCTCGCTGGTTCGGTTCGCGGGGGCGGGGCCGGGCGTCTCGGCACCGTGCGCGGGCCGGGCGTCTCGGCACCGTGCGCGGCGTCGCGCTGTCGGGGTGGCGCGGAGGCGACTCCGTTCAACCCGCCGCGTCCCGGCGTGCGCGGCGTTCGCGTCGGGAGCGGCGGATCTCCGGCAGCAGCGGGAGCAGGGACACGGCGACGACCACGGCCACCAACGGCAACAGATACTCGTCGATGTGCGGGACGGAGGCACCCAGGGTGTACCCGGCGAGGACCAGCGTCTGGGACCACAGCACCCCGCCCACCGCCTGCCACAGCGTGAAGGTCCGCGCCGGCACGCCCAGCACGCCGGCCACCGGGTGCAGCACCGTCCGCAGCAACGGCACGAACCGGCCGATCACCAGCGCCTTGCCGTGGCCGTAACGGGCCAGCAGCCGCTCGGCCCGCGCCGCCGCGTCCGTCACCCGTCGGCTGGACGTGCGGGCCAGCAGCGCCCGCCCGCCGTGCCGCCCGATCAAATACCCCGCCTGACCGCCCGCCACCGCCCCTACGGCCGCGCACACCAGCACCTGCCACAGCGCCAGCCGGGGCGGCTGCCCGGCGCTGCCCGCGCACAGCACCCCGGCGGGGAACAGCAGGGTGTCACCGGGCAGGAAGAAGCCGACGACCAGCAAACCCGACTCGGCGAAGACCACCGCCAGCACGCCCAGCGCGCCGAAGGCGGCCAGCACCGAGGCGCTGTCCATCGGATTGACGGCGGTCACCTGCCCGAACCTCCCGGTCTGTGCGCGGACCCGTCCGCTCCCCAGCATCACCCGGCGGCGCACCCGCGCGCACCGGTTGCCGTCGTCCGGCGCGGGGGTTGGCCGACAGTGGGCCGGTGCGGGGCGGGCACCACGGGCCGGGCGCCCGTACGACGCGATGCCGGGCCGCGCTCGCAGCAGCCGTACCGGCCCCTCAGGGCGCCAGGAAGTCACGCAGCGTCCAGATGCCGGACTCGGTGATGCGCGGGGCGCGCTCCTTGACCGTTCAGCCGGGCGCGGCGGGGGTCGGGCGCAGTCGGCGGAGCCGTAAGCCCGAGTCGTATCGCACTCGCACCTCCGGTCGCACCGTCCCCGGGACACATTTCACTCGAATGGCTTAACGAAACCAGGCCTTGGCTTTTCATTTCATTCCTCTGGCTGAGAGGATGCCGAGGCCACCCTCTCCACATTTTTGTATGAAAATCTCAAAAGGGTGGCGAGTCGAATGTGAGAGCGCAGTGGCAGATATTTTCGACAAACAGTTGACGGCCGTCATGCAGCACGCGACGCGCATGCGGCCGAGGGCCGTCTACAACGCACTCGAGGCACGCGGAGGGGAGGTGTTCCTGGGTGGAAAACGCCTGGTCATGGCCGCCCGAAACGATTATCTTGGCCTTTCCGGTCACCCCCGCGTCGTCGCCGCGGCGGCCGACGCGGCCCGTCGCTGGGGTGCCTCCGCCTCGGCGAGCCGACTGATCGGCGGAACGCTGACTCTGCACGAGGAACTGGAGGCCAGGCTGGCCGCCTTCCTCGACGTCGAGGCGGTGATCGTGACCACCACCGGCTTCGAGGCGAACCTGGCGCTGGCTCCCCTGCTCGGCCGCGGTGACATCGTCTTCAGCGACAAGGCCAACCACGCCTCGCTGATCGAGGCGGTGCGGCTGGGCTTCGCCGACAGGCGCTGGTACCGGCACTCGGACATGGCGGATCTCGAGCGCAAGCTCGCGGTGTCCGACCCGGACGCCGCCAAGGCGATCCTCACGGACGGTCTGTTCTCCATGGAGGGCGACCTGTGCCGGCTGCCGGAGCTGGTCTCGCTCGCCCGGCGCTACGGCGCCCGCCTGGTGGTCGACGGCGCCCATGACATCGGACTGCTCGGGCCGGGCGGACGAGGGGTGACCGACCACTTCGGGCTGCCCGACGCCGTCGACCTCCACACGGGCACCCTGTCCAAGGGGTTCGGCTCCATCGGCGGCTTCCTGGCCGGGCCGGCCGAGGTGATCCACTACCTCCGGCACACCTCGCGGTCCGTCATCTTCACCACCTCGATCCCCCCCGCCTCGGCCGCCGCCGCGCTGGCGGCACTGACCATCATCGAGACGGAGCCCGAGCGCCGGGCGCGGGCCTTCGAGGTGGCCCGGCAGGTACGGGACGGGTTGCGCGGCCTCGGCTTCGACACGGGCGAGTCGGTCACCCCGATCGTGCCCGTCATCACCGGGCGGAAGGAACTGGCCACGGCCCTGTGGCGGGAGGTCCTCACGGAGGGCGTCTTCACCAGCGCCGTCTCCGCGCCCGCCGTCCCCGAGGAACGCTCGCTGGTCCGGCTGTCCCTCCAGGCCACGCACACCGACGAGGACATCGAGCGCATCCTCGGCGCGTTCGCCCACGCCGGCCGCCGTCTCGGGCTCATCCCCGCCGCACCCCCGCCCGTCCCGGTGCAGCCGACGCTGAGGGAAGCGCTTCTGGACTGGGTGTCATGAGCGTCACGGTCACCCCGGTCCGCGCGGACACCGATCTGACCGCCTTCATCCGGCTCCCGTACCACCTCTACCGCGACGACCCGCTGTGGGTGGCTCCGCTGGAGCGGGAGCGGCGCTCCTTCCTGGACCCGGCCCGGAACCCGTACCACCGGGTGGCCAGGGTGCGGCTGTTCCTCGCGCGGCGGCGCGGCACCGTCGTCGGCAGGATCGCGGCCATCGTCGACCCGCGTTACAACGAGCGGCACGGACCGGACCACGGACTGATCGGCCTCTTCGAGTGCGCCGATGACCCCGAGGCCGCGGCGGCTCTCTTCGACACGGCGGACGCCTGGCTCGCCGCGCAGGGAATGACACGCACTCTGGGCCCCCTCGGATTCACCACCAATGACGAGTGCGGCGTCCAGATATCCGGCTTCGACCAGCCGCACATCGTCATGATTCCCCGGAACCGGCCGTATTATCCGCGACTGTTCTCCGCATGTGGATTCGAGAAGGCCAAGGACCTGGTCTCGTACGCCATTCCGATTCCCGCCGACGGGGAGCCCCCGGCGGAATACCGGGAAGCCGCGGACCGCGTGCTCGCGACCCCGGGTCTCACGGTGCGGCCGCTGGATCCGCAGCGTACGGAAGCCGATATGGAGACCGTGCGGAACCTCTACAACGAAACGTTCACGCAAAGCTACGGTTCGGTTCCCGTCGACGAAGCGCAGTTCGGCTACATGACGAAAAAGCTGAAGCCCCTCCTGCGTCCCGGCCTCCTCCAGATCGCGGAGCTGCACGGCGAGCCCATCGCCTTCCTGCTCTGCCTGCCCGACGCCCACCAGGCACTGCACGCGGCCCGCGGCCGGCTCACCACCCTGGGCCTGCCCGTCGGGCTCATCCGGGCCGCGCGGGCCGTGCGCCGTATCGAGCGCGTGCGCTTCGCCGCCATGGGCGTGGCCCGGGAACACCGCTCCCGCGGCCTGGCCGCGGCCCTGGTCACCCAGGCCCAGCGCGCCGCCTTCCGCCTCGGCTACACCGAGATCTCCTACTCCTGGGTCCTGGAGGACAACCACGCCTCCCGCCGCCACGGCGAGGCCCTCGGCGGGGTCCACACCCAGACCCACCGCCTGTACGAGCGCGCCACGACCGGGGCGTGACGAGGCCGCGGCCGCAGTGATGACGTACCGAGCCCACGGACACGGCCGCCCCGCCGGCGGCGGTGCGCACGACCGTCGAGGTCCGGAGACCGTCCCGCGCGACAGGACGTCGGACACACATCGGACACACGCCGGACAGGCATCGGACGGGCGTCGGACGAGGTCAGGCATTCCGCAGGTCGGCATGGGTACCCGTCGGCTCGCGAAGGACCCGACGCAGCGAGGAGGCGGTCACGGTGACCGTGCCCGAGGAGAACCGTCCGAAGACGACCACGACGGACGACGTGATCGAGCCGGCCGGCACCGGCAAGGAAGAACAGCAGCCCGGCGCGTCCGGCCGCTCGATGCGCGAGGCGATGGAGGAAGCGGGCATCACACCCGACGACTACGAGGAGTAGCCGGCCCGCCCGACCCGGAGCTCCCCGTGAGGACCGGCAGACAGACGAGCAAGGCGCAGGGCCGGTGCCCTGACGGCACCGGCCCTGCGCTGACCTGCTGCTCGGCGGTCCCTCGGATCAGAGGGCGCGGACGCGGGCGGCCTGCGGGCCCTTGGGGCCCTGCACGACGTCGAACTCCACGTGCTGGTTCTCCTCCAGGCTACGGAAGCCGTTGCCCTCGATCTCCGAGTAGTGGACGAAGAGGTCCGGGCCATCGGCCTGGGCGATGAAGCCGAAGCCCTTCTCGGCGTTGAACCACTTCACGGTTCCCTGAGTCATCTTGCTGCTCCTTGCAGGGGCTGGGTGCGGGAGCCGCACCGTGCGGACACCCGGGCCGGCCTGGACGCGACTTCTCCAGTTCCCTGAAGGAAGGCGGCGCCCGCGACATCGTTCTTCGCGAGCGTGCGGTGAAACACAGACACAAAAACTACGACCGCCCCGTACAACGGGCCGCCCCCGGGTTTCATTCCCGGCGCCGGAAAATCCGCGTCACACCGCTCCGGCACGGCATGCGTGCCGGCCGTGAGGGCACCCGGCAGACCGACCAGAGCGCTCACCGGTGGGAGGCAGCATGATCAGCCATCAGCACCTGGTGGAAGAGGTGGCCTCGCGGACCCACCTCGACGACATGGAGGCCGCCGACGCGGCCGTACACCTCGTCCTCGCGGCACTGAGCAGCCGCCTGGACCCGCCGCGCCGCGAGCACCTGCGCAAGGCCGTACCGGCCCACGAACGCCCCGCGCTGCGGTACGGGGCCGAGCACGCGGACGACTCCGCGGCGTCGCTCGACGCTCTGCTGGCGGACGTGGCCCGACCCGCCGGCGCCACCCCTGACCAGGCGCTGTTCCTGGCGCAAACGGTGGTCTGCCGGATCGCGGACGAGGACGCGGACCTGGCGGAGGACCTGCAACGCGCCCTCCCGGACGACTGCGGCACCCTGTTCGAGGAACCGCACCGGGCCCCCTGAGCACGAGCGGCGTCCGGCGAGGCCGAGATCAGCTCGATCAGTCCGGTCGGGCTGCTTCCCACCTCCATGAGGCTCTATGAGGTTCGGCGAGGGAGGCCGTCGAGGTCCCCGCGGCCGGTGCACCACACGAGTACCTGGGTGGGGTCTCCGGGCGGGGCGGCGGGAAAGAGCCGGTTGAGCACGACTGCGCTCAGCGGCGCTGTGACGGCCTGGAGTACTTCGGCCGGTCAGGCGGTGGGGCGAACGTTCAGGTCGATGGGAAGCTAGGCGCCGGGGGGCTGTGCTGCCAGCTGCCCTGAATAGGCCAGCAGGTCGTGGCCGATGTGGCCGATGTGGGCTGCTGTTTGCCAGCAGCTCCAATCGAGCGGCCCCGCTGGGCGATGTCGACGTCCTGATCATCCATGCGGAACTCCTCGCGGTCCGTTCGAGTTGGCGAGGGTGAACCGCCGCAGTGGGCCGCAGTGCGCCTCGATGGGGTTGGCCCAGGAGGCGTAGGCCGGGGTGAAGCACAGCTCGACCTTGTTCTTCTGCGCCCAACGGCGGATGTCCACATGTCGACGCCGACCGAGTAGCAGCCGTGGAAGTAGGTGGCGCCGTGGGTGTGACGGGTACGTCGCCGGGTTGCGGTCGGGCTTGCCCTGTTTTGCCCGGCAGGAGCCCGCGATGGGCCGGATCCCCAGCGGCCCGAACGCGGGTCGCGGCCTTCTGGATTACGAAGTCCTCGTCGTCATCGCTGAGCAGGTCGGGTCGGCCCCCGTCCATTGAGGGTCTGGGCACGCCAGGCCGATCGCGTTGAACCGGTGGATCACATCTCGCACGTGTCCTCATCCGCCTGTACCAGCCGGGTGATCAACGGCACCCGGTTCCCGCCGGCCGGGGCCAGCCGCATCATCGCCCGTCGGCAGCGCCCTGAGCCGGTGCTGCCGACGGCGCACCGTCCCCCGACCCGGGGACCCGACGCCCCATGCTCTGGCGGGCCTGCACCGCACCACCATGTCGCCGTAGCTCACTGCGTTGTCGGGCAGTCGGCGTAGCGTCCCGGCATGACCATTGTTGACGACACGGCGTACCGGTATCGCGCCGCTGCTCCCGGGGACGCCCCGGCCATCGCAGCTCTGGACAGTTCCTTCACCACTCGCACCGTCTTCCAAGTGACCCTCACCGAGGCGGGCTTCGGGTTGCGGGAGGTGGCCGTGGGGCCGCCGTTGACCAAGGTGTTTCCCGAGGGCGGGGCGGACGGTGGCGAGGGGGACGCCGAGGGGGACGGGGATTCCCGTACCTTCGTGGCCGAGAGCGGCTCCGGGGAACTGGCCGGGTCCGTCACCGTCTCGTACTCCTGCTGGAACCGCCGGCTGATCGTCGAGGACATCGAGGTCGCTCCGGAGCACCGGGGCAAGGGGGTCGGTCGCGCGCTGATGGGGCTCGCGGCGGAGTTCGGGCGTGAGCGGGGCGCGGGACATGTCTGGCTGGAGGTCAGCAACGTCAACGCGCCGGCCATCCACGCGTACCGGCGGATGGGCTTCGTCTTCTGCGGGCTCGACGTCACCCTCTACGACGGCACGCCCTCGGAGGGCGAGCAGGCGCTCTACATGAGCATGCCCTGCCTGTGAGCCGAAGGACCCTGGTCGCCGTTGACCGCCACTCCTATGGGCAGGCGGCGAGATCGGGCGCCCGCCTGGGGAGATAGCAACGCTAACGCGTGTGAGCTGGAGTTACGGACGATGAGGGGCTTTCAGGCCGTCGGAAGTCGTGGTCGTCGCTAACGAACTGTGTTAGCGTTGAAAACACTTCCTGAGGGCCTGTCGTCGTCAGGTGCCCGACTGTCCGCAAGACGAGAGAGATGGCCATAGCCGATGAATCGTCCGACGCTCCTCCGTGCCGCCGTAGCCGTAGCAAGCGTGTCGCTCCTCGCCGCCTGCGGTGGGAACGCCAGCGCCGACGGTGAGGACAAGAAGGAGAACAAGCCGTCACCCACCGGCTCGGCGGCCGGCGGCTCGGCGGCCTCCGGTGCCGGCGCGTTCACCATCACCCACGTGGGCGGACCGACGGCCGTTCTGGAGATCGCCGGTCAGCGCATCCTCATCGACCCCACCTTCGACGCGCCCAAGAAGTACAAGTCCGGCATGTCCAAGACGAAGGGCCCCGCCTTCGGCCCCGAGAAACTCGGCAAGATCGACGCCGTGCTGCTCTCCCACGACCAGCACGACGACAACCTCGACGGCAAGGGCCGTGAGCTCCTCAAGGACATTCCGGTCGTGTTCTCGACGCCCGGCGCCCACAAGCGTCTCGGTGATCACATCACTCCCATGAAGAACTGGGAGGAGCGGGAACTGAAGTCCTCCGCCGGCACCATCAAGGTCACCGCGGTACCCGCCCTGCACGGTCCCGACGGGGTCTCCCGTGGGGCGGACGGCGAAGTGACCGGGTTCGTGCTCAGCGGCAAGGGGGTTCCGACCACCTACATCTCCGGTGACAACGCCTCGGTGAAGGTCGCCAAACAGGTCGGTGACCGCATCAAGAAGGACATCGGCGCCGTCGACACGGCGATCCTCTTCGCCGGCGCCGCCCGCACTCCCGCGATCCTCGACAACGCTCCGCTGACCCTCACGTCGAAGAACGCCGCTCTCGTGGCCAAGGACCTCAACCCCCGCAAGGTGGTCCCGCTCCACACCGACAGCTGGGACATCTACTCCGAGGACATCAAGTCCCTCGTCAAGGCATTCCAGGACCAGGGCGTCGCCGACAAGCTCGTCGACCTGGAGCCGGCAGGGAAGAAGAAGGACCTGTCCTGAGGGTGGAAGGATCCGGCCCGGAGGGGTGGCGCGGGGTATGCCCGGCGCCCTCCGCCGGGCCGGACTTTTCCGTGCCGCGGGGGTGGTTCCGCGCGTCGTTGACGAGCCGTTGGGAGCGGTGCAGGAACGGGCCGTACGACGCAGCCGTGAGGTGGCGAGGGAACCGAGCCTCGCCCGGCGGCGAAGAACCTGACCTACGCCCGGTCCAGCGTCACCGCGCAGATGCAGAGCCTCGAAGAGGCCGTGGTTACGGCACTGTCCGACCGGAGTGGACGGCAAACAGGCCTCACCGAGGCAGGTCTGCTGCTGCTCCCGCATGCCGAGCGCGTCATCGACATCACCGAGACGGCCCGGCGCGAGGTGGCCGCCGTTTCACCCCCGGGCCGGTGGCTGACGGCCGGCGGTGTGACGGGGCGGGGTGGTGTCCGCGCGGGCCCGGGTTTCTGTGACGACGGACAGTGCGTGAAGGCGAGGGAGCGGATCGGTCGCTCCTGCGGAGCGCGGTGTGACGGCAGTGCGGCGCGACGGCTTCGGCGGCGCCGCACTGCCGTTTCCGGCGGGCCGAGGGGGAAACCGGCCGAAGCCCGTCACTCGCCCGCGTGGGGAGCGGGCCGCTGAAGCGCTTGGGAGAGGCGTGCGATCGTGTCGCGGCCGGCGGGCGCGGTCCCGGTGAGGGTGCCGACCAGTGTCTGGGCGAGCACGATCCCGTCGGTGATCCTCGTGTCCTCGCGCTCGTCGCCCGTGAGCGCTCCGATCACGGCGTCACGCACGGAGCGCGAGATCTCGGGGTCGCCGTAGAGCTGGGGAAAGGAAAGGGCCATCAGGCACACGCCGACATTGGCCGTGAGGATCGACTGACCTGCCAGTTCCAGGGGTGTACGGAGCCGTCCGGCGGCACGGCAGCGCTCCAGGGCCGAAAGGAGCAGGGTCCTGGCCTCCTCCACCGCCGGCGGCTGGGAATCCGGGGCCGGTGTGAACATCAACCGGTACAGGTGAGGGTTGTCCAGCGCGAACGCGACATGGCTGTCCCAGGCGGTGCGCAGGTCGGCCACCGGGTCGTCGGTCATCGGGTTGCGGCGCTTGTTCGCGAGGAAACGCTCGAAGCCGATGCACGCGACCGCCGTGAGCAGCCCCTGCTTGTCGCCGAACTGGCGATAGATCTCGGGCATGCCGACCTTCGCCCGGTCACAGATGGCCCGGGTCGAGATGGCCAGCGCGTCCTTGGACGCGAGCAGTTCCTCGGTGGCGGCCAGAATGCGCTCTCGTGCCGTCGACATACCTTGATGGTAACAGGAGGCGAAAGCGTTGCTAACGCCTTGGAGCTGCCTTTTTGCCGCGCAAGAGAGGGACGTCTTGCGCCTGGCTTCCATGCTGCTCACAGATTGTGTTAGCGTTGCTCACAGCCCGAGGGTCGGTCGCAGTCCGCCCGCGGGTCCCGATTGCTTCCAAGCCGTGAGGCCGGCAGTACCCACCGTGGCGTCCCGACGGGGGCTTTCGGGCCGCGACCACCCCGGTCCGTCCCAGGAGTCACACCGTCTCGTTCGGTTCCCCTGTACGCCGGCCCGTGGTTGCCGTCACGTCCAACGCCTCCGCAGCACTGCGAGCGGCGCAAGCTTTCTCGATCTTTAGGTGGTTAGTTCATGGCTACGACGACTCTGCGAGCACTCACCGGCGCCGACGAGACGCCCGCTTCGCTCGGCAACGCGACCCTCATCCTGGTCGACTACCAGAACGTCTACACCGGCGGTGTGATGGAGCTCGACGGCTGGAAGCCCGCTCTGGAGGCCGCCGCCGAGCTGCTGGCCGCGGCCCGCCAGGCCGGTGCGACCGTCATCCACGTCCAGGAGGCGGGCTACGACATCGAGTCCGAGGCCGGCCAGATCCACGCGAGCGTCGCGCCCGTCGAGGGTGAGACCGTCGTCGTCAAGAGCGTCCCGAACGGCTTCCACGGCACGGACCTGGGCGAGCACGTCGACGCCGCCGGGAACTCCGATGTCATCATCGCCGGGTTCATGACCAACATGTGTGTCCTGTTCACGGCGCAGGGCGCGTCCCTGCGGGGCAACCAGCCCACCGTCGTCGCCAACGCCTGTGCGACGCGGTCCCTGGAGACCATGCACCAGGGCGGCACGTCGCTGACCGCCCAGCAGGTCCACGACGGTGCCCTCGCGACGATCACCGACCGGTACGGCATCGTCGTCCCCTCCCTCGCCGCGCTGAAGTAGCCTCCGAGCCTTCGTCCCCGGCAGGACGGCTTGCCCTGCTGTCCTGCCGGGGAGCCCGATGATATCCGGGGCGCGGCCGGATCGCGGGGCGGCGGTCCGGCCGTGACGACTCACCGGCGAGCGGCGCGGGGTGGCCGGTGCCGGTCCGTCTCCGGTGCCGTCGTACCTGGCAGGCGCGTCGGTGCGATGCCCTACCTGTGTGCGCGCGGGTCCCACCCCACCGCGCCATGTGCGTCAGCCCCCGTGAGTGGCCGTCGCGGTCGCCGGTGGCCGCCCGTCCGGACGCCCCGGCGGCCACCGGCGGATTCTGAGGCACCGTCCAGCCTTGATCGGCCGGGCGCTGCCCCAGCCGCACCGCGGACGCCGGGCCGACCAGCAGTTCCACCGGTCCGCCGCGATCGGCCGGCGCAAGGTCGATCATGGCCTCCTCCGCGCTGCCCCGAGTTCGACGGCGTGCCCAGCGGCCGGTCCGGTCACCGAGCAGGGCGAACTGGCGGCCTGTGCCACCACCCGCACGAAGCCGGGGCTGCGGGGACGGGCGAGCCCGTTCCCGCCGGTGATGTCCACCGCCCCCGGGAACCGCCCGGTCCGCGAATCGCGCACAGGGCCGCGGCACAGGTCCACGCCGCATCCGCCATCTGAAGTGCTCCGCGGCGGACACCTGCATGATCCGGGCGACGGCGACAGCGGCCCCCCGGCGTATCGGTGCCTACCGCACCCTCCGACCAGCGGCCCCGGGCACGAAGTGCATCCGGTCCGCGCGGCGCCGGGCCGCCGCATGCACCTCCATCCACAGCAGCCTGCCCTGCGCGTCGCACACCGCCGGCAGGTGCTCGCTCGCCATCGGCCGCGAAGTGCCCATCTATCAGAGTCCCGTGACAGGGGCCCCGCCCGGGCCAGCGGATGTCCGCCCGACAAGCGCCGAGCTCACCACCGGCTCAGCTTCACGCGGGCGGTGCCATCCGGCCCCGCACCGGCCCGCGCTCTGTGCCACCAGGCTCCGCCACGACCGACCGCACCGGGCGCGGCACCGTACCCACCGAGGTAATGTCTCGTGCGCCCGGCGCAGCACCCTGACCCGCTCGGCGGGGTCGGCCCCCGGCTCCGGGGCAACCCATGGGTGGGTCAACTCGGCCTCCCCGACGGTCAGGAGAAGTTGACCATTCTGATGTAGCGCACCCAGTCCCAGGCCGGCCCCGGATCGGTGTGGTCGGTGCCGGGTACCTGATAGTGGCCGATGATGTGCTCCCGGTCCCGGGGGATGCCGTACTTGGCGCAGATCGCCGCCGTCAGCCTCGCCGACTGCTGGTAGAGCGCGTCGGTGAAGTACTCGGGCCGGTCCACCCAGCCCTCGTGCTCGATACCGACGGAGCGTGTGTTGTAACTCCAGTTGCCCGCGTGCCAGGCGATGTCGGCTTCACGGACGCACTGGGCGACGTGCCCGTCCGCCGAGCGGACCACATAGTGCGCGGACACCTTCCTCTGCGGATCGGCGAAGATCGCGAGTGCGTCGGTGTACGTCTCCTGCGTGACGTGGAGGATCACACGGTCGATGGCGTACGCGCCGGGGCGGCCGGACACGGTGTAGTTGGCGGTGCTCGCCGGCTGCCACTCGGCGGGCGGGTAGTCGGCGGTCTGGATCTGCGCACCGGCACGCGGGCCGGGCAGCAACGCGCAGGGGACGGCGGCGAGTGCCGCGCCTGTCAGCAGCCGTCGTCGGCTGAGCCGGGGTTCGGTTCGGTCCTTGTCCATGGGCGGTATGCCTTTCGGAGAGGCCTTTCGGTATGCCTTCGGGAGGAGCCCGTTGTCCGGGGAGGTGGGCGGTCGGCGGTCCGTGCCGGTGCCGTGCCGTGGAGATCAGCGGCGCAGGGCCCGCGCGGTCTCTCGCAGCCGCGCGTGCACACCGCGGTACGTCTCCCGCGCGGGCAGCCACTCCTTGCGGAGGTTGGCCGCGCAGGTGTAGTTCGTGTCGCACACGTTGGCCACCGGAGACTCGACCGTCTGGGCCGCGAACTGGTACGCGTCCAGCTCGCTGAACCCGTAGTCGCGCACCAGCCACCGCACCAGGTCGAGCTGCGATATCCGGAACGCGTCCTCCAGCGGGCGGGCCGAACCGGTCGAGACGATGTGCGTGTCCGACTCCAGGCGGGGCCACGGCGTGGTGAGACCCTTGAGCAGCTCGACGACCACCATCGTGTTCATCGCGCACTCCACGGCCACCCCGCAGGTCTCGCCCTCGCCCTGCCGGGCATGCCCGTCACCCAGGCTGAGCAGGGCGCCCTCGACATTGACCCCCAGGTAGCAGGTGACGCCGGTCCGCATCTCGGGTGTGTCCATGTTGCCGCCGTGGGCGTCGGGCACCAGGGCCGAGCGCACCTCCAGGTTGGCGGGTGCCACGCCCACGGTGCCGTGCATCGGTTTCAGGGGCAGTTCCACCCGGATGTCGCTGTCGCGCGCCTGGAACAGGGCGGTACCGCGAGTCCGGTCCAACTGCCAGATCCAGACCCGTTCCGGCAGCGGTGGCTGGAGCGTGGCCGTGGCGTGCGTGGAGGTGAGCGCGCCGAACAGCGGGACTGTCGTGGACGCCGCCCAGTCACGGGCCGGTTCGATTGAGACGAAGTGCACGGCCACGGTGTCGCCGGGTTCGGCGCCCTCGATGTGGAAGGGGCCGGTCTGGGGATTGAGGTGGGGGAACTCGCACACCTCGGACACGAGATCCTTCTCGGAGCGGACCCGGCCGGCGAAGCAGTCCTCGGTGTACAGGTCGAGAACCGTGCCGGGTGCGATCCGGGCCACGGGCGGCACCCCGCCGAAGGTCCAGGCGTACTGGTCCGGTTCCGGGCGCACGGTGAGAATACGGGGATCGGTCATCGTGACAGGGCTCCCTTCTGAGGCTGATCAGCGCGCCGGACCACCCCAAGGGCCGGTCAGCGGTGTGACGGTGGTCAGCGGGCCCCGGTCCCGTCCCGGACCGCAGGAAAGAGCCGCCACAGGAGAGGACCACGACGACGTAGACATCGACGACGACCGTGACGATCACGGCGGTGAGCAGCAGACGGGCTGTCACCGGGTCGTGAGCGAGGCCCAGCACCGCGCCGAGCGCCACGACGGTCTGGACGGCGATGCGCGCCACGGGGGAGCGGTGCCGGGGAGGGAGCGCCGCGAGCACGCCGGGCGGGCCTGCGTGAACGTCCCCATCCGCGTGACCTTCGCCCCGGCCCGCATCCGGGTCCCGCCCGGGCCGGCGTTGGCGATCGTGGAGTTGCCGTCGCGGGTCGCGCGTCTCCTCGGCGAGCGCCGCGGCCGCCGTGACGCTCTGGAGCGGCACGTCGCGCGATCCGATGGCGTCACGCCGCAGTGCCCCGCCCGTTTCCGCGTACATGTGTCCCCCGATACGTGAGTCGGTTGCCGTTCCTCGGCCGAAGCGTGTCTTCGTTCGCGTCGGCCGCCGCACGGATGTGACGAGCCGTCGGCCGGCCTCGCGTGAATCACGGTACGGCGCGGGGTGGTTGGGCAGAAGGGTGCGCGACCGTTCGGTGGACAACCCGCCCCCTGTGGATAACTCGGCCACTCGATCGGGTGAGTCCAGGGACCTCACAGAGGGCCGAGCCCCTGACTCTCACAGCGGCGCGCCCTCCCGCCTCTCACGGCGAAGCGGACCGCGGCCTGCCGGGCCCGCCCACGGGCACAGGCCGCGCGACGGCAGGCTCCGTGACGCCCGCGGCACACGCATGAGCGGGCGCGGGGCGGACCATGCTCCTGCCGGCATGCCCACACCTCGCCCGGCGCCCGGTCCGGTCCCGGCAGGCGTGGTCCAGCCTGCGGCAGGTGATGCGGCCCCGGAGCGCGAGCGGCGTCAGGATCGTTCCGCCACCACCGCCGGATCGTCCAGCACCGCGCGGACGACCGAGTGCGCGGCACCGAGCAACGGGCCCTGCGAACCCAGCGGGGACACCGTCACCGGGCACGCCGGACCCGCCGTACGGCCCGTGAGTTCCGTCTCCAGCGCCGGCAGCAGCCAGGGCGAAAGACCCGCCAGGGCGCCGCCCAGGACCACCGTCTCGGGATCGAGCAGGTTCACCGCCCCGGTCAGGGCGATGCCCAGGGCGGTACCGGCGTCCCGCAGGGCGGCCCGCACCCCCTCGTCGCCCGCCCCGGCACGCTGTGCGAGCAGGCCCACCAGGTCCTCCCGGGGTGCCAGCCCGGCCGCGCGCCGCACCGCCTCCTCACCCGCGTACTGCTCCAGGCACCCCCGGCCGCCGCACGGGCAGGCGGGTCCGTCCGGCCGCACGGGCACATGGCCCAGCTCGCCCGCGAACCCCCGCTTCCCGCGCAGCAGCCGGCCGTCCACGACGACCGCGGCACCGATACCGATCTCGGCCGACACATGCAGGAAGTCCCCGGGCGTCCCGGCACCGAGCCACAGCTCGGCCAGTGCGCCGAAGTTGGCTTCGTTGTCCACGGACAGCGGCCAGCCGCCGGGCAGCAGGGCGCCGAGGTCGGTGTCCTGCCAGTCGAGGTTCGGGGCCCGTACGACGGTCCGTCCGTCCCTGGCCACCAGTCCGGGCACGGCGACCGCGAGCCCGGCGGGCCACAGTTCCTCCTGCTCGGCCTCCGCGACCACCCGGTGGATCAGCGCCGTCAGCTCCTCGATCACCGGCTCGGGCGCCCGGCCCCGGTTGCCACCGCGCCGGACCGCCCGCGCGCGTACCTCGCCGCGCAGGTCGACCGCGCACACCGCGAGGTGATCGACGCCGATCTCGGCCCCGATCCCGGCCGGCCCCCGGCCGCTCACCGCGAGCGCCGACCCGGGCCGGCCCACCCGGCCGGGCCGTTCCGGCCCCAGTTCCTCCAGCAACCCCCACCGGATCAGCTCGTCCACCAGCGTCGACACCGCCGCCCGCGTCAGACCGATCCGCGAGGCGACCGCCGCCCGCGACAGCGACCCTTCCGCGCTGACGGCGTGCATCACCCGGGCGAGATTGCGCCGGCGCATGCCCTGCTGGGTGTCCGGCAGGGCGCGCCCGGTGCCCGGCGGGCGTGCCTCGTGCAGCGGTGCGGTCATGCCTGCGTCAATCCTCGGTGTCTGCCGCCCGGCTGGGGGCGGGCGGCCTGGTCAGTCGGTCTCGGGCCGCCGTTCCAGCAGCGGGGCCGCGTCGGAGAGTACCCCGGTGATCCGCTCCACCGTCGAGCGGTCCCGCTCCACGGCCTCCAGCACCGGTCCCGCGGCCGTGTTCCAGCGGCGGGCCACCGCCGCGGGATCCTCGCCGGTCAGCAGCCCGGCCGCCTGCGCCGCCGCGCCCAGCGCCACCAGTTCCCTGGCTTCAGGGACCTGGACGGGCCGCCCGGAGAGCCGGCGTACGGTCTGCTGCCAGGCCGTGCCCCGGGCCCCGCCGCCGATCAGGAGCAACGGGGTGTCACGGTCGGCGTCCGCGTCGAGAACCAGGTCCAGGGCACCCAGCAGGGCGTGCACCGCGCCGTCGTAGGCGGCCTGCAGGAACTGGCCGGCGGTGGTGTCGTGGCGCAGCCCGTGCAGCAGGCCGGAGGCGTGCGGCAGGTTGGGGGTGCGCTCACCGTCCAGGTACGGCAGCAGGGTCACCGAGCCACCGGGTTCGACCGCCTCGCGGTCCAGCCCCAGCAGGGCCGCGACGCGGTCCACCGCGAGGGTGCAGTTCAGGGTGCAGGCGAGGGGCAGCCAGTCGCCACGCGCGTCGGCGAAACCCGCCACCGTGCCGGTCGGGTCGGCGGGGCGGCGCTCGGAGACGGTGTAGACCGTGCCGGAGGTGCCGAGGCTCAGCACCGGCGTGCCGGGCCGCAGGCCGAGACCGAGGGCAGCCGCGGCGTTGTCGCCGGTGCCCGGGGCCACCAGCGTGCCCTTGGAGAAGGGCAGGTCGTGGCTGTCACGCACGGTGCCGACCACCTCGCCGGGGCGTGCCACCCGGGGCAGCAGCGCCGGGTCCAGGCCGATGTGTGCCAGGGTCTCCTCGTCGTACGCCTCGGTGCCGGACGCCCACCAGCCGGTGCCGGAGGCGTCACCGCGGTCGGTCGTGCCCTGCCCGGTCAGGCGCTCGGTGAGGTAGTCGTGGGGCAGCCGGACCGCCTTGGTCGCGCGGACCGCCTCCGGCTCGTGCTCGGCGAGCCACGCCCACTTGGTGGCCGTGAAGGACGCGCCGGGCACGCTGCCCGTGCGCTCGGCCCAGGCCTTGGGGCCGCCCAGTTCCTCGACGAGACGGCGCGCCTGGGGAGCGGAGCGGACGTCGTTCCACAGCAGTGCCGGACGCACCGGCTCGCCGTGTTCGTCCAGGGTGACCAGGCCGTGCTGCTGGCCGCCGATCGACACCGCCGCCGCCTCGTGGGCCGCCTCACCGCACTGGCGCAGCGCCGCGCACAGCGCGTCCCACCACTGGCGCGGGTCACTCTCCCGGCCGGCCCCGTCGGTCACGGTGTGCGGCGCCTGGCCACTGGCCACGATCCGCCCGGTCGCCGCGTCGACGACCAGCGCCTTCGTGGACTGGGTGGACGTGTCCACTCCGACGACGAGCGGACCCTCGGCTGCTGACATCGAGCTCTCCCTCTTCCGCGGCTCCGCGGCATCTGCGGTGGCTGACGAAGACATCTGGCTGGCGAAAGACATGTTGTCTCTTCCCAGCGGTGTGTGCGCATACTAATTTGTAAACGGCCATGACGAAATACTCGTACGCAGCAAGGAGCCGCGCCATGAGCTACCAGCCCACCCCCGAGGACAGGTTCACCTTCGGCCTGTGGACCGTCGGCTGGCAGGGAAGGGACCCGTTCGGCGACGCCACCCGCCCCGCCCTCGACCCGGTCGAGACAGTGCAGCGCCTGGCGGAACTCGGCGCCCACGGAGTGACCTTCCACGACGACGACCTGATCCCCTTCGGATCTTCGGACACCGAGCGGGAGTCACACATCAAGCGGTTCCGGCAGGCCCTGGACGCCACCGGCATGACCGTCCCGATGGCCACCACGAACCTCTTCACGCACCCGGTCTTCAAGGACGGCGCGTTCACCGCCAACGACCGTGACGTGCGTCGCTACGCCCTCCGCAAGACCATCCGCAACATCGACCTGGCGGTCGAGCTGGGCGCGAAGACGTACGTCGCCTGGGGCGGTCGCGAGGGCGCCGAGTCCGGGGCCGCCAAGGACGTGCGCGTAGCCCTGGACCGCATGAAGGAGGCCTTCGACCTGCTCGGCGAGTACGTCACCGCGCAGGGCTACGACCTCCGCTTCGCGATCGAGCCCAAGCCGAACGAGCCCCGCGGCGACATCCTGCTGCCGACCGTCGGCCACGCGCTGGCCTTCATCGAGCGCCTGGAGCGGCCGGAGCTGTACGGCGTGAACCCGGAGGTCGGCCACGAGCAGATGGCCGGCCTGAACTTCCCGCACGGCATCGCGCAGGCCCTGTGGGCGGGCAAGCTCTTCCACATCGACCTCAACGGCCAGTCCGGCATCAAGTACGACCAGGACCTGCGGTTCGGGGCCGGCGATCTGCGGGCCGCCTTCTGGCTGGTCGACCTCCTGGAGAGCGCCGGTTACGAAGGCCCGCGTCACTTCGACTTCAAGCCGCCGCGGACCGAGGACATCGACGGCGTGTGGGCGTCGGCCGCGGGCTGCATGCGCAACTACCTCATCCTGAAGGAGCGCGCGGCCGCCTTCCGCGCCGACCCGGAGGTGCAGGAGGCGCTGCGCGCGTCGCGGCTGGACGAGCTGGCCCAGCCGACCGCGGCCGAAGGCGTCCAGGAACTGCTGGCCGACCGCACCGCCTTCGAGGAGTTCGACGTGGACGCGGTCGCCGCGCGCGGCATGGCCTTCGAACGGCTCGACCAGCTGGCGATGGACCACCTGCTGGGCGCGCGGGGCTGACGCCCACGCGCGCGGTACCGGTGCCCGCCCCGGCCACAGGGGCGGGCACCGGGAGGGGGCGTGCCGTCCGCGCCGGCACGGACGGCACGCGTCCCTCACAGCTTCCCGGGCAGACGCACGTACACGACCGTCGTCTCGACACCGCTGTCCACCAGGCGGCCCCGGGCGTCGAAGGCGCCCTCCCCGTCGGTCATCCCGAAGTCGTTGTCGTTGACGAGCGCGAGCGTGTCGTGGTCCACGCGCGCGACGCCCTCGATCTTCCCCGGAACCCCGGCGACCGTACCCAGGTCCACCACGAGCCGCTTGGACAGCACCGGCACGCCAGCGGACGCCGGATCGTCCAGCTGCTCCAGCGAAGGGGACGTGGTGTCGTCGTCCCACGGGCCGCCCAGGATCCCGGCCCCCCGGCCCAGTTCGACCAGGTGCAGCCGGGCCGCCTTGTCCGTGCGCTCCTCGACGAGCAGCCGGTCGCGTCCGACCGCCACCACCGACGAGATCTTCAGCTCCGAGGTGTCGTCCTCGCCGGGATCGACCACGCCGACCGGGTCGAAGCGGTAGGCGTACTCGGCCGTGACCGCCTTCGCGCGTGGTGAGAAACGCAGCAGACGAGTGGTGCGCGAGGCATCGCCAGCATCCGCGTCCGGCAGGGAGAGCGGGCTCTGCAGGGCCATCACGAGGTCACCGCCGGGAAGCTGCGCCAGCCCCTCGAACCCCCGGTTGGTCTTGCGGTGCAGCAGGACCGACGGCAGCGCTTCCACCACCGGGTAGTCCGTACCGGTCAGGGCCAGCCCTCGGGGCACGTAGCGGGCGAGCACTCTCCCGCGCGCGGAGACGTGGACGAGGGAGGGCCCGTACTCGTCCACGAGCCAGAAACTGCCGTCCCCGGCCCGTACGATGCCCTCGGTGTCCAGGCCGTCGGGGTTGTAGGAGAGCGGCGTCCTCGCGTCGTAGGTGTACGGCGCCTCGTCCCGTCCCCGCTGGTCGGGCAGCCCGGTGACGGCCTTGCCCGACGAGGTGGTGACCGGTATCGCGTCGACGACCTCGACGGTGTCCCCGGAGACCCGGATCCTCACGATCGCCGGATCGAAGCCCGGCACCGGGAAGGTACGGCGCTTCTTGCCGTCCACCTTGATCTGCCCGTTGGGCCCACGGTCGGTCACCGTCCAGTACTCGCCCTTGCGACCCGCCGGATAGATGTCGCTGCCGATGCCGCCGAGCCGCACCCCGTGGTCGTCGGACACGCTATCGAGCAGCAGCGCGTTGCTGAACGCGCCGAGCG
Organism: Streptomyces sp. NPDC038707; assembly: GCF_040636485.1. NCBI lineage: Bacteria > Bacillati > Actinomycetota > Actinomycetes > Kitasatosporales > Streptomycetaceae > Streptomyces > Streptomyces sp. NPDC038707. The sequence goes on from NZ_JBEZUP010000014.1 coordinate 150,717, forward strand.
GGATCTCACCGAGCGTCGCCGTGCGGACGACACGGGCCTGCCCGGACGGCACGGCAGCGGCCGTTCCCGCGGCCACGAGGACGGCGGACAAGGCCAGGGGCAGGCCCGCGGCGGCGGAACGGCGGACGCGGCGCCGCGCTGCGGCAGTCGGGGACATCGGGCCTCCTGGGAACAAGATCATGGGCAGCGTCACGATCGGGCTCCCGATGGAACACCGCGCGACAGCGAGGTGAACGGCCGACGTCCGCCGCTCGTCGGAACACCCCGTCCGCTGCCGACGGCCGGAACGGCCCGGCGGATGCCGTTCGTCGCCGCTCGGACGTCCGGACGGATATCAGGGATATGTCAGGGTCGGGCAGCGGAACCGCCTGGAGCGGTAGGTCGTTTCCCAGAGCAGAGAGCGGCAGTGGCCGCGAAGGAGGCGACGCTCATGTCCAAGAACGCGAAGATCGCCGTAGGCGGCGTGGGGGTCGGACTGATCCTGCTCATATGGCTGCCCTGGTGGGTGTCGTTCCTGATCGTGGTCGGAGTGCCGGCGATCGCGTACCTCGCTCTGGACTCCTCGCAGCGGCGCAGGCTCCGCCGGGTCGCCCGCAAGGAACTCGGCCGCTGAGACGAGGGCAGGCGGCCGGCGGACGCGGTGTCCGTTCCCGCCCGGCTCACAGACGCCGCGCTGCCGCCACAGGCGGGACTCCGGAGGCCGGGCGGCGTCGTACGGCCGGGCCGGGCCTCACGACGGACGTACGGCCATCTTGTCGAGAGCTTCCAGCAGGCCGGGCAGTTCGGGGCCCCTGCCCACCGGCAGGACCTCGCCGGGCTCGTCGTCGAGCAGGACGAACGCGATGTCGTCGGTGCGGGCCACGAGCGACCAGCCGGGACCGTCGGCCCGAAGCATCCGGGCGTCGCCCGGGGCGAACGACGAGCGCACCCGGCCGGGCGGTGGCGGGGAGTCGGCGTAGGCGCGCGCCTCCGCGAGCGCCCGGCGGACACCCGCGTGGCCGCCGAACGAAGGACCGTCCTTGCCCCTCTCAGCGGCCTGGGGGCCCTCCGCCCGTCCTCCGGGCGCACGGAAATGGGCGTCGTCGATCTGCTCCCGCCAGGCGGCCCATCGCAGCGCGATCTCGTCGGCGCCCAGACGGCGCTGGGCCGGTCCCCAGGAGCCGGTGTCGGGCGGGCTCAGCGTCGGCCGGTCCGCCGTCTCCGCCGGGGGATCGTGCGGCGCCGGTACGCCGGGCGCGGCGACGGCGACGGCCAGAGGCCACCCGGGCAGGGCGGTCACGACCGCGCGTTCGTCCGGGGACAGCTCGTACTCCATGCCGCAGTCCCAGGACGCGATCGCCACGGCGACCAGCGAGACGTCGTCGATGACGACCGTCCAGCGAGCGCCGTTCCCGTCCTGGCCCAGCACCAGGCCGTACCCGTCGGCGAGCGGCGGCAGGTCCAGCGCCGCGCACGCCGCCGGGTAGTCGTCACCCAGCACGCTCGGGAACTGCGCAGGCGTCAGCAGTACCGCGGTCAGCACATACAGCGCGTCGTCCGCGGCGGTGACGGCCACATCGTCGGTCCCGGCCATCCCTGCCTCCCCAGTGGTTCGTCCGTCGGCGCGCACCCTAGTGCGAGCGGAAGCCGGTTGTCACGGCTTCCCGCGCCACACGGAGCTGCGGCTTTCCCCTGGACAGGGGCGAAACGACCACAGGCGGAGGGGGTTCCGCTCAGTTCGTGGGCAGGCCGAGGAGATCGCGGGCCACGGCGCCGGGCGACTCGTCGCGCTCCCGGGCCAGCGCGACCACCGCCCGGCAGGCCAGCTCGCTCACCCCGAAGGACAGCGCCTCCGGCGAGACCCAGGCCGCCGCCTCATCGAGCCGGTCCTCGTCGTCCTCCACCCGAGCGGTCACGTACACGGCCGCCGCCTCGAACAAGTTGTGGCCGCGTTTCTCCCGCCGACCGGCCGGCCCCGCCTGCGCCGGGACGCGATACCTGCCGGCGCACCTTCGGATCGCCTCGAACACGTGGACCCCCTTCTCCCCGAATCAGTCAGCGCTGATCGTCCAGCTGATGCTTCACAAAGTAGAGTTGGAGTTCCGGCGGCAGAAGGGGGCGACGCGGTGAAGCGGTTCGAACAGCTGGAGCGGATCCGTCGGCTGGACCCGGTGACGGACGCGCAGGAGATCTACCGGATCAGCGTGTCCCTGGAGTTCCCCTGGGACTACACGCGCGCCTTGGAACTGGCCCTGTACCGCACCTACGCGGTACCGAGCATCGGCCGGCTGCTCGCGCGGACGGCGGAACTGACCGAGCGCACGCAGAAGCGGTACGACGACACGTCGCTCCTGCTCGACGCCATTCTGGAGCACGGTTTCGCCGCGGAACAGGGACGTACGGCGGTCCGCCGCATCAATCAGATGCACCGCAGCTACGACATCAGCGACGACGACATGCGGTACGTGCTGAGCACCTTCGTGGTCGTGCCCAGGCGCTGGATCGACACCTACGGCTGGCGGCGGCTGTCCCGGCACGAGATCGTCGCCACCACCGAGTACTACCGCACCCTCGGACGGCACATGGGCATCCCGGACATCCCCCGGACCTACGAGGAGTTCGAGGCCCTTCTCGACTCCTACGAAGAGGCCCACTTCGGCTGGGACGAGGGGGCCCGGCGCGTCTCCGACGCCACGCTCGACCTGATGGCCTCCTGGTACCCGCGCCCCCTGGCCCCGCTGTTGCGCACGGTGACACTCGCCCTGCTCGACGAGCCGCTGCTGCGCGCTTTCCGCTACCCGAAACCCGGTGCGGCGGCCACCGCGCTGGTGCGCCGGGCCGTATGGACGCGCGGCCGGCTGGTCCGGCTCCTGCCGCCGCGCCGCAGCCCCCACTTCGCGCGTCAGAATTGGGAGATCAAGGGTTATCCCGACGGCTACCGCGTGGCCGACCTGGGCACCCGCCCGGTGCCCGGATTGCGCGGCTGCCCGGTGCGGCACCGGGACACCGCAGCGGCCGATCCCGTCGAGTGACGCCAGGCCGTCGCGCGACCAGGCCGGTTCGGCGTGGCTCGTGGAAGAGTGGACTCGTGGACAGGGAGAGCCTGGAAGCCGCCGGGGTCCGCGTGGTGACGGTGACCGGAGCCGGGCGCAACGTCATGTTCGGTAACCCCGGCGCCTTCGCGGCAGCCGTCGCCGGAACGGCCTGACCCGGCGCGAGGGTCAGTCCTCGCGTACCGCCAGCGCGAGGAAACGGGCGTCCTCGTCCACGTACGACGTCATGCGCCAGCCCGAACGTGCCAGCAGCGGCCGGAGATTCGCCTCGGCGCGCAGGTCGTCGGGCGTGATGCGACGGCCCTGCCGTGCCGCCAGGGCGGCACGGCCGATCGGATGGAAGAGGGCGAGCAGGCCGCCCCGCCGCACCCCGCGAGCCAGTTCCCGCAGGTTCTCCACCGGCTCCGGCAGGTGGGCGAGCAGACCGGCCGCGAACACGGCGTCCAGGCAGCCCGAACGCAGCGGCAGCGCGGCGACGTCCGCGAGCAGCAGCCGTCCCGCGTGGTGCCGGCCGGCCCGCACGGCGGCCTGGAGCATCGCCGGGGTCACATCGGCCCCGAGCACCACGCCGGAAGGGCCGACGGCGGCCCGCAGAGCCGGCAGCGCCCGCCCCGTGCCGCAGCCCGCGTCCAGAACGCGGTCCCCCTCGCGCAGACCGAGGTCGGCGACGGCCGCCGCGTACGCGGGTCCGTCATCCGGGAACTTGCTGTCCCAGCCGGCGGCCCGGGCGGTGAAGAATTCCTGGACATGCGTGTGGTCATGGCTCATGCTCCGCATGATTCCGCACCGGCACCCGGCCTTCGTCGGCGCCGCCGGTCACGGCGGCGACCGCGACCCGGACGCCGCGCCGCTCAGGCCGCGAGATCCCGTACCGCCACCACATTGTCGACGGTGACACGCACGAGGAGTTCCCCCGGTACGCCGTTGCGGGCGCCGTACTCCTCGGCGCCGTCCTCGCCCACGTACCGGGCCGCGATCCGGGTGGCCCACTGACGGAGTTCGGCCAGATCCTCCGACACCTCCGCGTGGCCGTTCAGCACCACGAAGTGGAACGGCGGACGGTCGTCGTCCACGCACAGGGCGACCCGGCCGTCACGGGCGAGATTGCGCCCCTTGACGGTGTCCTTGCCGGTGGTGAGCACCAGCTCGTCCCCTTCGAGGAGGAACCAGACCGGTGCCACATGGGGGCTCCCATCAGCCCGAACGGTGGACAGTTTGCCGGTGCGGGTGCCGTCCGAGACGAACGCCCGCCACTCCTCATCGGTCATCTTCTCTGCCATGCGCCCATCCTGCTTGCCCGCGCGCCGGTCGTGGGGAAGGCTGGCGGAGAGTTCCTCCAGCCAGGGGGAGACATCACACGGGGAGAGGGACATGGCGCAGAACCAGGGCCTCGGCTGGCTCCTGGACGATCTGACCGAGCGGGTGGACCACGTCCGCCACGCGCTGGTCCTGTCGAACGACGGGCTGGTCACCGCGGCGAGCACGGGCCTACGCCGTGAGGACGCCGAGCATCTGGCCGCCGTGGCGTCCGGACTGCACAGCCTGGCCAAGGGCTCGGGACGTCACTTCGGCGCGGGCACGGTGCGCCAGACGATGATCGAGTACGACGATGCCGTGCTGTTCGTGACCGCGGCGGGCACCGGCAGTTGTCTGTGCGTGCTCAGCGGGGCGGAGGCCGACATCGGCCAGATCGCCTACGAGATGACCCTGCTCGTCAACCGGGTCGGCGAACACCTCGGCATCGATGCCAGGCAACCCGAGCGGCCGCGGAAAGCGGGCGCCTGACCTGCGGGTTTTCCTGCCCCCGTGGAGTTATCCACAGGCTCGCCACGACATGCGACGAACCGGCTACGGTGGGTGCACGGCACGCGCACAAGGCGTGAGCCAAGGACTCCACGGGGGACTGCGACCATGTCGGCCGACCTTTTCGATCCCACCCGCCGCAACACCTGCGCACCGAGCCATGCCGCCCGCGAACTGGGGCTCAGGCGAGGCGAGTTCGATCGCGCCGTGCAGCTCGGCTGCATCCGGACCGTGCCCGACGACGGCGGGGGAGGGGGCCGTCGGGTGGAGCGCGCGGAGATCGAGCGCCTGCGCGCACAGGACGGTTTCCCGGAGTCCCTCCTCGAGCGGGTGCGGGTCGTGGGGACGGCGGAGGGGGCCGCCCTCATGGATATCCCGGCCGCCAGGTTCACCCGGCTCGCCCGTCTGGGCCTGCTCGTGCCCGACGCGTTCTACCTCAACCGCTACCGAGCCGTCGTCTGGCTCTACCGGGCGGAGGAGCTATGCCGGTTCGCGACCGGCACGGAGAACGCGCGCCTGCTCAAGGGGCGTACGCCCGAGACACTGCGCGGCCAGTTGGCGGCGGGAGTGGACCTGCGGGCACGCAACTGGCGCGGACGGCATCTGGGGTATCTGCTCCGGCAGACCGAGGATGCTTGGGCCCGTGCCGGGGCGGTGGCCGCCTTCCTCACGCCTGTGGACGTCGCCGACATCGTCAGGGACCCGTACGAGCGGGCGCGCGTGAACCGGTTCCGGCCGACGCCATCCGGCCAGGGCGTTCCCGGATCACCCTCCGCGCACGCCGCCGAGCAGATCATGACGGCGCAGGACGCGGACGAGATCGACTGGCTGCGCAGTGAGCTGGCGCGCGTGGTCGAGGAGGCCCGTAGCACCTCGCCCGCCCCGCGCCCGGCCGCCCGCCGCGTCCCCCCGCTGATCCGTACGGTGCCACGGCCCATCCCGCCGATGGCCCGTACGGTGACCGGTGCGACGGAGGAGACGACTAGGCTCCCGAAGCCGACTGCACCGCCCCCGGGACCGGACCTCCCCACGTCGGAGTCGACGCAACGTCTCACGGAGCCGGCCGCGCGAACCTCCGCGGCGTCGGCACGGTCCACGTGGCCGACGGCGCGGCTCCATGAGTCAGTGGTGCCGCCCCCGGAGCCGATGCCCCCCACCGGCTCGGTGGCGCGGCCGGCGGCGCGGACCGCACCTCGGGGCCACGGGCCGGGCCGGCCCGGCCCGCAGCGGACACCCCGCGGTCTGCGGGCCTGGCTGCGGAGGAGAAGTCCACGACGCGCAGAGCCCGCGCGGGCTTGAACTCCCTCTCGGGGAGCCGCGGCCGCGGGATCTACAGGGCCCGGAACAGACCTTCCTGGACGACCGAGACGAGCAGCCGCCCCTCCAGGTCGTAGATGCGCCCGCGGGCCAGGCCGCGCCCGCCGATGGCGATCGGGGACTCCTGGTCGTAGAGGAACCACTCGTCCGCGCGGAAGGGCCGGTGGAACCACATGGCGTGGTCCAGCGAGGCCAAGTCGAAGTTGCGCGGACCCCACAGCGGCTCCACCGGGATGCGCACCGCGTCCAGGAGGGTCATGTCACTGGCATAGGTCAGCGCGCAGGTGTGCACCAGGGGGTCGTCACCCAGCGGTCCCACCGCGCGCATCCACACGGCACTGCGCGGCTCGGCCCCCTCGATCTCCTCGGCGTTCCAGCGCAGCCGGTCGACGTAGCGGATGTCGAAGGGCTGGCGGCGCGCCATCCGCTCCAACTGCTCCGGCAGCGTGCCCAGATGCTTGCGGATCTCCTCGGAGACCGTCGGCAGCGACTCCGGGTGCGGCACCTCACGGGCCGGCGGCAGCTGGTGTTCGAACGGTCCTTCCTCAGGCATGTGAAAGGAGGCGGTCAGATTGAAGATCGTGCGGCCCTGCTGCACGGCCGTGACCCGGCGCGTCGTGAAGGAACGCCCGTCGCGGACCCGCTCCACCTGGTACACGATCGGCACGCCCGGCCGGCCGGGGCGCAAGAAGTACGCGTGCAGTGAGTGCACCGGGCGGTCGCCGTCCGTGGTGCGGCCGGCGGCGACCAGCGCCTGGCCGGCCACCTGGCCGCCGAAGACCCGCTGGAGGGACTCCTGCGGGCTGCGGCCACGGAAGATGTTGACCTCTATCTGCTCCAGGTCGAGCAGGTCGACCAGTCTCTCGGCCGGATTCGTCATCGATGGGTTTCTCCTTGGCTTGCCCCTGACCGGGAACGGCTCACAGCTGGCCGACGTCGGTGACGCGGACGACGGCACGGCCCTCGGCGTCGGACGCCGCGAGATCGATCTCCGCGCTGATGCCCCAGTCGTGGTCACCGTTCGGGTCGTCGAAGATCTGGCGGACGCGCCAGAGGCCGTGCTCCGGCTCCTCCTTGATGACGAGGAGCTTGGGTCCGCGGGCGTCCGGGCCGGTGCCGAGGTCGTCGTACTCGTCCCAGTACTTGTCCATCGCCTCGCCCCACGCGTCGGCGTCCCAGCCGGACTCGGCGTCCAGCTCGCCCAGTTCCCCGACCTGGTCCAGGGCGGCCAGCTCCACGCGGCGGAACATGGCGTTGCGGACGAGGACGCGGAAGGCGCGGGCGTTGGTCGTGACCGGCTTGACCTCGTCGGCCTTCTCCTGGGCCTCCTCGGCGGTCATCTCCTCCGGGTTCGCCAGCTGCTCCCACTCGTCCAGCAGGCTGGAGTCCACCTGGCGCACCATCTCGCCCAGCCACTCGATCAGGTCTTGCAGGTCCTCGGACTTCAGGTCGTCCGGGATGGTGTGGTCCAGGGTCTTGTAGGCGCTGGCGAGGTAACGCAGCACGATGCCCTCGGTGCGGGCCAGCTCGTAGAAGGACACCAGCTCCGTGAAGGACAACGCCCGCTCGTACATGTCCCGGACCACCGACTTGGGCGACAGCGGATGGTCGCCGACCCACGGGTGGCTCTTGCGGTAGGTGTCGTAGGCGTGGAAGAGCAGTTCTTCCAGCGGCTTCGGGTACGTGATGTCCTGGAGGCGCTCCATGCGCTCCTCGTACTCGATCCCGTCCGCCTTCATCGCGGCCACGGCCTCGCCGCGCGCCTTGTTCTGCTGGGCGACGAGGATCTGCCGCGGATCGTCCAGGGTGGACTCGACCACGGAGACCATGTCGAGGGCGTAGGACGGCGACTCGGGGTCGAGGAGTTCGAACGCGGCCAGGGCGAACGTGGACAGCGGCTGGTTCAGCGCGAAGTCCTGCTGGAGGTCGACCGTGAGCCGGACGATACGGCCCTCGGCGTCGGGCTTGTCGAGTTTCTCGACGATTCCGCCGTCGAGCAGCGAGCGGTAGATCGCGATGGCCCGGCGGATGTGCCGCAGCTGCTGCTTGCGCGGCTCGTGGTTGTCCTCCAGGAGGTGGCGCATCGCCTCGAAAGCGTTGCCCGGTCGGGCGATCACGGACAGCAGCATGGTGTGCGTCACCCGGAAGCGCGAGGTCAGCGGCTCCGGTTCCGATTCGATCAGCTTCTGGAAGGTGTTCTCCGTCCAGCCGACAAAGCCTTCCGGCGCCTTCTTGCGTACCACCTTGCGGCGCTTCTTCGGGTCGTCGCCCGCCTTCGCCAGCGCCTTCTCGTTCTCGATGACGTGCTCCGGAGCCTGTGCGACCACGAGCCCCGCGGTGTCGAAACCGGCCCGGCCGGCCCGGCCCGCGATCTGGTGGAACTCACGGGCCCGCAGGGTGCGCACGCGGCTGCCGTCGTACTTGGTCAGTGCCGTGAACAGCACCGTGCGGATGGGCACGTTGACGCCCACGCCGAGCGTGTCCGTGCCGCAGATGACCTTCAGCAGTCCGGCCTGGGCGAGTTTCTCCACCAGGCGCCGGTACTTGGGCAGCATGCCGGCGTGGTGCACACCGATGCCGTGCCGCACGTAACGGGAGAGGTTGCGGCCGAACTTGGTGGTGAAGCGGAAGTTGCCGATCAGCTCGGCGATCTGGTCCTTCTCCTCGCGCGAGCACATGTTGATGCTCATCAGCGCCTGCGCCCGCTCCACGGCCTGCGCCTGCGTGAAGTGCACGATGTACACGGGGGCCTGCTTGCTCTCCAGCAGCTCGGTGAGCGTCTCGGTGAGCGGGGTCAGCTTGTATTCGTAGGACAGGGGAACCGGGCGGGTCGCGGAGCGGACCACCGAGGTGGGGCGGCCGGTGCGACGGGTGAGATCCTTCTCGAAGAAGGAAACATCGCCCAAAGTGGCCGACATCAGGATGAACTGCGCCTGGGGGAGCTCCAGCAGCGGGATCTGCCAGGCCCAGCCGCGGTCGCCCTCGGCGTAGAAGTGGAACTCGTCCATGACCACCTGACCGACGTCCGCGTCCTTGCCGTCCCGCAGCGCGATCGACGCCAGCACCTCGGCGGTGCAGCAGATGACGGGCGCGTCGGCGTTCACGGAGGCGTCGCCGGTGAGCATGCCGACGTTCTCGGTCCCGAACAGCTTGCACAGCTCGAAGAACTTCTCCGACACCAGGGCCTTGATCGGTGCCGTGTAGAAAGTGACCTCGTCCCGGGCCAGCGCGGCGAAGTGCGCACCCGCGGCGATCATGCTCTTGCCCGATCCGGTGGGCGTCGACACGATCACGTTCGCCCCGGACACCACCTCGATCAGCGCCTCCTCCTGGTGGGGATAGAGGGTGAGACCGCGCTCCTGAGCCCAGGACTCGAAGGCTTCGTACAGGGCGTCGGGGTCGGCGGTCGGCGGCAGCTGATCGATGAGGGTCACGCCCCCATCTTGCCTGGCCCACGGCCCGAGCGGGGAATCGGCTGCGGGTACGAAGATCATGGAAGCTACGCTGTGTGGCCGGCGAGGCGTCAGCGCACCAGGTCAACTGGGCAGCGCGACATGAGAAACAGGGCGGGAAGCGGCCATGATGGGACCAGCACACTCACTGTCGGGGGCCGCGGCCTGGCTGGGCGTGGGAGCCGCCACGGCGGCGGCCGGACACCCGATGCCCTGGCCGGTCCTCCTCTCCGGCGCCCTGCTCTGCGCCGGCGCCGCGCTCGCCCCGGACCTCGACCACAAGGCGGCCACCATCTCGCGCGCCTTCGGGCCGGTCTCCCGCGCGATCTGCGAGATCGTGGACAAGCTCTCGTACACCGTCTACAAGGCCACCAGGAAGCAGGGCGACCCGCGCCGCTCCGGCGGCCACCGCACGCTGACGCACACCTGGGTGTGGGCGGTCCTGATCGGCGCGGGCTCCTCGGCCGTGGCGATCACCGGGGGTCGCTGGGGGGTGCTGGCGATCCTCTTCGTGCACATGGTGCTGGCGATCGAAGGTCTGCTGTGGCGGGCGGCGCGCGGCTCCAGCAGCGACGTCCTGGTCTGGCTGCTGGCGGCGACCAGCGCGTGGATCCTCGCGGGAGTGCTGGACAAGCCGGGCAAGGGTTCCGACTGGCTGTTCACCGCGCCGGGGCAGGAGTACCTGTGGCTCGGGCTGCCGATCGTGTTCGGTGCGCTGGTGCACGACATCGGGGACGCGCTGACCGTCTCCGGCTGCCCGATCCTGTGGCCGATCCCGGTGGGCCGCAAGCGCTGGTACCCGGTGGGACCGCCGAAGGCGATGCGGTTCCGGGCGGGCAGCTGGATCGAGCTGAAGGTGCTCATGCCGGCGTTCATGCTGCTCGGCGGGGTCGGCTGCGCCGCGGCCCTCAACGTGATCTGACCGGGCCGACGGCACCGGCGCGCGGTCTCGCGGAGGCTCCCGGGTCAGGTCGGCCCGGTCGTGTCCGCCGTGCCGTACCGGCGCTGGAAGCGGGCGACGCGGCCCTCGGTGTCGACCGTACGGGCCTTGCCCGTGTAGAAGGGGTGGCTCTCCGAGGAGATCTCCACGTCGATCACCGGGTAGCTCTGGCCGTCGTCCCACTCGATGGTCTGCTCGCTGTGCGCGGTGGACCTGGTCAGGAAGGCGTATCCGGCGGCGCGGTCACGGAAGACCACGGGGTGGTAGTCGGGGTGCGTGTCCTGCTGCATGGCGGCTCCTCGGGACGGGAGGTCGAGGCGGAGGCGTCCGGACCGTCCGGCTCAGCCGGGAAGGGCGTCCTCGTCGACGATGTGCATCGCGGCCTCCTCGGCGGACGCGGCGGCCCCGTCGATGCCGACGTCGGTGGCGACGAGCGCGGGCTCGTCGTCCTCGTGGGCGCCCTCGTCGGGAGCCACCAGCCGGCCGGACCGGAAGGTGCCGACCTCGTTGTCGAGGGGTTCCCCGTCGGTGCCCGCGCAGTCCCCGATGCCGTCGCCGTCGGGCGCGGAGAGATCGGGCAGTTCTTCGGCGAGCCGTTGGTCGAGGGTCTCGCCCGCCCGGCGTTCGGCCGCTGTCACACCGATGTGTTCGACCGCCCACGGCCGCTCGGGAGGGGACCAGCCGCGGTCGAGGGGCTCGGGGACGCCGTCGAAGTCCAGTGTGTCCTCGACGTCGAGCACCCCCGAGTCCTCCGGGATCTCCGAGGGATCGGGCTGGTAGACGTCGTCCCCCCATCCGTCGGCGCTGTCCACGACTACCTCCAGGTGGTGAGGACGGCCGGATGCCGCCCCAGCGGGCGGCCGGCCGTCGGCACACGCGGCACGGACGTCGCGCACCGCGAACCGGCTGGTTCCCGGGCGCGCCCCGAGCCGCTGCCGCTTTCCAGCCTTCCACCCTGGATCGGCACCGCGCAACGGCACGGGCCCGGGGGCGAGCGCGTATCCGCCCCGCGGAGCCGGACGGACCCGGCCGGGCAGCGGAGCGAGGCAGGCCGAGCGCCGCGCGGCGCGGCTCCGGCCGGGCATCGGAGCGCGGCAGACGAACGGTTTCACGGCCCGGCCCACCGGTGCGCCACCGCAGAGGAACCGTGGGCACCCAGGATGCGGAGCACGACGGCGGGGGACCGGTCCGCATCCGTGGCGCTGGGCGCAGGAGGAAAACCCTCCGTGCCCATGACAGAGCCATCCGCCGTCACATCCAGCCGGCCGGCACCGGCCACCGACGCCGGCGCCCACGCCGCCACCGCTGAGCCGGCCTTCGTCACTTCCCCGGGGGACACGGCCTCCACCACCTCCCTCGGGGCGCCGTCCCCCGTCGTTCCGTCGTCACCCGTGCCAGGACCGCCACAGTGCCGCGTAGGCCCCGTCCGCCGCGACCAGTTCCTCGTGGCTGCCCAGCTCGCTGATCCGGCCGTTCTCGACGACGGCGATGACGTCGGCGTCGTGGGCGGTGTGCAGCCGGTGGGCGATGGCCACCACGGTGCGGCCGTCCAGGACCCGTGCCAGGGAGCGTTCCAGATGGCGGGCCGCGCGGGGGTCGAGCAGCGAGGTCGCCTCGTCCAGGACCAGGGTGTGCGGATCGGCGAGCACCAGCCGGGCCAGCGCGATCTGCTGTGCCTGCGCAGGGGTCAGCGCGAGACCGCCGGAGCCGACCTCGGTGTCCAGGCCGTCGTCCAGGGCCCGCGCCCAGCCGTCGGCGTCGACCGCGCCGAGGGCCGCCCACAGCTCGGCGTCCATGGCGGCGGTGCGGGCCAGCAGGAGATTGTCGCGCAGGGAGCCCACGAAGACGTGGTGCTCCTGATTGACCAGGGCGACATGCGCGCGGACGCGCTCGGCGGGCATCCGGGACAGCTCCGCGCCGCCCAGGGTGACCCGGCCGTCCCGGGGCGCGTAGATCCCGGCGAGCAGCCGGCCCAGGGTGGATTTGCCCGCACCGGACGGGCCGACCAGCGCGAGACGGGTGCCCGGGGCGACCCGCAGGGAGACCTCGCGCAGCACGTCGACACCCTCGCGGTAACCGAAGCGCACCCGGTCGGCGTCCACGGCCCGTCCCTCGGGAGCCACTGCCGCGTCCCCGGCCGCCGGCTCGATGTCCCGGACGCCGACCAGGCGGGCCAGCGACACCTGGGCCACCTGCACCTCGTCGTACCAGCGCAGGATCAGGTTCACCGGGTCGACCAGCATCTGCGCGATGAGCGCGCCGGTGGTCAGCTGGCCCACTCCTATCCAGCCCCGCAGCACGAACACCCCGCCGACCATCAGCACCGAGCCGAGCACGAGGAGGTGGACGGTGTTGATGACAGGGAACAGCACCGAGCGCAGCCAGAGGGTGTACCTCTCCCACGCGGTCCACTGGGAGATCCGCTGCTCGGACAGGGCGATGCGGCGGGCGCCGAGGCGGTGCGCCTCGATGGTGCGGCCCGCGTCGACGGTCTCGGCGAGCGCGGCGGCGACGGCGGCGTACCCGGCGGCTTCCGAGCGGTAGCCGGACGGCGCCCGCTTGAAGTACCAGCGACAGCCGATCACCAGGACCGGAACGGCGAGCAGCACGGCGGCGGCGAGCGGCGGGGCCGTCACGACCAGCCCGCCGAGCAGCAGCAGGGCCCACACGACGCCGATGGCCAGCTGTGGCACGGCCTCGCGCATGGCGTTGGCCAGCCGGTCGATGTCGGTGGTGATACGGGAGAGCAGATCTCCGGTGCCCGCCCGTTCCAGCACGCCCGGCGGCAGCCCCACGGACCGTACGAGGAAGTCCTCGCGCAGGTCGGCCAGCATCCGCTCGCCGAGCATCGCGCCCCGCAGCCGCACTTCCCGGACGAACGCCGCCTGCACGGCGAGCGCGAGCACGAACAGCCCGGCGGTCAGCCCCAGGTGGAGTTCCCGGGCCCCGTCCGAGACCCGCTCGACCAGGCCGCCGAGCAGGTACGGACCCGCCATGGAGGCGATCACGGCCACCGTGTTGACGGCGATGAGCAGCAGGAAGGCCCGGCGGTGCCGGCGGAACAGCTCGGTGACGTAGGCGCGCACGGTCGCGGCGGCGCCGACGGGCAGGGTGGTGGCGGTCGTCGGGGCCGCCGGGTCGTACTCCGGCGGTGCGACGCCGATCATGCGCTCTCCTCGATCTCTTCCAGCTCCTGGAGCGTGTCCAGCAGCATGCCGTCGTCGACGGCGCCCAGTTCCTCGTCGGTCTCCCGGGTCACCACGGCCCGGTACCGGGGCTCGTCGTCGATCAGCTCGCGGTGCGGACCGACGGCCGCGACCCGGCCGTCGTGCACCAGGGCGACCTGGTCGGCGCGGTCCAGCAGCAGCGGCGAGGAGGTGAACACGACGGTCGTCCGCATCGACCGCAGGCGGCGCAGCCCGTCCGCGATCCGTGCCTCGGTGTGCGAGTCGACCGCGGAGGTCGGCTCGTCCAGCACCAGCACCTCCGGGTCGGTGATCAGTGACCTGGCGAGGGCCAGCCGCTGGCGCTGGCCCCCGGACAGGGACCGGCCGCGCTCGGTGATCCGGGCGTCCAACGGATCGGCGGCGTCCAGCGAACCCTGCACCAGGGCGTCCAGCACGTCCCCGCACTGCGCAGCGGCGAGCGCGTCCGCGGCCGGCACCGCACCGGAGGACGGCACGTCCAGCAGCTCGCGCAGCGTGCCGGACAGCAGCACCGGGTCCTTGTCCTGGACGAGGACGGCGGTGCGGGCGCTGTCGAGGGGCAGGTCGTCCAGGGGCACCCCGCCCAGCAGCACCGACCGGTCCGGCTCCGCGGGGTGGCCGCCGAGCCGCTCCGCCAGCCGGCCGGCCGCGTCCGGGTCGCCGCACACCACGGCGGTGAACCGGCCGGCGGGAGCGAGCAGACCGGTCACCGGGTCGTACAGGTCGCCGCCCGGCACCTCGGCCTCGCGGGTGCCGCCGGTGTCCGTGGGCCGCTCCAGTGACAGCACGCGCGCGGCGCGCCTGGCCGACGGGCGGGAGAAGGAGTACGCCATCGCGATCTCCTCGAAGTGCCGCAGCGGGTAGTTGAGGATCATGACCGCGCTGTAGACGGTGACGAGCTCGCCCACGCCGATCCGGCCCTCGCGGGCCAGGCCGATGCCGCGCCAGACGACCGCGATCAGCAGCAGCCCGGGCAGCAGTACCTGTACGGCGGAGATCAGCGACCACATCCGGGCGCTGCGCACGGCGGCGTGCCGTACCTCCTGGGAGGCCCGGCGGTAGCGGTCCAGGAACAGCTCCTCGCCGCCGATGCCGCGCAGCACCCGCAGGCCCGCGACCGTGTCCGTGGCCAGCTCGGTGGCCCGGCCCGCCTTCTCGCGCTGCACATCGGCGCGGCGGGTCGCCCGGGGCAGCAGCGGCAGCACCGCGAGCGCCACGACGGGCAGGCCCACGGCGACCACCACGCCGAGCGCGGGCTGGTACACGACCAGGCCGACGCCGACGATCACCACCGTCACGGCCGCGGCGGTGAAGCGGGAGACGGCCTCGACGAACCATCCGATCTTCTCCACGTCAGCCGTGGACACGGACACCACTTCGCCGGCGGCCACGCGCCTGGTCAGGGCGGAACCGAGGTGGGCGGCCTTGCGGGCCAGCAGTTGCTGGACGCGGGCGGCGGCGGTGATCCAGTTGGTGACGGCGGTGCGGTGCAGGAAGGTGTCACCGACGGCGAGGCCCGTTCCGCACAGCAGCATCAGACACCCCGTCAGGGCCAGCCGGGTGCCGGAGCGGTCGACGGCCGCCTGCACGGCGAGACCGACGCAGAAGGGCAGGGCGGAGACGGAGACGAAGTGGAGCAGGCCCCAGGCGAGCGACTTCAGTTGCCCGCCCAGCTGGTTGCGCCAGAGCCACCACAGGAATCGGGGACCCGAGCGTGCGTCGGGCACGCCCGGATCGGGATACGGAAGGTCTTGGATCTGCATGACGTCCCAGTGGCTCGTGTCAGGGCAGGGAAGCGGAAGGCCGCGGCGAGCGGCAACAAGCCGTGAAAGGTTGACGTCATGCAGTGGTGAATTTCAAACAGTTTTCCCGACGGCCCTTCGGATGCGCCGTGTTCCGGCCAGGGCACCGCCGACCGGCAGCCGGGAGCCCTGACCCCCGGCTGCCGTGCGGTCATCGTCCGGCGGAACCGGCGGAACCGGCGGAACCGGCGGAACCGGCCGAGGTGGACGGAGAGGCCGGAGCAGCCGGGGCGGACGGAGCGGCCGGGCTGTCCTGGGGGCCCGAGGCCGCGGTCGAGGTCACGAGGTCCACGTCACTGGCCCGGACGTACGCGAGCCGGTGGCCGAACTGGATCTCGTAGTACTTCTCCCGGCCCCACACCACCGGGTTGGGCGTGTCGGTGAAGGACTTGGCGGTGTAGGAGCTGCCGACGCCGGACTGCGTCACATAGCGCTGGCCCGCCTCGAGGCTGTACGGAAGCGGCGACTCGTCCGGCTCGTCCATGTCGTCGGGGTACGCCTCCTCCTCCGGGAGGGCACGCCCGTACACCGGGATCTCGTCCAGGCCCTCCTTCGGGGTGATCATGCGCCCGGCCGCGCCGACGGCGGTCGGACGGCTCCGCGGGTTCTTGAACCAGGCCTTGTTGCCCTGGAACCAGATCGCCGTCCAGTCGCCGCTGCGGTCGGCGACGGCGAAGGTCTGACCGGCGGAGACCCGCGAGCCCAGGTCGTTGACGTCCACGGTGGAGTCGTCGCCCTCCGGCTTGCGGCCCGGGTCCTGGATCAGCGGGGCGCGCTCGCTCGGCTCGGTGTACAGGCGGACGGCGCTGGAGCCGTGCGGCCGACACGGTGAACCACTACCGGTGCAACCCGTGAACTCCGGCTTGTGGGTGGTGTAGTCGGGCAGGATGGTCACCATGTCACTGTCCGGTCCCGCCGTGGCCCGCAGCGGCGCGCCCAGGAGGTCGAAGTAGTGGCGCCAGTCCCAGAAGGGGCCGGGGTCGTCGTGCATGTCGGGGATGCTGTCGGCGGTCGGGGCCGGCACGTTGTCGTGGCCGAAGATGTGCTGCCGGTCCAGCGGGATGGCGTACTTCTTCGCCAGGTACTTCACCAGGCGCGCCGAGGCCCGGTACATCCGCTCCGTGTACCAGGTCCCCGGATGGGTGAGGAACCCCTCGTGTTCGATGCCGATGGAGCGGGCGTTCACGAACTGACTGCCCGAGTGCCAGGCCTCGTCCTTGGTCTTGACGTGCTGGGTGATGTGACCGTCGCTGGAGCGGATCGAGTAGTGCCACGACGACTCGGTGGGGTCCTGCACGGTCTGGAGCATGCTCGGCAGCTCCGCCTCCGTGTCGTGGATGACGATGTACTCGATCGGCTGGTCCCTGGGGCGGTCGGCCAGGTCGTGGTTGCCGTACGCGCTGTCGTCGATCTCCTCGTAGGGCGCGCCGAGCCAGTCGCAGGCCAGTTCGGCGGGGCACTCGACGTCCTGCCGTTGCGGTCCCTCGGCGGCGGTGGTCCGGTGGCGCGGCCGGACGCGGGGCGTGGCGGGGAGCGTGACCTCCTGTCCCTCGGCGGTGGTGCGGTGCGCGCCCCGGCGGATCAGGGCGAAGACATCGTCGGCGTAGGCGGCGGCCGACGAGACGTCACGGGTGCCCGGGAAGCGTGCCACCGCCTCCCACCAGTCCGCCGGGTCGGCGCTGAGGGGCTTGCCGAGCTGCCGCTGCGTGGCCGCCAGGAGCGCCGCGCCGCCGCGCACGTTGGCGACGGCGTCCTTGCGCAGGCGTTCGGCCGGGACGTGGATCAGCCGTGCCGCGTGGGGCAGGTCCGCGGGCTGCACGGCGTGGCCGGACGAGGGGGCGGCGCCGTCCGCGGCGGCCGGTCCGGGGGCCGCGGCGCGGGGCTGGGCGTGGACGCCGTCCACCGCCTGCGGGCCGGCGGAAGGCCCCGGGGTCGCGACGAGGTCGGGATCCAGCAGGTGCATCGGTCCGAAACCGCCCGCGACGCTGGGCGCGTCGGGATGGGAGTCCCAGCGCGACTGAAGGTACGACACGCTCATGAGGACACTGCGCGGCACCTGGAACTCGCGCGCCGCGTCCGTGAAGGCGTCCTGCAGCCGCCGGTCGGACGGGTCGGCGCAGCCGGACATCGGGAGGATCAGCAGCGGTGGCAGCAGTGCCGCCCCCGCGATCACACAGGCCGTACGACGGCATCTCCGGACGGCACCGGGGATACGAGCAACGACAGTTCTTCTCATTGCAGGGGCTCTCCCAACCACGCTCGTTCGCAACCAGGGCGGAGGAGTCGCCCGTCGCGCCACCCCTCGTACGTTTCCGTGCCCCGCGCGCCGTGTCGTGGCGAGCGTCACCGGGGTGGACCAGCGGCCCCCCACAGGCCACCCGGTCGGCGGCAGCGACTCCGCTGCCCGGGGCAACCAAACATGACGCGCCGTCCGGTCCCGGCCCGGTCGCCCGGCCACCCGAATGCTCAGTCCTCCACCGGGTCCACGCGCCAGTCGGGATGCCCCGGCATCGCCGGGGTGTGCGCCCCGTACAGCCACGGGTCCAGGAACGGGCCGAGGTCCTCGCCCGCGACCCGGGACGCGAGCGCGACGAAGTCCCGGGTGCCCGCCGCCCGGCCCCGGTAGGCCGTCACCCAGGCCCGCTCGATCCGGCCGAAGGTCTCTTCGCCGACCTTCTCGCGCAGCGCGAACAGCACCAGCGCCGAGCCGTCGTACCGCATCACCTTGAACAGCGTCGCGTCGGTGGGCTCGGCGGGCGCTCCCTCGTCGTGCCGCCACTGGTCGTGCTGCTCGTAGGCCGCCCGCATCACGGACTCGAGATCGGTCCCGCCGTGCTCGGCGGAGTACAGGCGCTCGTAGAAACGGGCGTGACCCTCGCTCAGCCACAGGTCGGACCAGCGCCGGAGGGCGACGCTGTCGCCCGTCCAGTGGTGGGTCAGTTCGTGTACGAGGTTGCGTTCGGCGTCGACCCGGTCGCCCAGCAGGTCGTCCCGGGGCAGGACGGAGAGCGACTGGGTCTCCAGCGCCACCGGCAGATCGGTGTCCCCGACCAGCACTCCGTAGCGGCGGAACGGATAGGGGCCGAGCCGCTGCTCCAGCCAGGCCAGATGGTCCGGGGTGAGCGAGCGGTACTCCTCGGTGTCCGCGACCAGGCCGTCCGGCACCACGTCCCGGACGGGGAGCCCGCGCGGCCCCTCGCTGTCGACGAACGTGAACCTGCCGATCGCCAGCTGGACCAGTTGCGGGGCGATCGGCTGTTCGGAGTCGTACGTCCACCGAGTGCGGCCGTCGGGCTGCCGGACGGTGGTGACGAGGCGGCCGTTGGCCACCGCGCTCAGTCCGGGCGGGGTCGTCACGCGGAAGGTGACGGGCGCCCGCAGGCTCGGGTGGTCGTTGGCCGGGAAGATCATCCGTGCGCCGTCGGGCTGGGCGCAGACCAGGGTCCCGTCGGACGTGGGCACCCAGCCGTAGTCCTGGATCGCGTCGTCGCGGTGGCGTCCCTGGGCCGGGTCGGCGGTGTACGCGACGTGGACGGTGAACGCGCTGCCGCGCGGGATCGGCCGCGCGGGGGTGACGACGAGTTCGTCACCGTGGCGCTCGGTGGTGGCCGGTGCCCCGTCGACGGTCACGCGGTGCAGCGTGTTGCCGGCGAAGTCCAGGTCGAAACGGGACAGGGCCTGCGTGGCGGTGGCGCTGAGGGTGGCGCCTGCCTGGAAGGGCGTGCGGGGCGCGCGCCAGTCGAAGTCGAGCGTGTAACGGCGGACGGTGTAGCCGCCGTTGCCGGCGAGCGGCATGAGCGGGTCGCCGATGCCGGGTGCGCCGGGTGACGGGTCCGGTCCGGTCGCGGTCCCGCCGGGGGCGGGGAGCGGACCCGGGTCCGGGCCGGTGAACAGGGCGGTACCGGTGGCGACGAGGGCCCCGGTGAGGGCGACGGCCCCGGTGAGCGTGCGGACGGTCCGGCGGTGCCGTCCCGGCGGGTCCGTGGCCTGCGCCTTCACCGCGGGAGTCCGTGGGCGGCGCGGAGGGCGGGGCTCGCGGCCGTGCGCCCGGCGGGAGCGCCGCCGGCGGTCGTGATCTCCATGCCCGCACTATGCCAGGAGTATGCGCTTATATGACTGAATGTCACTTCTCTGGGTGTCGGTGCGGTGTTCCGTGACGGCCGTCCGTATCGGTCCGGTCCCCCGAGGCGTCATTGCGGGGCGGGGCTGTCTCCCCGTAGAACACGCCCATGAGAAGAAAGTTAGTCATGTCCATGCTCGCCGGGGCGACCCTCTTGGTGAGCGCGCTCCTCGGTACGGGCGCGCCGGCCGCCCGAGCGGTGGACGTCCCCGCCGAGTTCGGCACCGACTGGCACGACCCGGTGACCGCGGCCCCGACCGTCGCCCGGCCGCACACCCGCTCCTGCCGGGTCACCATCGCCGACGCGCGCTTCCGTGACTTCACGCCCTACCGCGGCGTCTACGCGCCCCCCGAGGGCTGCGGCGACCGCTGGAGCAAGGTCGTGCTGCGCCTCGACGGCAAGGTGAAGGGCCGTCAGTACGACCGGCTCGGCTATCTGCGGGTCGGCGGCGTCGAGGTCCTGCGCACCTCCACCCCGGAACCCTCGCCCGACGGCATCGAGTGGCACGTCGAGAAGGACGTCACCCGCTACAGCGACACCTTCCGTGCCGCCCGCGACGTCGAGATGCTGATCGGCAACGTGGTGGACGACACCTACACCGGGGTCATCGACGTGCACGTCACCCTGACCTTCTACGCGGGGCGTCCCGCGGCCCCCGCGCCCGACCGTGTCCTCACCCTCGCCGACACGCCCGCCGGTACGACGCTCACCACGCCGCGCAACAGCGAACGGATCGTCGCCGAGGTGTACGCGACCGGTTCGGGCGGCGGCTGCGAGGAGTTCTGGTACCTGACCGTCGCCGACCCGGCGCCGTACTCCTGCAAGGCCGACCACGGACCGTACCGGGAGGTGCGGATCAGCGTCGACGGACGGCTCGCCGGCATCGCGGCGCCGTACCCGCACGTGTGGACGGGCGGCTGGTCCAACCCCTTCCTCTGGTACGTCGTCCCGGCCCCGCGCGCCTTCGACGTCCGGCCCGTCGAGTACGACCTCACGCCCTTCGCCGGCCTGCTCAACGACGGCCGCCCGCACCGCGTCGAGGTGTCCGTCGCCGGGGCGCCGGCCGGCGGGCCGGGGTGGAGTACGCCGGTGAACGTGCTGGTCTGGCAGGATCCGCGCCGCGCCCGCGTGCCCGGCGCGCTCACCGGGGACACCGCCGGCGACCTCACCGACTCCTCGGTGTACACCCCCGGCCCGGAGCACCGGGTGGACACCGGGGCCGGACACCGGCTCACCGTCTCGGGGTACCTGGACACCTCCCACGGACGGGTGACCACCACCGTCACCCGCACGCTCGCCCACACCTCCGTGCACCGCTGGACCGACGGCGAGACCACGGACGGGCTGGACGCCTCCTGGAGTGACGACGAGTCGGTCAGGACCGCCGGTCACGGACCCACGCGGACGACGCGCACGCACCGGACGCACACCATGAACGGCACCGTCACCCTCGGCCCGGGCGGCCGGCTGCGCACCGTGCTCACCGTCGGCGACCGGGCCTCGGCGGTGACGCGCGAGGGCGGCCGGCGCACCGCCTGGTCACGGCTGGACGACACCTACAGCGGCGACGCCGCGTACACGCTCGATGTCCCGCGTGACCAGCGGCACGCGGTGGGCACCTCGACCGAGCGCTACCGCCTGCTCGGCTCGGCGGGCTGTTACGACCGCTCGCTGACCACCGTCCAGGGCGTGCTGACGGAGGACCGCGGTCGCTGCTGACGCGAGCCCGCGGCAGCTCCGCGCAGGTCGCGGGCCGCACGTTCAGCAGCGCGGCGCGACGTCCCCGTCGATCAGTGTGTCCAGCAGTACGCCGAGTACCTGGCGCTCCTTCTCCGTGAGGGGCGCCAGTATCTCCTCGGCCGCCGAGCGGCGGGCGCCGCGCAGTTCGCGCAGGGTGGCGCGGCCCTCGTCCGTCAGCTCGATCCGGGTCACGCGCCGGTTCGCCGGGTCGGCGGCCCGGCGGACCTTGCCGCTCGCCTCCAGCCCGTCGACCAGGGTCGTCACGGCGCGGGGCACGACCTCCAGCCGCTCGGCCAGGTCGGCCATGCGCGGCGGCGAGGGATAGTGCGCGAGGGTGCGCAGCAGCCGGGACTGGGCCGGGGTGACGCCCAGGTCGCGCTGTTCCAGATGGTGTTTCTGGATGCGGTGCACCCGGCGGGTGAGCCGTAGCAACTGCTCGGCGAGCAGGCCGTCCGGATCGGGGGTGGTCATGCGGGAACAATATCAGGATGCCGTTCATTGTGAGTATAGGTAACAATGAGCTACGATCAGTCAGGCATCGTCGGCCGTCCCGGGCCGGCCCCGTTCCCCTCCGTAGGAGCCCATGCACCCCGACCGCGAAACCTCCTGGACCCCACCTGCCGACGCCGGCGAGCAGCCCCGGCAGGTGCGCCGCATCCTGCGGCTCTTCCGCCCCTACCGCGGGCGCCTCGCCGTCGTCGGACTGCTCGTCGGCGCCTCGTCGCTGGTCTCGGTGGCCACGCCCTTCCTGCTGCGCGAGACGCTCGACGTCGCCATCCCCGAGGGCCGCACGGGCCTGCTGAGCCTGCTCGCGCTCGGCATGATCCTCAGCGCCGTCCTGGCCGGCGTCTTCGGCGTGCTCCAGACGCTGATCTCGACCACCGTCGGCCAGCGGGTGATGCACGACCTGCGCACCGCGGTCTACGGCCGGCTCCAGCGCATGTCGCTCGCCTTCTTCACCCGCACCCGCACCGGCGAGGTGCAGTCCCGCATCGCCAACGACATCGGCGGCATGCAGGCCACCGTCACCTCCACCGCCACCTCCCTGGTCTCCAACGTCACCAGCGTGGTCGCCACGGTCGTCGCGATGGTCGCCCTGGACTGGCGGCTGACGATCGTCTCGCTCGTCCTGCTGCCGGCGTTCGTCTGGATCAGCCGCCGCGTCGGCAACGAACGCAAGAAGATCACCACCCAGCGGCAGAGACAGATGGCCGCCATGGCGGCCACGGTCACCGAGTCGCTCTCCGTCAGCGGCATCCTGCTCGGCCGCACCATGGGCCGCTCCGACTCGCTGACCGCGTCCTTCGCCACGGAGTCCGAACGCCTGGTGGACCTGGAGGTCAGGGCGAACATGGCCGGGCGCTGGCGCATGGCCGTGATCACGATCGTGATGGCCGCGATGCCCGCCGTCATCTACTGGGCCGCCGGCCTCGCCCTCCGGTTCGGCGGGCCCGACGTCTCCCTCGGCACCATCGTCGCCTTCGTCTCCCTCCAGCAGGGCCTGTTCCGCCCCGCCGTGAGCCTGCTCGCGACCGGCGTCCAGATCCAGACCTCGCTGGCCCTCTTCCAGCGTATCTTCGAGTACCTGGACCTGCCGGTCGACATCGCCGAGCGCGAGCGGCCGGTCCGACTCGACACGGTCAAGGGCGAGGTCCGCTTCGAGGACGTCGAGTTCCGCTACGACGACAAGGGCGGCCCCGTCCTCGACGGCGTCGACCTCACCGTGCCGGCCGGCGGCAGCCTCGCCGTCGTCGGCCCGACCGGCGCCGGCAAGTCCACGCTCGGCTGTCTCGTGCCCCGCCTCTACGACGTCACCGGCGGCCGGGTCACCCTGGACGGGGTGGACGTCCGCGACCTCGACTTCGACACCCTCGCCCGCGCCGTCGGCGTCGTCTCCCAGGAGACGTACCTCTTCCACGCCTCGGTCGCCGACAACCTGCGCTTCGCCAAGCCGGACGCCACCGACGAGGAACTGCACGCGGCGGCCAGGGCGGCGCAGATCCACGACCACATCACGGCGCTGCCCGACGGGTACGACACGGTCGTGGGTGAACGCGGCCACCGCTTCTCCGGCGGCGAGAAGCAGCGCCTGGCCATAGCCCGCACCATCCTGCGCGACCCGCCGGTCCTCATCCTGGACGAGGCGACCAGCGCGCTCGACACCCGCACCGAGGCCGCCGTCCAGCGGGCCATCGACGCGCTCTCGGCGGACCGCACCACCATCACCATCGCCCACCGGCTGTCCACCGTCCGCGACGCCGACCAGATCGTGGTGCTGGACTCCGGACGCGTCGCCGAACGCGGCACGCACGAGGAACTCCTCGAGCGGAACGGCCGGTACGCGGCCCTGGTGCGCCGCGATGCGCAACTGCGACCGACAGACTGAACATATGCCAGGTTTATGACGATGTGCGTATTAACGTTCCCGCATGCAGACGAACACTCCGCCACGGAGCACGATCCGACTGACACGCCGGGGCCGACTCCTCACCATCGTGGCCGGCGCCGTCGCGGCCGGCACCGCCGTGGCGGTGCCGCTGCTGCTGCTCGCGGGCGACCGCGACCAGGCCAGGCCCGCCACCCTGGTCATCCCGGAGGGCTGGCGCGCGAGCCAGGTGTACGACGCGGTCGACAAGGCGCTCCGGCTGCCCCCGGGCAGCACCCGCAAGTCGCTCGGCAAGGCGGCGCTCAGACTGCCCGGCGAGGCCGAGGGCAACCCGGAGGGCTACCTCTTCCCGGCGACGTACCCGATCCCGGAAGGAGCCACCCCCGAGTCACTGCTGCGCACCATGGTCGACACCGCCAACGACAAGTACGGCCTCGCGCCGGTCACGGCGGGGGCACAGCGCAACGCGATGAACCTCCACCAGGCCGTCACCGTCGCAAGCATCGTCCAGGCCGAGGCGGACACCAAGGCGGACATGGGCAAGATCGCCCGCGTCATCCTCAACCGGCTGGCCCGCGGAATGCCGCTGCAGATGGACTCCACCGTCAGCTACGCGCTCGAGCACGACCCCGTCCGCACCGGCCAGGGCGACGGTCAGGTGCAGAGCCCGTACAACTCCTACCAGCGCATGGGCCTGCCCCCGACCCCGATCGACAACCCCGGCGCGGACGCGATGCGCGCGGCCCTCAACCCCACGCCGGGCGACTGGCTGTACTTCGTCACGGTCCGGCCCGGCGACACCCGCTTCACCGCCGACTACGACGAGCACCTGCGGAACGTGGCCGAGTTCCACGCCGTCCACCAGAGCGCGGCGCAGGCCCAGCCCGACGGCGGCGTGCCCTGGTCCTCGCCCTCCCCGGTCCCCGCACAGCCCTCGGGCGGCTGAGCGGCGCAACGTCACGCGGCGACGGGCTCCCCGTCGAGCAGCCGCCGGATGTCCCGGACCGCCGCGCGTCCGGCCCGGTTGGCGCCGATGGTGCTGGCCGAGGGGCCGTAGCCCAGGAGGTGGACCCGCGGATCGGCGACCGCGCGGGTGCCCTCCAGCCGGATGCCGCCGCCCGGCTCGCGCAGCCCGAGCGGCGCGAGATGGTCGAGCGCGGCGCGGAAACCGGTCGCCCACAGGATCACGTCGGCCGCCGCCTTCCGGCCGTCCCGCCACTCCACGCCGTCCGGGGTGATCCGGTCGAACATCGGCCGCCGGTCCAGGATCCCGTCCGCGAGACCCTGTCGGATCGCGTCGTTCAGCGGCAGTCCGGTGACCGACACCACGCTGCGCGGCGGCAGCCCCTGGCGCACCCGCTCCTCCACCAGCGCGACGGCCGCGCGGCCCGCCTCCTGGTCGAACGGTCCCTCGCGGAAGACCGGGGGCCGCCGGGTGACCCAGGTGGTCGCGGCGGCGTACGGGGCGAGTTCCAGCAGGTGCTGGGTGCCCGAGGCGCCACCGCCCACCACCACGACCCGCAGGCCGGCGAACTCCTCGGGGCCGGCGTACTGCGCGGTGTGCAACTGCCGCCCCCCGAAGGTTTCCTGGCCGGGGTAGCGCGGCCAGAACGGCCGGTCCCAGGTGCCGGTCGCGTTGATCAGGGCCCGAGTCGCCCAGGTGCCGTCCGGTGTCTCCACGAGCAGCCGTCCTCCGGCGCCCTCGCGCACCGCCCGGACGTCCACGGGACGCCGTACCCGCAGGCCGAAGGCGCGCTCGTACCGGTCGAAGTACTCCCGGACCACCTCGGCCGAGGGCCGCGCCGGGTCGGCGTCGGTCAGCTCCATGCCGGGCAGCGCGTGCATCCCGTGAACCTTGCCGAAGGTCAGCGAGGGCCACCGGAACTGCCAGGCGCCGCCGGGTCCGGGGGAGTGGTCGAGCACCACGAAGTCGCGGTCGGGCTCGTAACCGGACCGCCGCAGGTGGTAGGCGGCGGACAGGCCTGCCTGGCCCGCGCCGATGACGACGACCTCGACCTCGCGCGCTGCGTTCACGCCAGTCCCCAACGGGAACCGGCGCCCGGATCTTCCCGACGGCCCGACAGCCGTGCGCGCCCCGGAGATCCGGGTACCGGGTGCCGGTGGACGCACGGGCCCCACACCCGGGCGGACCCTCGGGCGCGGCCCCCGCGGACGCCCAGGCCCCGCATCCCGGGCGGATACCCGGCCCCGGACTCCGGCGGACGCCCGAACTCCGCGTCCGGGTGGACGCCGGTGCCCGGGACCCGGCGGTTCGGCACCCGTGCGCGCACCGGGCACCGGGACCCTCACAGACAGTGCCGTCGCCGGTAGGGGTGCGGCGGAGCCGCCAGGGTGTGGCGCACGCCTCGGCCGGGCGTGGTGCGGCGTGGTGTGGCCGTCGCCGTCGGGCAGTGGGTGCCGGTGTGGTCGTACGGCCGGTGCCGTTCCGTCCCGTCTTCTCAGTCCCCCTCAGTCCCCCTCAGTCCTTCGCCGGGGTCGTGGACGGGGGCAGGCCGGCGTTGTAGCGCCGGTCCACGAAGGCGGCGAAGTCGACCTTGTGCGGGATGAGCCGCAGCCCGGCGAAGGCGTCCGCGATCCGCTGCTCCGAGGCGACCAGCGGCTCGTCGACGGCGACCGCCACGCGGGTGGAGTTCGTGCGCCGCACGGAGGCCAGAGCCACCTCGTACGGCAGACCGGTGTCTTTGGCCCACACCTTCGCCCACTCTTCCTGGTGGCCGTACACCCAGTCCGTGGCCCGACGCAGCCGCGCGAGATAGTCCTTGATGGCGGCGGCCTTCTCCGGGTCCTTGAGCGCGGTGGGCGAGGCGACCTGGAAGGAGAGTCCGTTGGTGACGCCGTCGCCGGTGGTCAGCACCCTGCCCTGCCGGGCCTGGAGGATCTGCGAGGTGTACGGGTCCCAGACCGCCCACGCGTCGACCTTGCCGGAGGTGAACGCGGCGAGCGCGTCGGCCGGCTGGAGGTACTTCACCTTGACGTCGGACAGGCTCAGCCCGGCCTTCTCGAGCGAGGCGACCAGCTGGTAGTGGGCGGACGAGCCCTGGGCGACGGCGACGGACCTGCCCTTCAACTGGCGGGTCCCGGTCAGCGGAGAGCCGTTGGGCACGAGGATGGTGTCGCCGCGGGAGGTGCCGTGCCAGGCCGCCACGACGGTGATCCTCGAACCCGCGCCGGCCGCGAAGACGGGCGGGGTGTTGCCGACCCCGCCGATGTCGACGGCCCGGGCGTTCACGGCCTCCAGCAGCGGCGGGCCGGAGGTGAACGTCGACCACTTGATCTTGTAGTGCAGGTTCTCCAGTTCGCCGGCGGCGCGCAGGATAGCCTCCGAACCGCCTTTCTGGTCGCCGACGCCGAGCGTGACCGGGCCCGTTCCGTCGGTGCCGGTGCTCGCGGAGGAGTTGCCGCCGCAGGAGGTGAGCAGGAGGACGAAGGGCAGGAGCAGCGCGGCGGGGACGAGTCGTCGTCGCATGTCGGTTCCGTTCGGGTACGAGGGAGTGCGGGGTCAGGCGGTTTCTGCGGCGGTGTCGACACCGAGCAGTCCGAGCAGCCGGGCGCGGAGCGCGGCGAACCGGGGATCGGTGATCTCCCGCGGCCGGTCGAGGTCGACGGTCTGCTCATGGGCGATCCGGCCGCGGTCCATCACCAGGACGCGGTCGGCGAGCAGTACGGCCTCCTCGACGTCGTGCGTGACCAGCAGCACCGCGCAGCCCCGGCGCTGCCACACCTCTCCGACCAGGCGCTGGGCCCGGATCCGGGTGAGCGCGTCGAGCGCGCCGAACGGCTCGTCGAGCAGCAGCAGATCGGGTTCGCGCACCAGGGCGCGGGCGAGGGAGGCGCGCTGGGCCTCGCCGCCGGACAGCGTCTTCGGCCAGGCGTCGACGCGGTGACCCAGGCCGACCTCGTCCAACGTCCGCTCGGCGACCGCCCGTCCGGGTCTGCCGGGCAGTCCGAGCAGGACGTTGCGCCACACCTTCTTCCAGGGCATGAGCCGGGGCGCCTGGAAGGCGACGGCCCGGCGGCGCGGGACCAGCGCGGTGCCCTCGATGTCCCGGTCCAGGCCCGCGAGGATGCGCAGCAGGGTCGACTTGCCGCATCCGCTGCGGCCGAGAAGGGCCACGAACTCGCCGGGAGCGATGTCGAGGTGCAGGCCGTCGATGACCGCGCGGCCGTCGAAGGACCGGGTGAGCCCCTCGACATGGACCGCGGGTCCGGTCACCGTCCGGTGAACGTCGGTCGCCATTGCAGCAGCAGCCTTTCGAGGGAGCGGACGATGAAGTCGGCGAGCAGGCCGAGGAAGGCGTAGACGATCAGGCAGACCACGATCACGTCGGTCCGCAGGAAGTCCCGCGCCTGCACCATCAGGAAGCCGATGCCGGCGTCGGCGTTGACCTGCTCGGCGAAGACGAGCGCGAGCCAGGCGATGCCGAGCGAGTAACGCAGTCCGGTCAGTGCCCCGGGCAGCGCGCCCGGCAGTACCACATGCCGTACCAGACCCCACCGGGACAGCCCCAACGACTCGCCCGCCTCGATGAGTTGGGTGTCGACACCGCGGATGCCCGCGTAGACGTTGAGGTACAGCGGGAAGGTGACACCGAGGGTGATGATCGCGGTCTTCGGGGCCTCGCCGATCCCGAACCAGATGATGAACAGCGGGATGAGACCGACGAACGGCACCGTCCGCAGCATCTGCACCGGCGCGTCCACCAGGTCTTCGCCGATCCGGAACAGCCCCGCGACCAGGGCGAGTCCGGTGCCGGTCACCGTGCCGAACAACAGGCCCAGTGCGACCCGCCGCAGCGAGGTCGCCATGGCCGACGGCAGTGAACCGTCGCTCACCAGGTCCCGGCCGACCTGCGCGATCCGCCCCGGCGAGGCGAGCACGTCCGGGGCCAGCACCCCGGTGGCGCTGAAGAGTTGCCACAGGACCAGCAGCAGAAGCGGACCGGTGGCGCGGCGCAGCCAGCGGGGGACCCGGGCGCGCCGGGCGGAGACGGGGACGACGGGATGGAGATCGGGGGAGGCGCCCCGGTTCGGGTTGCCAGATCCGGAGATACCGGAAATGTCAGTTGAAGGAGGGTTGGGTGGGGCGTGGCTGATGCTCATGAACGCTCCAGGGGGAGGGGGCCGCTCCGCGCCGCACCGCCGTGCTCAGGTCGATGGCGGTTCAGGCGCATGCGCAGGCGGGGCGACCCGGAGTCCGAGCGAAGGAGGAAGCGCAAAAAAGCGCGGGAAGAAGCGCAGGGGGAAAGGCGTCAGCGGCCGGTGCGACACGCGGCGGAGGCCACCCGCAGCAGGTCGATGTGACCGCGCGTGGTGAGCAGGGCTGAACGCGACATGCCGCCGAACCTAGCCAGGTGGACGTGCACAGGTCAACGGCGTCTCGTGTGATGGACCGGCCGTATCAGAAAACGGCGACGCCGGGACGTGTGGAAACCGGCGTATGGGTCAGGATGGGGGCATGTCCGATGCCTTCACCACGCGCATGCTGAACGTCTCCACCGGTTCCCGGGAACGTGTCGTGGATCTGACCGCCGACTGCGAGGAATTCCTGCGGGAGGCGGCGGCCGGCCGGGACGGCCTGCTCAACATCTTCGTCCCGCACGCCACCGCCGGGATCGCCGTCATCGAGACGGGCGCTGGCAGCGACGACGACCTCCTCGCGGCCCTGCACACCCTGCTGCCCGCCGACGACCGCTGGCAGCACCGGCACGGCAGCCCCGGCCATGGACGCGATCATGTGCTGCCCGCCTTCGTCCCGCCGCACGCCACCCTCCCGGTGATCGACGGCCGCCTGGAACTCGGCACCTGGCAGTCGGTGTGCCTGGTGGACACCAACAAGGACAACCCCGACCGCCGGGTGCGGCTGAGCTTCCTGGGCTGAGCGCCCGAGGACGGGCCCGCTCCCGGGGCGGCATGGAACGGCCCCGCTGCGAGGCGGGGCCGGACGGGTCAGGGGCGCTCGGCGGCGCCCTCCTGCTCCGCCTTCTCCTTCTTCGCGTTCTTCAGCCGCACGGCCTCCTTGCGGACCTCGGCCTGCGTGGCGCGCTCCTTCTCCAGCCACTCGGGCCGCTCCTGCTTGAGCGCCTCGATCTGCTCGGTGGTCAGCGCCTCGGTGACGCCGCCCCGGGCCAGGCCCGCGATGGACACGCCCAGCTTGGCGGCCACCACCGGGCGCGGGTGGGGACCGTTGAGCCGCAGTTCGCGCAGCCACTCCGGCGGGTTGGCCTGGAGCTCGTTCAGCTCGGCGCGGGTGACCACACCCTCCTGGAAGGAAGCGGGGGTGGCGGGGAGGTACACACCCAGCTTCTTCGCCGCGGTCGCGGGCTTCATCGTCTGGGTGCTCTGCTGCGACTTCATGAGGTCAAGGGTATCGGCCGCCTGCGCGGGCGCCGACCACGGCCGGGACCGGGCGGAGGCCGGGGGCCGGTAGTCTGGCCTGGTGACAGGCTCGGAGGAATCACCGTCGTTCCGGCTCGCGTACGTTCCCGGGGTGACGCCCGCCAAGTGGGTGAGGATCTGGAACGAGCGGCTGCCCGGCATCCCGCTCACCCTCGTCCAGGTCCCGGCCGCCGAGGCGCCCGGGGTACTGCGCGCGGGCGAGGCGGACGCGGGTCTCGTCCGGCTGCCGGTCGACCGTACGTACTTCAGCGCGATTCCGCTGTACACCGAGACCACGGTCGTCATCGTCCCCAAGGACCACCTGATCACAGCGGCGGAGGAGGTCACCCTGGCCGACCTCGCCGACGAGGTGCTCTTCCACCCCCTGGACGACGTCCTCGGCTGGGACGCCCCGCCCGGCGAGCCGGCCTTCGAGCGCCCGGCCACGACCCCGGACGCCGTGGAGCTGGTGGCGGCGAACGTCGGCCTCCTGGTCGTACCGCAGTCGCTGGCCCGCCTGTACCACCGCCGGGACCTCACCTACCGCCCGGTCACCGACGCACCGCAGTCGGGCGTCGCCCTGTGCTGGCCGGAGGAGGCGACCACCGACCTGGTCGAGGACTTCATCGGCATCGTCCGCGGCCGCACGGTCAACAGCACGCGGGGCCGTACGACGGCGACCTCCGGGACCGACGCCCGGCGCACGCGCGGCGACCAGCAGAAACCGGCGGGGAAGTCCTCCGGCAAGTCGTCATCGAAGGCGTCGGCGAAGTCGTCGTCAGGGAAACCGGCGGGCCGTACGGCGGGTGCCCGCGCCGGCGGCGCCCGGCCGGCCAGACCGGCCAAACGGGGAAAGCCGCGCCGGAGGTCGTGAGGCGGGCCGCCGGACGCGGCACCCGCCGGTACCAGGGCGGGCCGCCTCAGCCGGAGCAGGCCGGAGACAGCGGGGGCACACGGCCTGACAGGGCCCGGGGCCGCGGGGGCGGTACGGGGCCGGCGCTAGGCCGGGCGCGGCGGGGGACCGCCTCACTCGGGTGCTCACGCGCCCCGCGGTGCGGCGCCGCAGCGGCGTACGGCCTGACACGCGCCCGCCGGGACGAGAGCGTCGCCCGCCCGCCCGTCTGACGCTTGCCGGAAGCCGTGCGGGCGTCGTGCTGTACGCGGCGCCGGAAGGCGGGCGAACGCCGTACCGTACGCGGCGCCGGAAGTCGCGGGGGCGTCCTGCCGTGCGCGGCGCTGAGCGCGGCCGGTAGCCGGTACGGTACGCCCGTCTCCCTCCCCCTCCCCTCACCTTCCGGGCCGTACCCCCTCCTCCACGCCGTCTTCCCCGCGGCCCCGCCCGACCGGTTCCGCGGTCTTCTCCGGCTCCGGCCGCACCTGGCGTTCCCGCAGGTCGGCGACCGCCAGCAGGAGGGCGACCAGGATGATGCCCACCGCGGAGAGCAACCCGAGCTGCATCGCCGTATCGGTGCGGCCGTGGTTGGCGAGGTGGGCGAAGTACACCGAGCCCACCACCGCGATCCCGGCCGCCGAGCCGACGCGTTGACCCGTCTGGAGGACGCCTCCGGCCGCGCCCGCGCGCTGCACGGGAACCCGGGTGAGCGTGAGGGTGGTGTTCGGCGAGACCGTCAGCCCGGACCCGATGCCGCCGACGAGCAGCGGCAGCGCCGACGCCCAGCCCAGGTTCGGCCCGGGCACGAGGGCCACCGCCACCATCACGCCGAGCAACCCGAGGGCCACGCCGGCCAGCCCCAGGACGACCAGCTTGCGGCCGAACCGCACCACCAGCCGGCCGCCCGCGGCCGCCCCGACCGCGGAGGCCGCCGCGAACGGCAGGACCGTCAGCCCCGACGCCAGCGCGCTGTAGCCCACGCCGTTCTGCAGGTACAGGGCGTACAGGAAGAAGACGGTGGTGAAACCCGCGAAATAGGTGAGGCTGATCAGGGATCCGAGCGTGAAAGAACGCAGCGAGAACAGGCCCAGGTCCACCAGCGGAGCGCGCCCGAGCAGCCCCTGCCGCCGTTCCCAGACCCAGAACGCGCCCAGCAGCACCAGCGCCAGCGGCACCAGCGCCCACTTCTCCCGCCCGGTCCACTGCTGCTCCTGCACCAGGGGCAGCATCAGCGCGCACACGCCCGCGCCGAGGAGCGCCACCCCGAACAGGTCGAACTCCTCGCGCTTGCCCGCCGCCGGATAGCGGGGCAGCAGCCGCAGCCCGGCGACGAAGGCGGCCACCCCGATCGGCAGATTGACGAAGAACACCCAGCGCCAGCCGTCGTCGGTGCCGGCGGCGTCGATCAGCAGCCCGCCCACCAGCGGGCCCGCCGCCGTGGACACCCCGATGACCGTGCCGAGCACACCGAAGGCCTTGGCCCGCTCGGCGCCCTGGAACATCTGCTGGATCAGTCCCGAGGTCTGCGGCGCGACCAGGCCCGCCGCCGTGCCCTGGAGCAGCCGGAACACCACCAGCCAGCCGGGACCGGAGGCGAGCCCGCAGGCCAGCGAGGCCACCGTGAACAGGGCGAGGCCCCACAGAAACGCCTGGCGCCGGCCACGCATGTCGCCGAGCCGGCCGGCCGGGACCAGCGCGAGCCCGAAGGTGAGGGCGTACCCGGAGACCACCCAGGACTGGACCGCCTCGGAGGCCCCCAGCCCGTGCTCCAGGGAGGGAAGCGCCACGTTCACGATCGAGGTGTCGAGGAGCGAGATGAATCCCGCCGCCAGACAGACCCCGAGCGCCTTCCATCGCCGCTCGTCGGGGGCGGGCCGTGTCTGGACTGTGCTCATGGGGTCACGCTAAGCAGCCCCGGCCGACGGCGCACGCGCAGAGGGCCGTCCGTAGCGGAACCGTTCAGCGGGCCCCGTCGCGCGGCCACGCGTGCACCGACCGCGCCCTGAAGTCCGCCTGGCCGCCGGGGAGCAGCAGGGACGCGGTGGCGAACTCGGGGGCGTCCGCCTGGGCGGGGACGGACGGGAGGGCGATGCAGCGCATGCCGGCCGCGTGGGCCGCGGCGGCGCCGGGGGCCGCGTCCTCCAGGACCACGCAGGCGGCCGGGGGCGCGCCGAGGCGGCGGGCCGCCTCCAGGAAGATGCCGGGGGCCGGCTTGCCGTGGGGGACCTCGTCGGCGGAGACCGTGGTCCGCAGGCGGGAGGCGAGGCCCGTGCCCGTGAGGACGGCCTCGACGGCCTCCGGGGAGGAGCCCGAGGCCACCGCCATGGGGACGTTCCCGGCGGCCAGCAGTTCCACGAACGCGCGCATCTCCGGGTACGCGCGGGTGCGGGTGCGGGCCAGGTCGAGACAGCGGCGGTTCGTCTCGGCGAGCAGTTCCGGCACCGAGGCGCGCAGGCCGTAGCGCTCCCGCCAGAGCCGTACCGTCTCCCGGGTGCTGATGCCGACGCAGCCCTCGTGGTCCGCCCAGGTGAAGCCGGGGACGCCGTGGGCGGCCAGGGTCTGCCGGCTCGCCTCGTAGTAGTTCGGCTCGCTGTCCACGAGCGTTCCGTCGAGATCGAAGATGACCGAGAGGGTGCCGGGATCGCTCATGGCGTCCAGCGTGCCCGCCGTCAGCCGCGCGCCGTCGCCCGGCCGACCGACTCCACCAGGGGCAGCAGCCGGTACGGGACCCGCTCGCGCAGCGCCACCTCGGTACGGGTGCGCACCACGCCCGGGAGGCTGATCAGCTTCTGGATCACGTCCTCCAGGTGCGCGTTGTCCCGGCCCACCACGCGGGCCAGCAGATCCCCGCCGCCGGTGATCGAGAAGGCCTCCACGATCTCCGGCACGGCGGCCAGCGCGTCCCCCACGTCGTCCAGGTGGCCCTGGGTGACCTCGATGTGCACGAACGCCAGCACCGGGTGGCCCAGCGCGGCGGCGGAGAGGGAGGGGCCCGTTCCGGTGATCACGCCGTCCCGTTCCATCCGGTCCAGCCGGGCCTGGAGGGTGCCCCGGGCCACGCCGAGGATGCGGGCGTACTCGCGCACGCTGGTGCGCGGCTGCTCCAGGAGCAGCCGCAGGATGCGGGTGTCGAGTTCGTCCACGGCCATGACGGACGACTGTACCAATGGTCCAGCCGGGGCGGGGTCCCGCAGACCCCCCGACCTGGTCCGTTGGCATTCCGGCAGGTGTGACTGACGGGCTGGTGCTGTGCCAATGGCATGGTGAATTCGGGATCACTTGAGCCAGTGGGATCGGTGATGCTCTCATGGACGTGTCAATGGCGCTGCGGGTCCCCGCGGCGCCTTTTCCGTATCGGTGTTCCCAGGGGAGGGCAGCAGTGCTGAAGAGGATGTTCGTGGCACCGGACCCAGGGCGGGCGCGATTGCGTTTCGCCGCGCGGGCCGTCCTCGGCATCGGGCTGGCGGTCGTGGTCTGCGCACTGGCCGGACATTCCCTCCCCGGAGCGGTCACCGGGGGGCTCGCCGCGCTGCTCGCCCTGTTCACGGTCGCCGACCCGACCGTGCGCGGCCAGGCGGTGACCACCGCGCTGCTGCCCGTCGTGGGCGTCCCGGTACTCGCCGCGGCGGCCGGACTGCACGACCACCCCGTCGCCCGCGACCTCACCTTCCTGGCCGTCGTCGGCGCCGGCGTCTACGCCCGCCGGTGGGGCCCGCGCGGGCACAGCCTCGGCGTGTTCGCGTTCATGACCTTCTTCGTGGCCCAGTTCCTGCACGCCACCCCGGACCGGCTGCCCGAGCTGTACGCCGCCGTGCTGCTCTCCGTGCTCACGGCGGCCGGCGTCCGCTTCGGCCTGTGGTGCTACGAGCGCCGGCTGTCCCCGGCCGCCGCACCGCCCGCCCCGCTCGGCGGCACCGGCCTCGCCCGGGTGACCACCCGGCAGGCCGTCCAGGCGACCGCGGGGGCCGGTTTCGCGCTCCTGGCGGGACAGCTGGTGTCCGGACAGCGCTGGTACTGGGCCGTCGGCGCCACCTGGTGGATCTTCGTCAACACCGCCTCGCGCGGCGAGACCCTGGTGCGCGGCTTCCGCCGGGTCCTGGGCACGGTGCTCGGCATCGGCCTGGGGCTCCTCGTCGCCGTCCCCGTGCACGGCGCGCCCGTCCCGACGGCCGTCCTTGTCGCCGCCTGCGTCTTCGGCATCTTCTACACCGCCGCCGTCTCCTACACCTGGATGATGCTCTGGGTGACCCTGCTCGCCGCCTCCCTCTACGGCCTGCTGGGCGTCCTCAGCCCCGGACTGCTCGCGCTGCGGCTGGCCGAGACCGGGGTCGGCGCGCTGGGCGCCGCGCTCGCCGTCCTGTGCGTGCTCCCGGTCACCACCCACGCCACCACCGACGCCTGGATCCAGCGGGCCCTGCGCTGTGTGCACGCCTGCACCGCCGAGGCCGCGGCCCGGCTCGCCGGCTCCGCCACGGCCGACCCCGCCCCGCGCGTCGCCGAACTGGAGCAGCTGCTCGGCCGGGTACGGCTGTCGGTGGCGCCGCTGGTGCACCCGCTGAACCCGATACCGGCCCGCAAGGCGCGGGCCCGCCGGGTCCTGGCGCTGCTCGACGACTGCGCCCGCGAGGTCCGGGGCCTGGTCGCGGTCGCCGCCGACCCCGAGGCCTCCCACGACGCCCGCCTCGCCGCCGCCTGCTGGCGTGTGGAAGCGGCCGTCGAGGCCCTCACCGCAGGCCGCGCGGAGCCCGTCCGGCACGCTGCCGCCGAGTCCGCCGGGCCCGTCCGCCAGCCCGCCGAAACGCCCGCCGAGCCCGTCTGCCACCCCGCCGAAACGCCCGCCCAACCCGCCCTCGCCTCGCTGCACGGTCTGGAGCGCGCCCTCGCCGAACCGGCCCTCGCCCACCTGCACGGCCTGGAGCGGGCCCTCGCCGACCTCGCCGAGCCGCTGCGCCCGCCGTCCCGGTCCCGGCTGGTCGGAGCCTGAGCGCCCGGTACGGCACGAACCGCCCTGCCACCGAACCCTCTTGGTCTAGACCGCCCGGCGGGGGCTGCTACCGTCGGCCCCGGACCGGCTCGACGGGCTCGACCGAGAGGGGACAGCGGTGGCAGGGGACGACAGGGCGGGCAGGCGCCGGGCGTTCATCGGATCGTTCACGGCGGCGGGCGGCCCCGGACTGGTGACCGCCGAGGTCGCGCCGGGCGGCGGGGCCCTCACCCTGCTGTCCGCCGTCAAGGACGTCCCCGACCCCTCCTACCTCGCCCTCTCGCCGGACGGGCACACCCTCTACGCGGTCAGCGAGACCGGTGAGGGAGCCGTCGCGGCCTACCGCGTCACCGGTGACCGGCCGGAACCCGCCGGCGCCCCGGTGCCGGTGGGCGGCAGCGGCCCCACCCACCTCGGCCTGTACGCCGGCCACGTGCTGACCGCCAACTACGGCTGCGGCAGCGTCACCGCCGTGCCCCTGCGCCCGGACGGCTCGCTCGCCGGCGCGCCCTCCGGCCGGCTCCAGCACACCGGCTCCGGCCCGCACGACCGGCGGCAACGCGGCCCGCACGCCCACCAGGTGCAGCCCGACCCCAGCGGCCGGTGGGCCGTCAGCGTCGACCTCGGGACGGACTCGGTCCGGGTGTGCACCCTGGCGGACGGCAGCCCCGCCGTGCACCGCGAGTTCGCCCTGCGCCCCGGCTCCGGCCCGCGCCACCTGGCCTTCCACCCGGACGGCACGCGCGCCTACGTGGTCAACGAACTGACCCCCACGGTCACGGTGTGCCGCTGGGACGCCGGGCACGGCACGCTCAAGCCCCTGACCGAGGTCCCGGTGCTGCGCGACGCACCGGCCGGCGACGCCTACCCGTCGGGGATCGTCGTCTCGCCAGACGGCCGCTTCGTGTGGACCGCGACCCGCGGCGAGGACGTCCTCTCGGTCCTCGCCGTCGAGGCGGACGGGCTGCGGCTGACCGGCACGGTGCCCTGCGGCGGGCACTGGCCGCGCGCGCTGGCCGAACACAACGGCTTCCTCTACGCGGCCAACGAGCGCTCCGGCGACGTCTCCTGGTTCACCCTGGACCCGTCGACGGGCATCCCCCGCTACGACGGCTCGGTACGGGTCGCCGCGGCCTCCTGCGTCGTCTTCGGCTGAGGACGGGACCGGACCGCCGGGCCGCGCGTATCACCCGGGTACGACGACGGGCCCGCTCCGGGAGGGAGCGGGCCCCGTGTCGTACGCCGGCCGCGGGTCGTACACGAGCCCCGAACCGTGCCGCGGCCGGTGGCCGGGCGGGTCAGCGGACCGGGACGCCCTGCGGCTGCTGCGGGGCGATGCCCAGCGCCGTCGTGTACTTGGCGAGCGCGAGCTTGCCGACCGCCGGGTACGCGCCCAGTGCCTCCGCGGTGGCGCAGTCCGCCTCCTCGGCGGCCGCGGCGAGCAGCCCCGGGTCGATCTCCGGGCCGATCAGATACGGCGCCAGGGCCAGCTGCTGCGAGCCCGCCGAACGCAACTGCTCGGCCACGGAGGAGATGGAGCCCTCCTGGTCCAGGGCCGCCGCCATCACCGGCACGGCCAGGCGCGCGGCGAGCAGCATGCCGGTGATCCCGGCCGCCTGCACGGCCTCCTCGCCGCCCACGGCGGCCAGGACGATGCCGTCGGCGGCGGTGGCCACGGTGAACAGCCGGGCACGGTCGGCCCGGGCCAGACCCGCCTCGGACAGCCGTACGTGCAGCGCCTCGGCGAGCAGCGGGTGCGGTCCGAGGACATCGGTCAGCTCGGCGGCGACCCGGCTGTCCATCACGGACTGCCGGATCCGCCGCAGCAGCGCGCTGTCCGGACCGGCCAGCAGCGGAACGACGACGGCGGCCGGCCCCTCGGGCTCCGTGACCCCCTCGATCCCGGCGGCGACCGCCTGCTCGTACCGCGCGGTGCGCTCCTCGGCGGTGCGCGCCAGCACGGAGCTGAGCGCGG
This sequence comes from Streptomyces sp. NPDC038707, assembly GCF_040636485.1. NCBI lineage: Bacteria > Bacillati > Actinomycetota > Actinomycetes > Kitasatosporales > Streptomycetaceae > Streptomyces > Streptomyces sp. NPDC038707. The sequence goes on from NZ_JBEZUP010000014.1 coordinate 188,763, forward strand.
GGAACTCGGCGTCGTCCCCGTCCAGGTACCCGATCCGGGCGTCCAGGCCGGGGAGTTCGGAGCGGGCGATGCTCACGACCTCCTCGGCGAGGCCACGGGTGCCGGCGCTGGGCGCGCCGGGCACCGCGAGGACGAGCGCGGGCGCGCCCTCGGGAGCCACCAGCGGCTCCGGGCGGCGGTGCCGTCCGGGCTGGCGGGGGCGCGGCATTCGTACGGGCAGGCCGGACGCGGGTCCAGTGGGGGAGCTCATGGCGCCGCATGTTACTGGTTTCGTGGGCTCCTCCGTTCGGGGAGGGTGCAGGTGAGCGGTATCCGTCCGGTTTTGTCTGATGAGTTGTGCGCGGAAACCACCCGGTCCGGGTACATGACGGACGCATGACCCCGCACCGGGACGGAACCGTCCCGAACGGAGACCTCAGTCGTTCCGGTCGCGGATGCGGATCACGCACAGCAGCGCCGGATCGCCCGGCAGGGCGAGCCGGTCCGTCGCCAGGTCCGTCGCGATGCGCACCGCGCCGTGCAGCGGGTCTCCCTCGGCCGGCACCTGCCGGGCATGCGGCAGCCTGCGCCCCAGCTCCTCGCGCAGCGGTACGAGGAGTGGGTCGCCCAGCTTGAACAGACCGCCGGTGAACGCCACTTCGGGGGCGCCGCAGGGCGGGCACACGGCGGCGGCGGAGTCGGTCAGGTGCCGGGCCGCCGCGCGCAGGATGTCCGCGGCGACCGGGTCGAGGGCCGCGCACCCGGCCACCTCGGGCGCGAAGGAGGCCAGTACGGCGGCCCGGTCGGACCGGGGGTACAGCAGGCCGGGCAGGCCGCGCACCGGGCCGAACCGCTCCTCGGCGCGGGCCAGCAGCGGCGCGGAACCGCCGTCCCGGCCGTCGTGGGCACGCAGCGCGGCCTCCAGACCGGCCCGACCGATCCAGGCGCCGCCGCCGCAGTCGCCCAGCAGATGCCCCCAGCCGTCGGCCCGCCGCCAGCCCGTCAGGTCCGTGCCGAGGGCGATCAGTCCGGTGCCCGCGGCCAGTACGGCGCCCGGACGCGGCCCGAGGGCGCCGACGTACGCGGTGACGGCGTCCGCGGCCAGCGCCATGGCCCGCACGCCCAGTTCCCCGGCGAGGGCGCCGGGCAGTTCGGCGCGCAGGGCGTCGCCGAGGCTGGCGAACCCGGCCGCCCCGACGACCGCCGTGTCCAGGGCGCCGAGTCCCGCCTCGGCCGCCAAGGCGCGCGCCACCGGCACGAGCTGGTCCATCAGATGGGCGGGGTCGATGCCCCGGGCACCGGTGCGGACCGGCTCCCGCGTCTCGCCCCGCGCCGAGGGTTCCCGCCCTGGCACACCGACGGCGACCCGGAGGCCGGAACCGCCGGAATCCACGGCGAGATACCCGGAGGCCGTCACGGCAGGCGCCAGTCCACCGGCTGTCCGCCCTGCTGCATCAGCAGGTCGTTGGCCCGGCTGAACGGGCGCGAGCCGAAGAAGCCGCGGTCGGCAGACTTGGGCGAGGGATGCGAGGACTCGACGACCGGCAGACGGCCGAGCAGTGGACGCAGATTACGGGCCTCCCGGCCCCAGAGGATGGACACCAGCGGCTTGCCACGGGCCGCCAGGGCCCGGATCGCCTGCTCGGTGACCTCCTCCCAGCCCTTGTCCCGATGGGCGCCCGGGCGGCGCGGCGCGGTGGTCAGCGCCCTGTTGAGCAGCAGGACGCCCTGCTGTGTCCACGGGGTGAGATCTCCGGTGGACGGCTGCGGCAGTCCCAGGTCGGTGTGCAGCTCGCGGAAGATGTTGATCAGGCTGGGCGGCAGCGGGCGTACCTCCGGCGCGACGGAGAACGACAGCCCCACCGCGTGCCCGGGGGTGGGGTACGGGTCCTGACCGACGATCAGGACGCGGACCTCGTCGAAGGGCTGCTGGAAGGCCCGCAGGACGTTCGGTCCGGCGGGGAGGTACGTGCGTCCCGCGGCGATCTCCGCGCGCAGGAAGTCGCCCATCTCGGCGATCCGTCCGGCGACGGGTTCCAGGGCCTTCGCCCAGCCCGGTTCGACGATTTCATGCAACGGTCGTGGTGCCACGGGCGTCACCCTACTGCCGTACACCCGCCGCCGATCAATCGACGGCCGGACCACGACCGGGACCGGCCACCGTCACCGGCCGTCCTCGGCACCGGTGTGCGGCCGGGTTCACCGGCGGGGGCTGCCGGTTTCGTCCGTGGGGGGCGGGCGACGTGACCTCGCCTGTCCATGGTGTCGTCAGATGTCGGCCAGTGTGCACCCCACCACTGACAATCACCCTCAACCCGGGCATCCGTGCAGGCCACGACTTGAGTTCACCGGCCGTGGCGAAGATCGGCCGGTTCCTGTGCGGTACGCCTGCGCAAGAAGGGTCTCTCGTGCGACCGTCGGTTGACGGCTCGTCGTGAGCAGCGGAGCGATCCCTCCTTACGGGAGGGCGGTCCGGCCGGTCGGTGCGCTCGTGAGGAGGATGCCCTTGAAGGCGTTCCGTGGTCCGAAGGTGTGGCTGTGGCGCTGGCGGCGGAACCCGCTCAGACGCCGGGCCGACGTGGTGGAGGCCTGGGTCGTGCTCGGTGCCTTCGTACTGACCGTCCTGGGCGGGGTCCTGGCGGGCCTGTTCACGGCCGGCTCGGTGGAGCACGGGCTCGCCCGCGAGCGGGCCCTGCGCAGGCCGACCGTGGCCCGGGTGGTCTCAGGGGGCCCGGCGAAGTCCTCCGCGCGGGGGGAGCGCGCTCCGGAGGGGGCGCGGGTCCGGACCGTGGTCCGCTGGACGGCGGCTGACGGCTCGTCCCGTACCGGCCGGGTCCGGGTACCGTCCGGCAGCGGGCCCGGGACGCCGGTCACCGTCTGGACCGACCCGCGCGGCCGAATCGTCAGCCGACCCGTCACCGCCTCCGAGGCCGCCCTCCGGGCAACGCTGGTCGGCCTTCTGGTCGGCGTGAGCGCCGCCGCCGTCCCCTGCGTCGCGGGCCTGGCCGTACGGGGCCGCCTGGAACGCCGCCGCATGCGGGCGTGGGACACGGAATGGGCCCGCCTGGGCCCCCAGTGGGGACGCATGGTCTGACCCCTGCCGCCGCCCGAGTCCCAGCACGGAGACGCAGGCCCCTCACCAGGGCCGGAACCCGCGCCCGGTGCGCCACGGGGCCCACCGATCGGCCACTTGGCCCACCGGCCGACGCCCCGGTGGGCCGCGGGGCCCGCGGGTCCGCGGATCGGTCGCGTCGCCAGCCGGGTCGTGCCCGGTGCGTCACCGGGCAGGCTGGTCGGTCGGCCGCCGCGTCCGCAGGCGCCCGGTGCGACCTCGTCGCCCGCAGGCTCGCCCCCGGTGCGTCACAGGCCCTGCGGGTTCGAGCCGACCGCTCTCCCGCCGGTTACCTCGCCCCACCGGTCGTCTCGCCCGTCGGCCGGCGCCCGGTGCGCCGCAGGGCCGTCATGTCGGTTGCGTCGCTGGCCCGCTGGCGGCCGGCGGACCACACGGTCTGCGGGCCGTGGTTCGGCCGCCCCGTCCACCGGCCAACCACCTCGCCCGCCGGCCAACCATCCCGTCAACCGGTCAACCACCTCGCCCACCGGCCACCTGGCCGCCTGCCCGCGTCCGTTGCGTCGCCGAGCCCTCCGGTCGGCCGTCTGGCCCCCCGGCCGCCGCGCCCGTCGGCCCAGGCGCCCCGGTCGGCCTCGGCGCCTTGGTCAGTCCAGCGGCCTGGTCAGTCCCAGGGGCCTGGGCGGTTCCCGCGGCCCGGTGCGTCTCGGCGCCCCGGGCCGTCCGGGTGGCCCCCGGTCAGTCCCGGTCGGGGAGGGCGCGGGTCAGGATGGGGTCGAGGTCGGTTCCGGCGGGCAGGGTGCCGAACGTGTGGCCCCAGTCGCCGCCGAGGCGGGACGCGCAGAAGGCGTCCGCGACCGGGTGCGGGGCGTGCCGCACCAGCAGGGAGGCCTGGAGCGCGAGCGCCATCCGCTCGACCAGCCGGCGGGCACCCACCTGATCGGTTCCGGCCAACTCGTCCTTCAGCGCGGCCACGGTCGCGTCGAGACGGGCGTCCGCCCCGCGCGCGAGGGCGAGTTCGGCGAACAGCGCCTGAGCGGTGTCCGGTTCCCGGCCGAGGGCACGCAGCACGTCGAGCGCGTTGACGTTCCCGGAGCCCTCCCAGATCGACAGCAGCGGGGCCTCCCGGTAGTGCCGGGGCATGCCGGAGTCCTCGACGTACCCGTTGCCGCCCAGGCACTCCAGGGCCTCGGCGGTGAACGCCGGACCCCGCTTGGTGACCCAGTACTTGCCGACGGCGGTGGCGATGCGCCGGAAGGCGCGCTCCCCGGCGTCCCCGCGCACCGCGCGGTCCGCCGCGCCCGCCAGCCGCAGCGTGAGCGTCGTCGCGGCCTCCGACTCCAGCGCGAGATCGGCCAGGACGTTGCGCATCAGCGGCTGGTCGATCAGCCGGGCGCCGAACGCGCGGCGGTACCGGGCGTGGTGACCCGCTTCGACCAGTGTCTTGCGCATCAGGGTCGCCGAGGCCATCACACAGTCCAGCCGGGTGCAGTTGACCATCTCGATGATGGTCTTCACCCCGCGCCCCTCCGGCCCCACCAGCCAGGCCACGGTCCGGTCGAACTCCGGCTCGGAGGAGGCGTTGGAGCGGTTGCCGAGTTTGTCCTTCAGCCGCTGGATGCGGAAGGTGTTGCGGCTGCCGTCCGGCAGGACGCGCGGCACCAGGAAGCACGACAGCCCGCCCGGGGCCTGGGCGAGCACCAGGAAGACGTCGCACATCGGCGCCGACGTGAACCACTTGTGCCCGCGCAGCGTGTACACGCCCGGCTCGCCGGTGGGCGTGGCGGTGGTGGTGTTCGTGCGGACGTCGGAGCCGCCCTGCTTCTCCGTCATGCCCATCCCGGCGAGCAGCCCGGGTTTGTCGGCGGGCACGCGCAACTCGGGGTCGTACTCCCGGCTGGTGAGCAGCGGTTCGTACACCTTGGCCAGGTCCGGCTGGGCGCGCAGGGCGGGTACGGCGGCGTACGTCATCGAGGTGGGGCAGCCGTGCCCCGCCTCCGTGTGCCCCCACACCAGGCCGCCCGCGGTCCGGGCCACGTGCGCGCCCGGCCGGGCGTCGGCCCACGGCGCGCCGGCCAGGCCCTCGGCGACCGCCGTCCGCATCAGGTGGTGCCAGGAGGGGTGGAAGTCGACCTCGTCCACGCGGTGGCCGTAGCGGTCGTGGGTGCGCAGCACCGGCTCGTACCGGTTCGCCAGCTCGCCCCACTCCTGCGCCTCCGCGCTCCCGGCACGCGCCCCCAGCCGACGGAGGTCCTCCTCGGCCCACCCGGCGCCCTCCCGGCGCACCCCCTCCAGCAGGGCCGGGTCGTCGGAGGCGTCGTACGGGGCGAGCGGCGGGGGCTGGTTGGTGACGTCGTGCGTCACGGACTGCGGCTGGATCGGCGACTGCGCGGGAATCGAGACCATACGAGCATGTTGCACCTTCCATGCGGCCGTAGCAATGGTGCAACAAGCAGCGCCACGTACAGTACGGATCCATGTGCGTGAACCTTCCGGAGGGGCCGGGGCCGGTGCCGGACGCGGCGGCCCTGCGCCCGCTGTCCGCCCGGTCGGTGGTGCTGAGCCTGCTCCTCGGCGTGCACCCGCCGCAGCTGCCGGTGCGGGACCTGGTACGGCTGGTGGAGCCGTTCGGGATCGGCGGCTCCACGCTGCGGGCCGCGCTCAGCCGGATGGTGGCCGCGGGCGATCTGCGGCGCACGGACGCCGTCTACCGGCTCAGCGACCGGCTGCTGGAGCGGCAGCGGCGCCAGGACGACGCCGTACGGCCGCGCACGCGCGCGTGGCACGGCGACTGGGAGATGGTGGTGATCACGGCGACCGGGCGCGGCCCCGCCGAACGCGCCGAGCTGCGCAACCGGCTGACCGCGCTGCGCCTGGCCGAACTGCGCGAGGGCGTGTGGCTGCGTCCGGCCAACCTCGACCGGCCGCTGCCCGCCGAGGTGCACCGGGTGGCGCTGACGTACACGGCCCGTCCCGACGAGCCGCCGCGTGAACTGGCCGCCCGGCTGTGGCCGCTGGCCGGCTGGGCGGCCACCGCCCGCTTCCTGCTCGACCGTGCCACCCGGGCCGGCCACCCGGCGGACCGGTTCACCGCCTACGCGGCGGCCGTCCGCCAGTTGCTCGCCGACCCCGTCCTGCCCGACGCCCTGCTGCCCGCCGGCTGGCCGGGGGAGGAACTGCGCGCGGCGTACGCCGGCTACCGACGGGAACTGGGCGCGGGGCTCGGGGCGTAGCGGAGGAGCGCATTCCGTGGCGTCCTTGCGCGGGCGCCGCTGTACGGTCGGGGGCGTCGCCGACCTGGAACAGGCCCGAAAGGGCGGTGGAGGAAGACAGTTGAGCCCTGAGTCCCCCGAGACGTACACCCCGACGGACCCGGCGCCCGCCGCCGGCGGTCCGGCCGGGCCACCGGCCGGAGAACAGGGACCGGACGGCCGGCCCCGGCTGCTGCGCGACGCGTCGCCGTCCGCCGTGCTGGCGGGGCTGGTGGCCGTCGTCGTCTCCTGCTCCGGGACGCTGGTCATCGTGCTGGCGGCGGCCTCGGCCGGACACCTCGACCCTGCGCAGACCACCTCCTGGGTGTGGGCGATCTGCATAGGCAGCGGCCTGACCTGCGTCGGGCTGAGCCTGCGCACCCGGATGCCGGTCATCACCGCATGGTCGACACCGGGCGCGGCGCTGCTGGTGACGAGCCTGGGCGCGTACTCCTACGCCGAGGCCGTCGGCGCCTTCCTGGTCACCGGCGTGGTCATCACGCTGATCGGGCTGACCGGGGTGTTCGGGTGGCTGATGCGCCAGGTGCCGGCGGCGGTGGTCTCGGCGATGCTGGCGGGCATCCTGTTCGCCTTCGGCACCCATGTCTTCACCTCGCTGAAGACGGCGCCGGTCATCGCCGGATCCGTGCTGTTCGCCTACCTCCTGGCCAAGCGGCTGCTGCCCCGGTACGCGGTGCTGATCGCGCTCGCCGCGGGGGTGGCCGGCAGTGCGGTCACCTCGCGGCTGCACGTCCACGTCGGCACGATCGAGCCGGCCCGGCCGGTGTTCACCGTCCCGGAGTTCTCCCTCGCCTCGCTCGTCGGCATCGCGGTGCCGCTGATCGTGGCCACCCTCGCCTCGCAGAACGCCCCGGGCATGGCGGTGCTCTCCGCCTCCGGCTACCGGCCCGGGGACCGGCTGCTCATCGGCACCACCGGGGTGGCGTCCACCGTGCTCGCCCCCTTCGGGTCGCACGCGGTCAACCTGGCCGCGATCACCGCCGCGATCTGCACCGGCCCGGAGGCGCACCCCGATCCGCGGCGGCGGTACGTGGCGGGTGTCTCCTGCGGGGCCTGTTACCTGCTGGTCGGTGCCTTCGGCTCAACGCTGGTGGCCTTCTTCACCGGACTGCCCGGGGAACTGGTCGCGGCCGTCGCCGGGGTCGCCCTGTTCGGGGCGCTCGCCGGGGGCCTCACCGGCGCGGTCAAGGAGGAGCGGGACCGCGAGGCGGCGCTGATCACGTTCCTCGCCACCGCCTCCGGCGTCACCCTGTTCGGCATCGGCTCCGCCTTCTGGGGCCTCGTCCTCGGCGTCGCCGCCCACCTCGTCCTGTCCGGACACCGGCGCGGGCGGACGGCGGACGCCTGATCCACGGCCGGGCCGCCCCCGGCGGCCCGGCCCGCCGGGCTCACTTGTAGGTGATGTCCGAGCCGGAGTACTTGCAGTAGGTGCCGTCCGGGCCCGAGCCGTTGGTGGTCGGTTCCGCACCGGTGCTGTTGCCGATGTACTTCTGGCAGGGAATGATCTTCTTGCTGGTGTCGCCGACGATGGTGATGTTCCGCAGGGTCGCGCTGTCGCCGTAGTTGGTGTTGATGCCGACGAGCTTGCTGCCCTTGTAGGTCGCCTCGATGCCGCTGAGGTTGATCGTCCGCTTGTACTGCGTCTTGCAGTTGCCGCAGGAGCGGGCGAACGTGCCGAAGTTCTTCACCGCGAAGTCCGAGACGTTCAGCGTGCCGGCGCCGTTGAACTGGAACACCTTGTCGCTGGCCTCCTTCGCCCCGCCGCCGCTGACGGTGTAGACGTTGGAGGACGAGGAGCCGAGGAAGGTGGCCGCGTCCTCGCCGACGTCCTCCCACCACACGTTCTGCAGCGTGCAGCTTCCCAGGCAGTGGATGCCGTCGGCGGCGGGGGAGCCGATGACGACGTTCTTGACGACCGCGCCGGGAGCCAGCTCCAGCAGGGGTCCCTGGTCCTCGTCCTGGCTGTCGCTGCCGAGGTCGCCGCTGCCGTACAGCCGCTTCATCCCGTAGTCCTTGGTGCCGGACACCGAGATCGTGGAGGAGACCGCCTGGCTGCCGTTCGGAGTGGGCCAGGTGGCCGCGTCCGCCGGTGCTCCGAAAGTCATGAGCATGCCAAATGTGAGTCCGAGGGTGGCGAGTCCGCCGAGCAGACCGCGCGAGGTCGCTGATGAGGTCATGTCCCGAAATGCCTTCTTCCGTGGGGTGCTGCCCTGTGGGGGTTGTGTACGTGAATGGCGTTCGTCACGTGGAACGCAGACTGCGGCTCGCGTGGCCGGAACGACTGCCTTGCGTGCCGATCGGTCACGCTGATGAACGGACCGTAGGATGCAAGCGCTTTCTAGTCAACGGGTCGCGCAGCACTCTTTCCGGCCTCGCGGGGACGCGGGGCGGTGGTGTGGGAGCGGTGTGGGAGCGCTTCCATGACGGGCGTGTGCATGCCACGATGCCCGATGTTCTCCTTCGCGTGACACGCACGGTTCGCGCGACGCGCACGCACGCAGTACGCCTCCGTACGACCCGCGATCAGAAAGGGACAGGTGACGTGCCCCCCACACCGCCCCGCCCGAGAACCGGTCTCCGCAAGTCGCTCGTCGCCCTACTGGGCGCCCTGCTGCCGCTCCTCGCGGCCCTCGCCCTCGCCGCGCCCCCGGCCGAGGCGCGCCCCCAGGCCGTCCCCGCGGCCACCCTCACCGAGGTCACCGGCTTCGGCGCCAACCCCAGCAACCTCCAGATGTACGTCCACGTGCCGCGGAACGTCAGCCCGCACCCCGCGGTCGTGGTGGCCGTGCACTGGTGCGGCGGCTCCGCCTCCGCCATGTACTCCGGCACCGAATGGCCCTCCCTGGCCGACCAGCACGGATTCGTGCTCGTCTACCCCTCCGTCACCCGCGCCAGCAAGTGCTTCGACGTCGCCTCCCCACAGGCACTGCGCCACGACGGGGGCAGCGACCCGGTCGGCATCCGGTCCATGGTCGACTGGACGACCCGCGCCTACGCGGCCGACACCGGCCGGATCTTCGTCACCGGCATCTCCTCCGGCGCGATGATGACCAACGTCCTGCTCGGCGACTACCCCGACGTGTTCGCGGCGGGCGCCGCCTTCTCCGGCGTGCCCTTCGGCTGCTTCGCCACCACCGATGGCTCCGAGTGGAACAGCGCCTGCTCCGGCGGCACCCTCATCCGCACCCCGCAGCAGTGGGGCGACCTGGTGCGCGCCGCCTACCCCGGCTACACCGGCCCTCGCCCGCGCATGCAGCTGTGGCACGGCACCGAGGACGACACCCTGCGCTACGCCGACTTCGGCGAGGAGATCAAGCAGTGGACGAACGTGCTCGGCGTGAGCCAGACCCCCGCCGCCACCGACACCCCCGCCGCCGGCTGGTCCCGCACCCGCTACGGCGGCACCGGTGAGCGGGCGCCCGTCGAGGCGATCAGCCTCCAGGGCGTGGGCCACAACCTCTACAGCTGGGGCATGGCCTCCCGCGCCCTCACCTTCTTCGGCCTCGACGACGACGACGGCGGCGGCACCGATCCGCAGCCGCCCGGGTCCCTGCGCGGTGACGGCCGGCACCAGCGCCTGGAGCACCGGCCTGACCGCCTCCCTGACCGTCACCAACACCGGCACCACCCCGGTGAACGGCTGGCGACTCGACTTCACCCTCCCGGCCGGCCAGACCATCACCAACGGCTGGAACGCCGGCTACAGCCCCCGCACCGGCACGGTGACGGCGACCGACGTCACGTACAACGCCAGCATCGCCCCCGGTGCGAGCGTCACCCTCGGCTACCAGGCCGCCCACACCGGGAACAGCGCGGCCCCGACGGCCTTCCGCCTCAACGGCAGCGCGTGCACGGTGGGCTGATCACCGGGCGCGCACCCGGCGTACGACCGTGAGGTGCCCGGCGTCCCGGGCACCGTCCGGCATGCCCGCGGGCGGGGAGGGTGGCGTCGGGTGCGCCAAAGGAGTTCCCTGGTAGCAGTGGGCGTTCCCGGGGAAGAAGGGGATGGCCTGCGCGGTCGCGGGCACTCGGTGGGGCACGTACGGGGATCTCACCCGAGGAGAGTCATGGCTGAGCAGAAGTCGTCGTCGGCCCTCACGGCGCCCCTGCGCGGCGCCGCCTCGGTCCTGCGCAGGGTGCCCGGCGCCGGAACGGTCGGCAGGGCCGCCGAGGAGACACTCGACAAGATCGGCGCGGTCTCGCCCCGAGGCCGGCGCATCGCGGTGTACACGGGCGCCGGGGTGCTCGGCGCGGCGGGCGTGGTGGAGTGGCCCGTGGCCCTCACCGGCGCGGCGGTGGCCTGGCTCACCCAGCCCAGGCCCGACCGGCCGGGCGAGGGCGGCGACCCGGGCGGGCGGCATCCCGAGCCCGCGCACGACCTCGGGACCGCGGCCCTCAGGTCCGGTGCCGGACACGGCCGGCCGGTCGAGGGCGCGCCCGGCGGCAGCGGGACCGCCCCGGCCGGCCGGACCGGAGGAGCCGGGCACTCCGGCGCGCCCGGGCCCGGACCGGGCCACGGCGGCGGAACGTCCGCGAGCAGGGCGTCCTCCGGTCCCCTCGGGCCGACCGCCCGGCCCGACCGCACCACGCTCTAGGAGGTCATGGTGGCCGGTCTGCTGACCGCACCGTCGGCCGCCGTACGGCTGCTGCCCGCGGCACCGCGCCTGCTCGCGCGGGCGGCGGCACCGGCGGTCGGCGTGGCCGCCGGAGCTGCCGCGGGTACCGCGCGCGCCGGTGTACGTGGCGCGGACGCCGCCGCACGGGTCGCCCGGGTGGTCCGCAACGCGCTGCCCGGCGCCGGTGCCCACTGGCGCTCCGGCGCCCGCGCCCACCTGGCCGTACGCCCCCTGGAGCCGGACCGGGCCCGGCGCGCGGGCGGCACCGTGCACCTGGCGCGCCGGCTGGCCGAGGCACTGCGGGAACACCCCGAGGTGCTCGTCGCCTACTGGGACCAGGGACTCGCCCGCCTGGTGATCACCGCGACGGGCGAGCAGGCCGCCGACCGGGTCCTCGCGCACGCCGCGGACCTGGCCGAACGGCACGGCCTGACGCTGGCCGGCGGGGACGAGGACGGGACCACGCACCCGGCCGACCCGGCCGGGGTGCGCGCCGCCGTGGCCCCCCTCGCCGCCGACGCCGTCGGCATCGCCACGGCCCTGACCGCCTACACCCTCAGGCTGCCGCCCTCCCCCCGGATGGTGACCGCCGTCGTCACCCTGCTGCGGGAGAACCCGCGCTTCCGCGACCGGCTGCGCGCCCGGCTCGGCGACTCCGGGATGGACCTCGCCCTGGCCTGCGCCAACGCGGCCGTGCACGGCGCCGGGCAGACTCCCACCTCGCTCGTGCTCGACGGCGCCCTGCGGGCCTGCCAGGTGGCCGAGACGGTGGCCCGTTCGGCCGCCTTCGACGCCGTGCACGACCAGCTGTGCGCCCCGAACCGCGTCAGCCTCGCTCCGTCCGGCCCGCCCCGCCCCGCGCTGCACGTCTCCCCGGCGCAGGAGTACGCCGCCCACGCCTCCGCCGGCAGCGTGCTGGGCGCGGCGGCCACCCTGCTGGTCAAGCACGACGCCGCCGAGGCGGCGGAAGCGGTGCTGGCAGGCTCGCCGAAGGCCGCCCGCTACGGCCCGGCCGCCTTCCACGCCGTACTCTCCGGCGCCCTGGCCCGCACCGGCGTACTGGTCCGCGCCCCGGAGCGGCTGCGCCAGCTCGAGCTGGCCGGCACCGTCGTGCTGCACCCGGACGCGCTGCGCACCGGGGACGGCGAGGCCGACCCGTGGGCCGAGCCGGTGCTGGACGCCGCCCGCCGGGCCGGACTGCGGGTCGTCCTGGTGGACGATCCGGCCCTGGAGGACTTCACCGGCCTCGCCGACCAGGTCGTCGACCCCCGCCGGCCGCTGGACGACGTGGTGTACGAGGCACGCGGCGAGGAGGGCGCCGTCCTGGTGGTCGCGCGGGTGCGCGGGGCCGGCGAGCACGATGTGCTGGCCGCCCTGCGCGCCGCCGACATCGCCCTCGCCCTGACCGACCGGGACGGCGCGGTCGTATGGGGCGCGGATCTGCTCGCCCCGCACGGACTGCCCGATGTCTGGCGGGTCCTGACCGCGATTCCGGCCGCCCGCCGGGTCGGCCGCCGGGCCCAGACGCTGGCCCGCTCCGGCGCCGCGCTGTCCGGGCTGCTCGTCGCCGTCGGCGAGTCCGGCGGCGGACGAGGCCGCCGGTCGCTGCTGCCGGGGCTGCGGCACGCGCCGGTCGACGCGAGCGCCGCCTCCGCGCTGCTGTCCGGGGTGCGCGCCGCGCTCGGAGTGGCGGCGGCCCGTGCCCCGCACCCGCGTCCCCGGGTGCACTGGCACGAACTCGGCCCGGACGAGGCCCGGGACCGGCTGGCCCGCGAACCGGCCGCAGACACCGGGCCCGACGCGCTGACCACCCGGGTACGCAAGGCGGCGACGGGCGTCGCCGGGCACCCGGCCGCCGCGCCCGTCCGCTGGTCGTACCGGCTCGGCCGGGCCGTCCGGAGCGAACTCCAGGACCCCCTCACCCCGGTCCTGGCCGTCGGGTCGGCGGCGTCCGCGCTCCTCGGCTCGGTCGTGGACGCGCTGCTCGTCGTCGGCGCCCTCGATCTGAACGCCCTGGTCGGCGGCCTCCAGCGGCTACGGGCCGAACGGGCGCTGTCCGGGCTCGTCGCGGAACAGAAGCAGAAGGCGCGCCTGGTGCCGCCCCAGGCCGAGGCCCCGGCCGGCGGCACCCGCACCGTGGAGGCGGGCCGGCTGCGGCCCGGCCAGGTGATCCAGCTCCAGGCGGACGACGTGGTGCCCGCCGACGCCCGGCTGCTGTGGCAGGAGGGCCTGGAAGTGGACGAGTCCGCGCTCACCGGCGAGTCGTTGCCGGTGGAGAAGCAGACGGACCCCACCCCGCACGCCGCCGTGGCCGACCGGCGCTGCATGGTCTTCGAGGGCACGACGGTGGTGGCGGGCGAGGCCCGGGCCGTCGTGGTCGACATCGGCGACCGCACCGAGGCCGCCCGCGCCGTCCACCTCGCCGCACGCACCCCACCGGCCGGCGGCGTGCAGGCCAGGCTCCAGGAACTCAGCCGCAAGGCGCTGCCGTTGACCCTCGGGGGCGGTGCCGCCGTGACGGGTCTGGCACTGCTGCGCGGCACCCCGATCCGCGAGGCGGTCAGCGGCGGGGTGGCGGTGGCCGTGGCCGCCGTACCGGAAGGGCTGCCGCTGGTGGCGACGGTCGCCCAGCTCGCGGCGGCCCGGCGGCTGAGCCGGGGCGGTGTCCTGGTGCGGACGCCGCGTTCGCTGGAGGCGCTGGGCCGGATGGACACCGTCTGCTTCGACAAGACCGGCACGCTCACCGAGAACCGGCTGCGCCTGGTCCGCACCGCCGACGCCGGGGGCGAGGTCCACGCCGTGACCGAGGCGGGCGCCGAGGACACCGTGCGGGCCGCCGCGCGGGCCTGTCCGCGGCCGGACGGCGGCGCCGGCCGGCCGGTGCACGCCACCGACGAGGCCGTGCTCGCCGCCGCGCCGCCCGACCCGCACTGGACCCGGCTCGCCGAGCTGCCGTTCGAGGCCGCGCGCGGCTACGCCGCCGCCGTCGGCCGCGTCGGCGACGGCCCGTCCGCGCTGGTGGTCAAGGGCGCCCCGGAGACCGTCCTGCCCGCCTGCGCCGGGCTGCCGGGGCACGCGTCCGACACCGCCCACGCGCTGGCCGGGGACGGACTGCGGGTGCTCGCGGTGGCCGAACGGCGGCTCGACGAGGGCGAGCAGGAGGACGAGGCCCTCGAACGGCCGCTGGAGAACCTGGAGTTCATCGGCCTGCTGGCGCTGTCCGACGTACCGCGCGACACCTCCACGGCGCTGGTGCACGCGCTCGACGGGGCAGGCGTACGGCCGGTGATGCTCACCGGCGACCATCCGCAGACCGCACGGGCCATCGCCGCGGATCTGGGCTGGCCCGCCGACACCGTGGTGGTCACCGGCGACGAACTGGCCGCCGCCGACCGCGCGGCCCGGGCCCGGATGCTGCGTGACGCGGGCGTGGTGGCCCGGGTGGCGCCCGAGCAGAAGCTCCAGGTCGTGGAGGCGCTGCGGGACGCGGGCCGGGTGGTCGGCATGGTCGGCGACGGCGCCAACGACGCCGCGGCGATCCGCGCCGCCGACATCGGCGTCGGCATCAGCGCCCGGGGCTCGGCCGCCGCCCGCAACGCGGCGGACATCGTGCTGACCGATGACGATCTGACGGTCCTGGTCGACGCGGTCGGCGAGGGACGCGCGCTGTGGCACAGCGTGGCCGACGCCATCGCCATCCTGATCGGCGGCAACGCGGGCGAGGTCGCCTTCGGCATCATCGGCACCCTGCTGTCCGGGCGCGCGCCGCTGTCCACCCGGCAGATGCTGATGGTGAACCTGTTCACCGACCTCTTCCCGTCGATGGCCGTGGCGGTGACGGAGAAGGCGGACGGGCGGGGCACGGTCCGGGCGCGGGGCGGGGCGCCGGAGGACGCCTCGGCGGTGCTGGGCGCCCCGCTGCTGCGGCAGATCCGGCACCGGGCGCTGACCACCTGCCTCGGCGCGGTCACGGCCTGGCTGATCGGCCGCTTCACCCCGGGCACCGCCCGGCGCTCCAGCACCATGGCCCTGTGCGGGGTGGTCGGCACCCAGCTGGTGCAGACCCTGCTCGACCGGCGGGACAGCCGGCTGGTGCAAGTCACCTCGCTGGGCTCGGCGCTGGCGCTCGTCGCGGTGGTCCAGACCCCGGTGCTCAGCCGCGCCTTCGGCTGCACCCCGCTCGGTCCGGTCGCGTGGGCGGGCGTCGTGGCCGCGATCGCCCTCGCCCTGGCGGGCCAGCGGACGCTGCCGCGCCTGGAGCGGACCGTGGGACGACTGCTGCCGACGAGGTGACGGGCCGACGGCTGCGGCTCGGGAAGGACTGCGGCCCGGCCCGGCCGGGGGTATGACCGTGGTACGGGCCGGACCGATCAGTGGTACGCCCGCTGGGCCCGGCGCCGGCCGACGGTACGGCCATCGGGCCTGCGCCGCACCGGGCGGCGGTACGGCCGTCGGAACCGCAGTCGCCCCCGGCCGACCGGTGACGGACCGGCCGGTGGTGCGGACCGTCGGACCGGTCGGCCGGCGTCGGGCCGCCCGTGCGCCGGACCCGCCCGTGCGCCGGACCCGCCCGTGCGCCGGACCCGCCCGTGACGCGGACCGTGATGCGGACCCCGGGGCCGGCGGCCGGTGTCAGACCGACCGGTGGTACTGGTCCGGTACCCGTACCTCCGCGCCCAGTTCGCGGGCTGCCTGCCGGGCCCAGGACGGGTTGCGCAGCAGTTCCCGGCCGAGCAGGACCACGTCGGCCTCGCCGTTGGCCAGGATCTTCGCCGCCTGCCCGGCCTCGGTGATCAGCCCGACCGCGCCGACCGGCATCGGGGTCTCGGTCTTCACCCGCGCGGCGAACGGCACCTGGTAGCCGGGCCCGGTCGGGATGCTGGCGCCGCTCGCGTTCCCGCCGGTGGACACGTCGAGCAGGTCCACGCCGTGGGCGTGCAGGTCGCGGGCGAAGCGGACCGTGTCGTCCGGCGTCCAGCCGGCCTCGTCCAGCCAGTCGGTGGCGGAGATGCGGAAGAACAGCGGCTTCTGGGCGGGCCATACCTCGCGCACGGCGTCCACGACCTCCAGCGCGAACCGGGTGCGGTTCTCGTACGAGCCGCCGTACGCGTCCGTGCGGTGGTTGGAGTGCGGGGAGAGGAACTCGTTGATCAGGTAGCCGTGGGCGCCGTGGAGCTCCACGGCCTCGAAGCCCGCGGCCAGCGCCCGGCGCGCGGCGGCGGCGAACTGGCCGACGATCTCCTGGATCCGCTCGGTGCTCAACTCGGCCGGCACCGGGTGGCCTTCGGCGAACGGCACCGCGCTCGGGGCGAGCGGCTGCCAGCCGTGCGCCTCCGGTCCGACGGGCGCGCCGCCCTTCCACGGCCGCTCGGTCGACGCCTTGCGGCCGCTGTGACCGAGCTGGATGGCCGGCACGGTGCCCTGCGCGCTGAGGAAGCCGGTGATCCGCCGGAAGGCCTCCACCTGGGTGTCGTTCCACAGTCCGAGGTCGTACGGGGAGATCCGGCCCTCGGGCGCGACCGCGGTGGCCTCGACCACGATCAGACCGGTGCCACCGGTGGCCCGCGCCGCGTAGTGCGCGAAGTGCCAGTCGTGCGGCACGCCGGCGAGCGGGCCCTCCGGCTCGGCCGAGTACTGGCACATCGGGGCCATCCACACCCGGTTCGGGATGGTCACTTCGCGCAGGGTGAGAGGCTCGAAGAGCGCGGACATGACGGACTCCATTTCGTCACGGATGGCTTGCTTCCTTCGTACGGCGCTCATCGTACTACGAGGAACGTGAAAGTACGAGAGGTGTCAAATTACGAGGGATCTCGTACGATGGTCATCGAAGAAGTCCCGCGACGAAGGGCGGTCGCCGTGACCGAGACAGCCACCACCGGCCGCGCGCTGCCGCACCCGGACCGTGAGCACATCCGGCTGGAATCCGTGCTGCACGCGCTGTCCGACCCGATGCGGTTGCAGATCGTGCGCGAACTGGCCGCGCAGGAAGTGGAGTTGGCCTGCTCGCACTTCGAACTGCCGGTGACCAAGTCCACCACCACGCACCACTTCCGGGTGCTGCGCGAGAGCGGGGTGGTCCGGCAGGTCTACCGGGGCACGGCCAAGATGAACGGCCTGCGCCGGGACGATCTAGAGAACCTCTTCCCGGGGCTGCTCGACAGCGTCCTCGACGCGGCCGAACGGCAGGCCGTCCGGCTCGGCGACGACGGCCGGATCCCGCTCGACGGGTGAACCGCCTTTCCGCGGAAGGTGGTTGAACAGCAGGTTCAGCACGATCGCGGACAGGCAGCCCGCGCTGATGCCGCTGTTCATCACCGTCTGGAACCAGTCCGGGAACCTCGCGTACACCGTCGGCACGCCCACCGGCAGCATGCCGATCGCCACTGACACGGCCACCACGGTCAGGTTGCCGTCGCCCCGGAAGTCCACCCGGCTCAGCGTCCGCAGCCCGCTCGCCGCGACCGTCCCGAACATCACCAGCCCGGCCCCGCCGAGCACCGGCGCCGGGATCGCCGCGACCACCGCGCCCAGCTTGGGCAGCAGTCCGAGCAGCACCAGGATGCCGCCCGCCGCAGCGACCACCCAGCGGCTGCGCACCCGGGTCATGCCGACCAGGCCCACGTTCTGCGCGTACGCCGTGTACGGGAAGGTGTTGAACACCCCGCCCAGCACGGTCGACAGGCCGTCCGCGCGCAGCCCGTCGGCCAGCGTGCGCGCTTCGGCCCTCCGCCCGGTCAGCTCGCCGACGGCGATCAGGTCACCGGTGGTCTCGGTCATGCTCACCAGCGCCACGACCAGCATGGACGCGATGGCGGAGACCCGGAACTCCGGCGCCCCGAAGTGGAACGGCGTGCTGACGCCCACCCATGCGGCGTCGGCGACCCCGCCGAAGTCGGTGAACCCCAGCGGCACGGCGACCGCCAGCCCGGCCGCGATGCCGACGAGCACGGCGATCCGGGACAGGAAGGCGGGCGCGAACCGCTGCACGCCCAGCACCACGGCCAGGACGAAGCCCGCCAGCGCCAGGTTCCGCGGCTCGCCGAAGCCCTTCGCGCCGGCGCCGCCCGCCGCCCAGTTGCCCGCCACCGGCAGCAGTGAGACGCCGATGATGAGGATGACCGTGCCGGTCACCAGCGGCGGGAAGAAGCGCAGCAACCTGCCGAAGACCGGCGCCAGCAGCATGATGGCCAGCCCGGCGACGATCACGGAGCCGTAGATCGCGGGCAGCCCGCCGTCCGTCGTCCCGATGAGCACCATCGGCGACACGGCCGCGAACGTGCACCCCTGCATGACCGGCAGCCGTACCCCGAACCACCGGAACCCCACGCACTGGATCAGCGTGGCGATCCCGCACACCAGCAGGTCCGCGGTGATCAGGTAGGCCAGGTCGGCGGGTGGCAGCCGCATCGCGCCGCCCACGATCAACGGCACCGCGACGGCACCCGCGTACATCGCGAGCACATGCTGGAGCCCGAAGGCGGCCAGGTGGCGGGCGGGGGGTATCTCGTCGACGGGGTGCGTGTCCGCGGTCGTGGCCATGAGGTCTCCATCTGCGGGCGGGTGGGGGAGCGGGATCCGGCCGGCCGGTCAGCCGGTCAGCCGGTCAGGACGAGACCGTAGGGGCCTTGAACAGTCTGTTGATTTCAGGCCTGTTGCCGCTGTGTGTCCCGCGCGCGGAACACCGCCGCCCGCCGCCGCCGCCCGCCGCCGCTCCGCCGCGACGACTACGGCACTCGCGCGACGCCTACGGCACCCGGGCCGCCGCGAGCAGCGTCTCCCAGTCGGCCAGCTTGACCACGCTCCGCCCCAGCCGCGCCCCCAGCTCGGCCTCGGCCCGCTCGATCGCCAGCCAGCCGCGCCAGGGCACGGGGTCGACACCGGCCGCCCGGAGCGCGGCGACCGGATCCGCGGGCACGTCCGCCCGGCCGAGGGCGGGGGCATCCGCGAAGAGCGAGGTCACCGTCTCCTTGGCGCAGGGCCGGTTGGTGCCGATGACCCCGGTCGGGCCGCGCTTGATCCACCCGGCGACGTACTCGCCCGGCGCGGGCGCGCCGTCCCGCAGCACGCGTCCCCCGCGGTGCGGGACCGTGCCGCCGGCGGCGTCGAACGGCAGCCCCTCCAGGGGGACTCCGCGATAGCCCACCGAGCGCAGCACCAACTGCGCGGGCACGTCCTCGTACCGGCCGGTGCCCCGCACGCCGCCCCGGCCGTCCGGTGCCGTGCGCTCGAAGCGGACGGCCCCCACGCGGCCGCCGGCCTCGAGCAGTTCCACCGGGCGCAGGAAGAACCGCAGCCGGATCCGCCGGGCGGCCGTCCCGGCGGGCCGTGCCGCCCAGTCGCGCAGCACCTCCACATTGCGGCGCTGCCCGGCCGGCAGCGCGCCGGGGCCGGCGGGCTCGAGCGCCAGGTCGGCCTTGTCCACGCTCACCTCGGTGCCGGGCAGGCCGCCCAGCTCGCGCAGCTCCTTGGTGGTGAAGCGGGCCTGCGCGGGACCGCGCCGGCCCACCATGTGCACCTCGGTGAGCCCGCTCGCCGCCAGCGCGTCCAGCGCGGCCTGCGGGATGTCCGTGCCGCGCAGCTCCGCCGCGCCCCGGACCAGCATCCGGGTGACGTCCACCGCGACGTTGCCGACCCCGATGACCACCGCCGACCGCACCCCGCGCAGGAAGTCCGGGTCGGCCGCGTCCGGATGCGCGCTGTACCAGGAGACGAACCCGGTCGCCGGGAAGCTGCCCGGCAGGTCCTCGCCGGGGATGCCCAGCCGGCGGTCGGCGGCGGCGCCCACGCAGTACACCACCGCGTGGTACAGCTCCCGCAGCCGCCGCACCGGCAGGCCGCCGGGGCCGCCCACCCGGACCCCGCCGAGGAACCGCACCCGCTCGTGCTCCAGCACCGTCCGCAGGCTGCCCTGGAGGGACTTCATCTTCTCGTGGTCGGGGGCGACGCCGTAGCGGACCAGGCCGTAGGGGCACGGCAGCCGGTCCAGGACGTCCACCAGGACCTCCGGATCGCGCTGGACGAGGCTCTGGGCGGTGTAACACCCGCTCGGCCCGGACCCGACGACGGCGACACGCAGCACTGCGGTACTCCTTGCCCGAAGGAGGGGCGTGCGGACGCGTCCAGCATGGCACCGGGCGGCTCCGGGCGGGCAGGGCCGGTGGAGTGATCCGGACGGATACGCGCGGGTCGACGGGGGCGGCCGGGTCGACGAGGGCGGCCCGGACAACGGGGTGTGTCCGGGTCGGCGGGTGTGACCGGGGCGGCCGGGCGTGGCCCGGTCAGGGGTGCTCTGGCCGTTCCTCCGTCGCGAAGAAGCGGGACAGGTCCTCGTCCTCCGCCCCCGCGCACGGCGCGCTCTCCGGGGGCGTGCCCATCTCCCAGTCCAGCCCGTACCGCTGGAACAGCTCGGCCCGCAGCACCGGTACGGGCATCGGCACGCCCGGCACCAGCGCCGCGTACACCGCGCCCATCAACAGGGCCCGCAGCATGGGGTAGTCGGCCGAGACCGTCTGCGAGCCGTAGCGGGCCACGGTCTCGCCGAGCAGCTCCGCCAGCCGGCGCTGCTCCGGGCACTGCACGAAGCCCTCGGCGTGCAGCAGGCCCGCCATGTGCTGGCGCATCAGCACCGGCCGGTCCCGGGCCAGGCCCAGGATCGCGTCGATGGCCCGGGCCAGCCGCTCCCGCCCGTCCTCGGTGCGCGGGTCCCGCTCCAGCGCCTCCTCCAGCGTGCGGTGCATCAGCCGGTGGACGGCGGACTGCACCAACTGGCGCTTGCCGGGAAAGTAGTAGGACACCAGTCCGCGTGCCGAGCCGGCCCGGTCGGCGATGTCGCCCAGCGTCGTGGCGTCGAACCCACGCTCGCCCACCAGTTCGACGGCGGCCTGCAACAGCCGTTCTCTGGAACGCCGCCGCAATTCTTCATTGACCGAAGCGCTGCGCGGGGACATCCTGTAACTCCTGCGTTGACTGGCTGCCAGCCAACTATACTCAACGCATCGGGGCACCCGTGTGTTCGGGATCGCCCGGAGCAGCCGTCCGTCTGGGGCGACGCGGGGGATCGTCTCAGACGGACGGCACGGGGCGCCGGACACCGGCGCGCACGCTCAAACCACCAGGTCCAGCACCGGCAGCAGCGCGTCCGGGCGCCGGTTCACGGGCAGATGGTCCACGAAGTGGACCCGGCAGCCGAGCGCGGCCGCGCCGCCGTCCGCCGCCCTGCTGTCACCGACCATCACCACCCGCCGCGGATCCGCCCCGAGCGCCTCGCAGGCGACCGCGAACAGCCGCGGATCCGGCTTCTGCACGCCGTGTTCGTACGACAGCACGTAGGTGTCCACGTACCGGTCGAGCCCGTGCGCGCGGAACACCGGGCGCGGATCCCAGCCGATGTTGCTGACCACGCCGACGCCGATCCCGCGCTCGCGCAGCGTGCGCAGCACCTCGGGAGCGTCGGGGTACGGCGTCCAGGCGGCCGGTGTCATGTGCCGCTCGTACAAGGCGTCGTGCAGGGCGGGATCCGGCAGCGGCACCCGGCGGGACAGGCCCGTGTACGCGGCCCGGTGCAGCCGCGCGCTCTTGTCCCGGACCGCCCAGAGGCCGGCCAGGTCCGCCGGCACCTCCTTCGGCGCGGCACCGCCCGACAGCGCGCCGGCCTCCTCCAACGCCCGTGCCAGGCGCGTGAGTTCGGGCTCGGGCAGGCGGTGTCCGGACTCGGTCAGTACCGCGCGCAGCCAGGACTCGGTGGGCTCGACGCGGAACAGCGTCCCGGAGAAGTCGAACAACACAGCGGTCATGCGCGCGACTCTACCCGCGCCGGTGCTCCGCAGCCCCCGGCCCCTTGCGAGGCCGCTCGTGGACCAGCACGGCCAGCGCCACCAGCAGCGCGCCGAACAGCCAGCCGCCGACCACGTCCGAGGCCCAGTGGACGCCCAGCCAGACCCGAGTGACACCCACCCCGGCCACCGAGACGACCGCCGCCGTCACCGCCGTACGCCACAGGACACGGCCGGCGCCACTTCGGCGCAGCAGCCACAGCAGCAGGCCGCAGACCACGGTCGCGGTCAGCGCGTGACCGGACGGGAAGGCCGCGTAGTGGGCGGAGTCGACCGGGTCCGGCCAGACCGGCCGGGGGCGGCCGACCGCGGCCTTCACCGACTGCTGCACGAGCGTCGCCACCGCGACGGTGGCCGCCAGCCACAGCGCCGTCCACCAGGCCGCGCGGCGCCGGACCAGCCACACGACGGCCGCCGCGCACACCAGGCGCATGGTCAGCGGGTCCCACACCCAGTCCGTCAGCACCCGGCACGCCCGCGTCACCGCCCGGTCGCGGACCGCCCAGCGGTGGGCGGCGCGGGCGATGTCGCCGTCCAGCGTGAGCAGCGGGTGCCAGCGCACCGCGACGAGGGCCAGCAGCAGGACCGAGCAGGCCCCGAGCACCACGGCGGCCCAGGCGGCCGTGCGGTGCGGCGGCCGGCCGGGGGAGGGCGGTGGCGGCGGAGGGGGAGTGGTGGGACGATCGCGCATGCCGTGATCCTTGTGGATGCGCGAGCCACGGCCAAGCCCGGCATGGCCGGAGGCCGGAGGGGAGCGCGGGCGTACGCGTCCACGAGCGAGCGCCGCGCGGTGCGGAACACGAGCCCGCGTGGCACGGCGGGGCGCCCCCGCACGGGCCCGCGGCGCGGCGTCCTCACATCGCCAGCAGCATCGTCACCATGCCGATCCCCATCGACAGCCGGCAGGCCCGGGCCAGTTCCGGGCGGTCGCCCCAGCGGTCCGGTGCGGTCCCGGCCAGGGGGGCGGCGGCGGGCACCAGCCGGGCGCCGGAGAACAGCACATAGCCGGTGAAGTAGAGCAGCAGGGCGCCGGTCAGCAGCGGTACGCCGGTGCCGCCGTGCCCGTGGTGGGCGGCGGGCGGCGCCCCGGCCATCGCCACCGCCATGTAGACCATCGCCGCGCTGCCCACCAGGTGGTGCAGATGGGCGAGGCCGCCGCGCACGGTCCACAGCGCGCGCAGCGCCGCCGCGCCGAACACCGCCGCGTACACCGGCCACGCCCACCCCGGCGGGGTGAACACCGCCGCCGGCACGGCCATCGCGGCCATGCCGAAGCCCATCAGCGCCTCGCCGCCCGCGGCCCGGCGCTGCTCCGCCACACCGCTGCGCATCCGCAGCAGGCAGTAGGCCCCGGTCGCCGCGCACAGCGCCACCAGCAGCCAGGCTGCCGACACCGGTCCGTGCATGCGCACCTCCCGCTCGACGGTCGCTCCGGAAACGCTCCGGGCCCGTTCTCCAGGGACGCCATGCCCAAGGGCGGCGGGGTGCACGCGAGCGCAAGGAGGTACGCGGGGAGCATCCGGGGGAGCACACGCCGTCACACTCTGGCCGGGCAGATTATTTTACGAGTAAAACACGTGCTAATTTTGATGGCATGAGCAGTGCGACGCCCCACCGTCTTCCCCTCGCCGGAGTGCTCCGCCTCGGCCGCCCCTCCGACATCTGGTTCAAGCCCGCGCTGAGCGCGGTCGTCGCGGTCGCCCCGCCCAACCTGACGCTCCTCGCGCTCGGCCGGCTCGATCTCGCCATGTACACGATGGCCGGTTCGCTGTGCGCGCTCTACGGCCACAACCGGCCCTACGCCGCCCGCGCCCGCACCCTGGCCTGGGTGGTGCTCGGCATGGTCGGCGGCCTCGCCGTGTCCCTGCTCGCCGCCGCGCTGACCACCAGCGCCGTCGTCCTCGTCACCGTCGGCGCCGTCCTCGCCGCGGTCCAGAAGACCGTCTGCGACGCCACCCGGGTCGGACCGCCCGGCAACGTGGTCCTCACCTTCATCAGCTCCGCCTCGCTCTTCGTCCCGCAGGCCCTCGGCGGGCTGCCGGGCCACCTCGGGCTGGCCCTGGCCGCCGGCGCCTGGGCCTGGCTGGTCTGCATGGCGCCGGGGCTGCTGCGCCCGCACGGCCCCGAGCGCCGTGCCACCGCCCAGGCCCTGAACGCGGCCGCCGCGTACGCCGGCACCCGTGGCACCGGCGACGGCCACGCCCGGGCCCGCGCCGCCTGCGCCGCCGCCATCCACGCCGCCTGGCAGTCGCTGCTCGCCGCCGGCGCCCGCCCCGACGGCACCCGCCGCGCCCTCGAACAGCTCCTGGTCCGCGCCGAGGTCGCCCTCGCCGCGCCCGCCGACACCGACCCCGAGCGGCTGCGCGCCTGGGCCCGCGCCCTGCGCGGCACCGGCCGGGTCCCGCGCGTCGCGCCGACCGCCGCCTCCGCCGACGAACTCCTCGGCGTCGCCGCCGAGCAGTCCCTGCCGTCCCCCTCCCTCCGGCGCCGCCTCGCCCCCCTGGCCCCGCTGGCCGTACGCACCGCGCTCGGCTGCGCCCTCGCCGGCTACGCCGCCCTCGCCCTCGGCGTCGGCCGCCCCTACTGGGCGCTGGTCACCGCGGCCTCCCTCTACCAGGCCAACGTCACCCTCACCTGGAACCGGGCCGTCCAGCGGGTCGTCGGCAACCTCGTGGGCGTCCTCGTCTTCGCCGCCCTCGCCCCGCTCACCCATCTGCACCCCGCCGCCCTGGTGCTGGTCTCGCTCGCCCTCAACTTCGGCGCCGAGGCACTGATCGGCCGCAACTACTGGCTGGGCAGCGTCTGCGTCACCCCGATGGCGCTGCTCATCACCGAGTTCGCGCGCAGCCAGGACGCGGCCGAACTGATCACCGACCGGGTCGTCGACACCCTCATCGGGGCGCTGGTCGGCTTCGCCGCCGCCGTCGCCGTCACCAACCGGCGCGCCGGCGCCCGCCTGGAGCACGCGCTGACCGCCGCCGAACGCGCCCGCGAGCACGCCGCCCGCCTGCTCGCCGAGCCGCGCCCGGAGCCCCGCGCCCTGGAGTCCGCCCGCCGCACCCTGGCCGGCGCGCTGGTGGACCTGCGCGCCACGGCCGACGCCGCCGCCGGCGAGTGGTGGCAGCGCGCCCTGCCCGAGGACCGGGTCGTGCTCACCGAGCAGGCCGGACACCGTACGCTCGCGGCGACGGTACGGCGCCAGGGGCTCGTACCGCGGGACCGGGACGAGCACCCGGGCCGGGCGCCGGGCGGCGACCGGAACCCGGACAGGACGACGGAGGACATACGGCCATGACGGCGACGAACGGCGGACCGACGCCCGGAAGCGACGCGACCGGAGAGCGGTCCGGTCCCGGCCCCGGGGCCGCGCGCGGTGACACCGTCTCCGCCGTCGTCCGCCAGTGGCAGGCCGTCCACCCCGAGCTGGACACCGGCCCGATGGAGATCATCGGCCGGATCAACCGCTGCGCCGCCCTGCTCCAGCAGGCCGAGGACGCCCCGCTGCGCCGGGCCGGCCTGAGCCGCCCCGAGTTCGACCTGCTCGGCGCGCTGCGCCGCACCGGCCACGAGCTGACCCCCGGCGAACTGGCCCGGGAGACCTTCTCCTCCGGGGCCGCCGTCACCAAACGGCTCAAGCAGCTGACCGAGCGCGGCCTCGTCGAGCGGCGCGGCGACACCCGCGACCGGCGCGTGGCCCACGTCCGGCTCACCGAGGCCGGCCGCGGCCTGGTGGACGGCATCCTGCCCGAGCAACTCGCCTACGAGACGGCCGTGCTGTCCGTCCTGCCCCCCGGCGACCAGGACGGACTGGCCGGCCTGCTCGCCGAGTTGCTGGACCGCCTGGAGGGCCGGATGGGCGCCCTGCGGGCCTGACCCGCCGGACGTCACAGGACGTCGCGCACCGTGCGGCGGTACGTGGAGCGGCGGTGGACGATCTCCGGCCAGCGGTCGCCGTACACAGTGCGGGTGATGGGCGCCTCCCGGAGGAAGTCGTGCGGGAAGCCCAGCGGGGCGGCGCTCACCTCGTCCAGACGGGCGCGCGTCCGCGTCGAGCCGGACCCCGTGGGTGCCGCCAGGTTGTCCGCGAGCCGCTCCGGCCGGGTGGCCGACACGATCGGCACGACGTTCCCGGGCCGGCCCAGCCGCCGGGCCAGGGCCACCTGCGCCGGGCTCCAGCCGCCCGCTCTCGCCGCGCCGGTACTTCCCGGTGAGCCGCCCCGCCGCCGACGGCGCCCGGGCGAACACGGCGAGGTCGAACGCCCGGGCCTGCGGCAGCAGTTCACGCTCCGGGGCGCGCTCCAGCAGGCTGTAGCGCAGCTGCGGGCCCGCGAAGCGTCCAACCGCGCAGTTCCGCGAGGGTGTCGGCCCCCGCGATCTCCCAGGCCGGCCAGTCCGGCGCCCCCACGTAGAGGACCTTGCCCGCGCGGATGGTGTAGTGGTCGGCGATGCCGACGAAGGTGCAGCCCGTGTCGGCTCAGACGTCGAGGACCGGTGCTGGTGGCGTTGCCGGCGCCCCAGTCCCGGTCCTCCCCGAAGGTCATGGTGCCCAGCGCCGGCTCGTTGACGCGCAGCCCGGTCCGTCCGGACAGCGTGTACCGCACGGGTGCTTCTCCCCCTTCGCGGACGGCCGCAGGCCCTCACCCGCGGCACGGCCGACGTCAGGAGCTGGAGCGCCCTCGAAGGCAAGCAGCCGCCCGGCCCGCGAACGTGCCCGGTGACGGCTGCCGCCGCCCCGGGCACGTCCTCGGGGCGGACCTCAGATGCCGGGCCGGTACCGCAGGGGATGGTCCGCCGGGATCTCCACCAGGACGACCGGCGTGCCGTCCGGGTCCTCGATCCACATCTCGACCAGGCCCCACGGCTCCTTCACCGGGGGCCGCGTGATCGTCACCCGCCGCTCCCGCAGCTCCTCGTACGCGGCCGTCACGTCCTCGACCTGCCACCACAGCCGCACCGCGGGCGCGGGCGGGGCGTCGGACCGGCCGGACAGCTCCAGGAAGCCGCCGCCGAGGAAGTACACCGTGCCGCGCTCGGGGCCGGTCCCGAACTCGCGGTAGACGGGAAGGCCCAGCTGTTCGCCGTAGAAGGCGCGGGAGCGTTCGGGATCGGAGGGCCGGATCAGGATCCGGCTGCTGAGTACATGCACCATGCAGCAGGGTTACCCTCTTCGGTGCCCCGGCCACGCCCGAGATCGGAGACCACCGTCATGGACACCCCCGCCACCGGACTCACCTTCCGCGACGCCACCGACGCCGACGTGGACGCCCTCGTCGCGCTGGTCGAGTCGGCGTACCGGGGGGAGAGCAGCCGTGCCGGGTGGACCACCGAGGCGGACATCCTCGAGGGGCAGCGGACCGACCCCGAGGGCGTGCTGGAGGTGATCAAGTCGCCGGACAGCCGGCTGCTCGTGGTGGAGCGGGACGGCCGCATCGTCGCCTGCTGCCACCTGGAGCACCGCGGCGACCACGCCTACTTCGGCATGTTCGCGGTGAGCCCCGGCCTCCAGGGCGCCGGACTCGGCAAGACCGTCATGGCGGAGGCGGAGCGCCGCTGCCGGGAGACCTGGGGCGTCGGCGAGATGCGCATGACGGTGATCTCCGTGCGCGACGAGCTGATCGCCTGGTACGAACGCCGCGGCTACCGCCGTACGGGACAGACGTCCCCGTTCCCGTACGGCGACGAGCGCTTCGGCATCCCGCGCCGTGCCGACCTGGAGTTCGAGCTGCTGGTCAAGAAGCTCGCGTGAGCGTTCCGCCGCCGGGGCCTACGCCGTGAAGCCGGGGCCTACGCCGTGAACCGGCCCGTGCGCTTGATCTCCGGGTAGTCGGTCGTCGCCCCGTCCAGCTCCAGGGCGCGCACCAGCCGCAGCTGCTCCTGGGTGTTGACCACCCAGCCGAGGATCCGCAGCCCGGACGCGCGCGCGTGCTCGACGATCTCCAGGGTGAGCCGGCGGACGTTCAGACACACGGTCGCGGCGCCCGCCGCGACCGCGCGGTCCACCACCTCGGTGCCGTACCGGCTCGCGACCAGCGCGGTACGCACCCCCGGCACCAGGCGCGCGATCTCGGTGATCGCCTCGTCGTGGAACGAGGACACCTCCACCCGGGCGGTCAGGTCCCGCGCGCGCATCACCTCGGCCAGCGCCCGGGCCGCCGCCACGTCCTTGATCTCGGCCTGCAACGGCGTGCGCACCGCCTCCAGCACCTCCTCGAAGACCGGCACCCGCTCGCCGCGGCCCGCGTCCAGGGCGCGCAGCTCCGCGAGGGTCTTCTCGGCGATCGCTCCGGAGCCGTCGGTGGTGCGGTCCACCTCGGCGTCGTGCATGACGACCAGGGCGCCGTCCTTGCTCAGGTGCAGATCGAGTTCGATCAGGTCCAGGCCGGCCCGCTGCGCGGCGACGAAGGAACGGAGGGTGTTCTCGGGCTCGACGCCCATGACCCCGCGATGACCGATGGTAAGGAAGTTCAAGGTTCGACTCGCTTCCGTCGACGGCGGCTCGGCGACGCGCGGACCGACGGACCCGTGCCCGGACGTCGTCGTCCACGCGGCAAGGCCGCAGCCTAATGGCCGGGGCGTGCGATGGACCCGCGGTTGCGCCGGGCATCGGGGAGCCCGGGCAAGTGCCGGTTGGCCGGTAACCGCCCCGGCCGTCGCCCTCGCGTGGGCGTGTCTCCCGTCTCCTTGACCGACCGGTGCGCCGTCACGCCGGGGAGCGCGCGCCGTCGGCGAAAGTGAGCGCGATCACGGTTTGTGGCAGGAAAAACATCGGTGACCATGGAGGTGGGCAGAAGAATTTCCGGCCCCTGCTCTTGCTGAAGCAAACAGGGACGGCTTACGGTGACCACACGCGAGGTTCTCCCGTGGAGGATGGGACATGACGGAAATTCTTGTGCAGGCAGGCGTGGAGGAGCGGGTTCCTTCGCTGACCAGGGTGGTTGAGCACCCGGCCTGGACCGTGCTCAAGGATGCCGTGGAGCGGATCCGGCCATGGCAGTCGAAGGACGGATCGATCGACTTCGACGCCGAGGGCGCCCCGTCGCGGGCCGACGCCGTGGCGGCCGTCGAGCGCGTCGCCGACGCGGTCGGGCGGCTCTCCCCGCTGGTCCCGCACGACGCCGCCTACCACCAGGCCCTCGTGGAGGATCTGCGCCGCTGGGCCGAGGGCGGGTTCGAGGTCCCGGACTTCCTGGATTCGCTGCTGGCCTTCCAGCCCGCGGCGCACCGCGTGGACGGTCTCCAGCACCTGGTCGTCTTCCCCATGTACACGCAGAACGGCAACCCGGACCGCAACCTCGAAGCGGTCGTGCTGCGCATGGTCTGGCCGGACTGGCTGGCCGAACTGGAGCGCACCCGGTACGACAACCCGCTTTTCTGCGGCATCACCTTCGAGGACTTCACCTCGGGCTACGACACCAACTCCGCCGTCCTCTTCCCGGAGACCATCGCCGTCCGGGAGGCGCCGGAACAATTCTCCTGGGGTGGCATCTTCTGCGACCGCGAGGCCGCCCGGTTCCGCCGTGTCACCGCCGCCGCCGTGGACATCCTGGGCCTGGAGCTGCCCGAGGACATCGCCGCGATGGTGCACGACCAGAAGCGCTGCGAAGAGGCCTTCGTGCTGTGGGACATGGTCCACGACCGCACCCACAGCCACGGCGACCTGCCGTTCGACCCGTTCATGATCAAGCAGCGCCAGCCGTTCTGGATGTACGGCCTGGAGGAGCTGCGCTGCGACCTCACCGCCTTCAAGGAGGCCGTCAAGCTCCAGGCGGACGGCGTCCCGCAGGCGCGTGACGTGCAGTACGCGGTCCTCTTCGACCGCATGTTCCGCTTCCCCGTCACCGGCGACCGCAACCGCAACTACGACGGCCTCGGCGGCCAGCTGCTCTTCGCCTACCTGCACCGGCACGACGTCGTCCGCTGGACCGACAACAGGCTCTCCATCGACTGGGAGCGCGCTCCGCGGGTCACCAACCAGCTGTGCGCCGAGATCGAGAAGCTCTACCGGGACGGCATCGACCGCCCCAAGCTGGTGCACTGGTTCGCCGGCTACGAACTGGTCTCCACCTACCTCGCCCCGCATCCCGGTTCCAAGTGGGCCAAGGGCCCCGACGCCCTGGACCTGACCCAGCCGCCGCGCAAGCTGGTGGACGACGTGCTTCCGGACGAGTTTCCGCTGAGCATGTTCTATGAGGCGCTGGCGAAGAAACTGAAGAATGTGATCGCCTCCACCAAGGGCATCACGGCGGACGGCGCCGAGCGGACCGCCGCATGAGCGTCCGCGTCCACAACACGGTTCAAGAGGGGAAGAACGTGGCGAACAACGGGTCTCTCAGTGGTGCGGTGATCGCGGTGGCCGGCGCGGGCGGCCCCGCCGGGCACGCGGCGCTGGTCCGGCTCGCCGAGGCGGGCGCGGTCGTCGTGGGCGCCGACAACAACCCGGAACGCCTCGCGGAGGCCGTCGACGCGGCGCGCTACGCCCGCGGCGGCGCCACGGTCACCGGCGAGACCGTCGACCTGCTCGACCTGGCGGACACCCGGGCCTGGGCCGCGCGCATCGAGAAGGACCACGGCCGGATCGACGGCCTGGTCCACCTGGTGGGCGGCTGGCGCGGCAGCGCCACCTTCGCCGACGCCGACCTCGCCGACTGGGACCTGCTGGAGAAGCTGCTCGTCCGCACCGTCCAGCACACCTCCCTCGCCTTCTTCGACGCCCTCCAGCGCAGCGACCGCGGCCGGTACCTGCTCATCAGCGCGGCCGGCGCGTCGAAGCCGACGGCGGGCAACGCGGCGTACTCCGCCGCCAAGGCCGCCGCCGAGGCCTGGACGCTCGCCATGGCCGACGGCTTCCGCAAGGCCGGGGGCGAGCAGGGCCCGCGTTCGGCGGCTGCCATCCTGGTGGTGAAGGCGCTGGTGCACGACGCGATGCGCGCCGAACGCCCCACCGCGAAGTTCGCGGGCTTCACGGACGTCAAGGACCTGGCCGAGGCCATCGAGGACGTCTGGAGCAAGCCCGCCGCAGAAGTGAACGGAAACCGTCTGTGGCTGACCGAGAAGCCGTGAACCCTCCCAAGACCGACGCGCGTCGCCATCACGACCCGCAGGTCCGCGGTTTCGCCAGTGACAACTACGCGGGGGTCCACCCCGAGGTGCTGGCCGCCCTGGCCCTGGCCAACGGCGGCCACCAGGTGGCGTACGGCGAGGACGACTACACCGAGCACCTCCAGCGGATCGTCCGCAGCCACTTCGGCGCCACCGCGGAGGCCTTCCCGGTCTTCAACGGCACCGGCGCCAACGTGGTCGCGCTCCAGGCGGTCACCGACCGCTGGGGCGCGGTGATCTGCGCCGAGAGCGCGCACATCAACGTCGACGAGGGCGGCGCCCCCGAGCGCATGGGCGGGCTGAAGCTGCTCACCGTGCCCACGCCCGACGGCAAGCTCACCCCGGAGCTGATCGACCGGCAGGCCTGGGGCTGGGAGGACGAGCACCGGGCCATGCCGCAGGTCGTGTCGATCGCCCAGTCGACCGAACTCGGCACCGTGTACACGCCCGAGGAGATCCGCGCGATCTGCGAGCACGCCCACGCGCACGGCATGAAGGTGCACCTGGACGGCTCCCGGACAGCCAACGCCGCCGCCTTTCTCGACGTGCCCATGCGGACGTTCACCAACGCGGCCGGCGTGGACATCCTCTCGCTGGGCGGGACGAAGAACGGCGCGCTGTTCGGCGAGGCCGTCGTCGTCATCAACCAGGACGCGGTGCGGCAGATGAAGCACCTGCGGAAGATGTCCATGCAGCTGGCCTCCAAGATGCGCTTCGTCTCGGTGCAGTTGGAGGCCCTGCTCGCCAAGGACCTGTGGTTGCGCAACGCCCGGCACGCCAACGAGATGGCCCAGCGGCTCGCCGAGGGCGTCCGCGCGGTGCACGGCGTGGAGATCCTCTACCCGGTGCAGTCCAACGGTGTCTTTGCCCGGCTTCCGCACGACGTGAGCGAGCGGCTGCAGAAGCGGTTCCGGTTCTACTTCTGGGACGAGGCGGCCGGGGTGGTGCGCTGGATGTGCTCCTTCGACACCACGGAGGACGACGTCGATCTGTTCGTGGCGGCGCTGAAGGAGGAGATGGCCCGCTGACTTCTTGCATAGATATGCGATCACCTGGAAAGTCATTGACGCCCGGGTGATCGCGTTCCTATGCTCTGCGGCCATGGAGCTGATCCAGAACACCGCCGACCTGTCCGCCTACCTGGCCGCGGACGAGGCCATCGACCACCATCACCCGGTGGTCCGCGAGACCGCCGCCCGTCTCGCGGCCGAGGTCACCGACTCGTATGAATATGCGCGGTCCGCGTATGAGTTCGTACGCGACACCATCCCGCACTCCGCGGACTCCGGCGACCCGCGCGTCACCTGGCGCGCCTCCGACGTCCTGACCCTGGGCACCGGCATCTGCCACGCCAAGTCCCACGCCCTGGCCGCCCTGCTGCGGGCCGAGGACATCCCGACGGCCCTGTGCTACCAGCGGCTGACCGACGACGCGGGCGGCCATCTGCTCCACGGCCTGGTCGCCGTGCGCTTCCACGGCGCCTGGCACCGGCAGGACCCCCGCGGCAACAAGCCGGGTGTGGACGCGCGGTTCTCCCTGACCGGCGAACGACTGGCCTGGATCCCGGACCCCGCGGCGGACGAGAGGGACTACCCGGGCCTCTACGCCGCCCCCCACCCGGCGGTCCTCACCGCCCTGCGCACGGCCCCCGACCGCCCGGCCCTGTGGAAGACCCTCCCGAGCACCCTCTGACCCGAACG
The DNA here is from genome assembly GCF_040636485.1 of Streptomyces sp. NPDC038707. Classification (NCBI taxonomy): domain Bacteria; kingdom Bacillati; phylum Actinomycetota; class Actinomycetes; order Kitasatosporales; family Streptomycetaceae; genus Streptomyces; species Streptomyces sp. NPDC038707. The sequence continues at coordinate 221,334 of NZ_JBEZUP010000014.1, forward strand.
CCCACCCGCGCCGGCGGGTGCCCCACACCAGCCGGGCCCCGCTCTGGCGGCGTGCCCGAAGAGGCGCGGGGAACGGCGCGCCCGGCCGCGACGACCGGTACTCGGGACACGACCGTTCCCGGGCGGCGGGTGGCTCGCGCCACAGGCCGGTCCGCTCAAGGGGGCGCGGGGGACTGTGCGCCGGGCCGTAGACGACCGGTACCCGGGATGCGGGGGAGTCCGGGGGCGGGTGGCTCGCGTAAAGTCCGGTCCGCTCCGGCGGCGTGCCCGGAAGGGGCGCGGGGAACGGCGCGCCCGGCCGCAGACGACCCGTACCCGGCACACGACCGCACTCCGACGGCGGGTGGCCCGCACGCAACCCGGCCCGCCTGACGACAACGCGCATCCGAGGGCGCGAAAACGGACGTGCGCCGCAGGCCCTACGCCTGGACGGCCCGCAGCTGCTCCGCCGTGGGTGCCGTACCGCCGAGGTGCGCCGGCAGCCACCAGGAGTCCTCCGGGCCCTTGGGGCGGCCCGGGTACGCGCGCTGCGCGGCCTCCAGCAGTTCCTGGACGCGCTCGCGCAGCCGGCGGGTGATGGCACCGGCGTACTGGTCGCGGGGCGCCTGCACCGCCTCACCGACCCGCACGGTGACGGGCAGGTGGCTGCGCCTGAAGTTCCGCGGCTGCCCCTTCGTCCACAGCCGCTGCGTCCCCCACACGGCCATCGGGATCAGCGGGACGCCCGCCTCCTGGGCCAGCCGGGCCGCACCGGACTTGAAACTCTTCAGCGTGAAGGACTGTGAGATCGTCGCCTCCGGGAACAGCCCGATGACCTCACCGGAACGCAGCGAGTCCAGCGCGTGCGCGTACGCCGCCTCGCCCTGCCCGCGGTCCACCGGGATGTGCCGCATGCCGCGCATGAGCGGCCCGGAGATCCGGTGCCGGAAGACGGACTCCTTCGCCATGAAGCGCACCAGCCGCTTCTGCGGCAGGGCGGCCAGACCGTTGAAGATGAAGTCCAGGTAGCTGATGTGATTGCTCACCAGCACGGCGCCGCCCGAGCGCGGGATGTTCTCCGATCCCTTGCAGTCGATCTTCAGATCCCAGACCTTGAACGCCGTCTTGGCGATACCGATGACGGGACGGTAGACCAGCTCTGCCATGGGCGGGGTGTGCCCTTTCTGCTCTGCTCGGGAAAGGGGGCTCCCGGCGGGAGGGTTACGCAGCCGTAGGTTTACGGCGTCTCGCAGATCGTGCCCGAAGAACGTACGGGTGGCCAGTTCTGGTGCCCCCTTGACGCGAGATCCTCGTCACGTCGGCCTACACCCCACCTCGGATCTTTAAAGCCCCTTTACCTTCTCGGAGGTCGTCACCGGGAATCTTCGCGGTCCCGGGACCGGTTGTGCTGATGACGACCGGACCGGCGGTGCGCCCCTGACGTGCCCCGCCGCGACGAGCCGCGCCGGCGGCGGAACGGGAGAGTGCGGGTGGGCGGGCGCGACGACGGCAGGCGGATAGGGGCGGCCGAACTCGGCGCGGAACTGGGGGAGCGCGCCACGCTGGTGCAGTTCTCCAGCGCCTTCTGCGCGCCCTGCCGGGCCACCCGGCGAGTCCTCGGAGAGGTCGCCGGGATGGTCCCGGGCGTGTCCCACGTCGAGATCGACGCCGAGGCCCACCTGGACCTCGTCCGCGCGCTGGAGATCGACAGAACACCCACCGTCCTGGTCCTGGACGCCGGCGGACGGGTGGTGCGGCGCGCCGCCGGTCAGCCCCGCAGGGCCGATGTCATAGCGGCCCTGGGAGAAGCGGTATGAAGAGGGCCCGCCGCGCGGTACGCCGGCTTCCGGATCCCGGAAGCCGCTTGACGGTCCGCCTCGCCGGTGGCCAACCTGACCGCATGCCGACAGAACTCCTTCTCCACGGGCGGGCCCACATCGACCTGGCCCGTACCGCGAGCGCGCGGTGTCCGGGCCGGTGAGTACCCGCGGACCCGCTCGTGACCCCCGGCAGAAGGACAACTCCATGACGGCCACGCCCGAACTCGGCACCCCCCAGCTCGCCTCCCCGGACCTGCTGCGCTCCGCCTTCCGCCGGCACGCCGCCGGTGTGGCGGTGATCACCGCGCGCGGCGCCTCCGGTCCGGTCGGCTTCACCGCCACCTCCCTCACCTCCGTCTCCGCCGAACCCCCGCTCGTCTCCTTCGGCATCGGCACGGGCGCCTCCAGCTGGCCCGCGATCGCCGAGACGGACCACGTCGGCGTGCACATACTCGGCGAGCACCAGAGCGACCTGGCCGCCACCTTCGCGCGCAGCGGCGCCGACCGCTTCGGCGCGCCCACCGTCTGGCAGGAGGGTCCGGAAGGGGTGCCGGTGCTGGACGACGTGCTGGCCTGGCTGGTGTGCCGGATCGTCGGGCGGGTCCCGGCCGGCGACCACCGCATCGTGCTCGCACAGGTCGTTCTCGGCGACCCCTCGGGCACCGGCCGCCCGCTCCTCTACCACCAGGGCCGTTTCAACGGCCTGCGGGATTGATCACCCCGCACGCCCCCTCGCGCCCGTCGAGTTCCGGTTACGCTGCGTTGCGAAGGTCACAGTTCAAAGCGCTTGCTTAGCGGGCAGGAACTGGATGTACTGACGAGTAATATTTCGTTCGGAGCGCGCGGACGCCCCGACCGGGATCGGCCGCTTGAGGCGCCTATGCTGCCTGCAAGAGGCAGCCCGAAATGACGATGCAGTAGGAGAGCCGGCGTGAGCTTGAGGATCGTTGTCACTGTGAAGTACGTGCCCGACGCCACTGGCGACCGGCACTTCGCCGATGACCTGACCGTCGACCGCGACGACGTGGACGGTCTGCTCTCCGAGCTGG
>NZ_JBEZUP010000015.1:0-197167 GCF_040636485.1 Streptomyces sp. NPDC038707
GCGGACCAGCACCAACGACCTCTCCGATCTGTATCTGCGCATCGTCTCCCTGGACGAGTTCGACGCTCGTCAGCCCTTCTCGTACTGGGCCAGGGCAAGTCCCAGCCCGAAGAACGTGGGGGCCCACTCGCCGACGAAGATGCCCCAGCGATCAGCACGGTCCAGACCGGCCGACTCGCCCTTCACCGAGGCCGCCCACGACAGGAACGAAAGCCCGATCGAGGCGATAGCGGCCGTATACGCGTGGTCGCTGCGCACACCCGCCTCGTGCAGCTTCTTGATGATCATGAATTGCTCCTCTGACAGAGGTCTGCAGACACAGCCACCGTCTCCCCGATCCGGGACGTCCGCCCGCCCTGTACGGCCAAACGGGTGACGTTCGTCCCGCCCTGCCTGATGCGGAGGAACGCCATGGCCTGGTCATCGCGGGCTCCGCGACCGGGAACGGCTCACCCGCCCGGGGCGGCCGCCGTGTCAGGCCGCGAGCGAGCGCAGCGCCCCGCACAGCGCCTCGATGTCCTCCTCGGTGTTGTAGTAGTGCACCGACGCCCGTACCACGGCCGGGAGATCGCGCGCGCCCAAGTCGTAGCGGGCAGAGGTGGCCGCCGAGACACTCGTGTTGATGCCCGACACGGCGAGCCGGCGGTGCACGTCGGCGGGGGACATGCCGCGACGGTGAAGGTGACGATCGCGCACAGGCGCCGCCCCCGGTCCTGGACGGTCACTCCAGGCACCCGCGCGAGCCGGAGCCGGAGCTGTGCGGCGAGGGCGGTGATCCGTTCTTCGATCGCCTCGATGCCCCAGCTCAGGGCGTAGTCCACGGCCACACCGAGGCCGATCTCGGCCGCGTAATTGGTTTCCCGGGCCTCGAAGCGCCGGGCGTCGGGGCGGATCTCGTACGTCTGCGCGTCCGTCCACGTCGCGGCGTGCAGGCCGAGGCACTGGGCCCCCACCGCATGCCCGGCGCGTGACGCGCGCGACGAGGACCCGGCGGTGGGGGAGGGGCCGGAGCTCGCCCACCCCGCCGAATTCGGCCCGTTCACCCTTTTCCGGCGACGCGTGGGCGGACGTACGGCGGTCGCCCGCGGCGGTGTGGTGGTCGCCGAGCTGCTGGATCCCGAGGAGGCGCACTGGCTCGAGGAGAAGGCGCGCGGTGTCCGGCAGGGCTTCATGGACCCGAAGCAGAGGGCGGCGTTCGAGGAGTTCCTCGTCCGGCAGGCACCCCGCGGCGATCAGTGAGCCGACGGCGGGCGTGACCGCGCCCGGCACCGGAGAGCGGGGCCCCGGCCTCCCCGCCGCTTCACGGCCGCACCTGCTCACGCAGCGCGTCGGAGACGGACTTCACGCCGCCGTGCGCGGTGAGCCCGCCGTCGACGGGGATCTCGGCGCCGGTGATGAACGACGCCTCGTCCGACAGCAGGAAGACGACCAGCGGGGTCACCTCGTCCACGCTCCCGGTGCGGCCCAGCGGCGTCTCGCGGATGTTGGCCTCGCGGAAGGCGGGGGCCGCGGAGGCGGTCATGTCGGTCTCGATGTAGCCGGGGTGGACCGTGTTGACGCGGATGCCGCGCGGCCCGAGTTCCAGGGCCGCGGTCTTCGACAGGCCGCGCAGCGCCCACTTGCTGGTGGTGTAGGCGACCGGATAGTGGCCCGTGAGCCCCGCCGACGAGCCGACGTTCACGATGGAGGCGCCGGCCGGCATGAGGGGAGCCAGGTGCTGGATGCCGAGCAGCGGACCTGTGGCGTTGACGGCCAGGACACGCGCCATGTCGTCGGGCCGTACGTCGCCGACGCGGGCGCGCCAGGTGACGCCGGCATTGTTGACCAGGCCGTGCACCTGTCCGTACGCCTCGCGGAGGCCGTCGGCCAGACCGGCCCAGTCCCGCTCGTCGGTGACGTCGAGCCGGCGGCAGCCGGGCGCGTCGGTGACGTCGGTGGCGATGACGCGGGCACCCTCGCGGGTGAGGGCCTCGGCCTCGGCGGCGCCCTGGCCGCGGGCCGCGCCGGTGACGACGACGACCTTGCCCAGCAGCCTCTTGGGCCGCAGACCGGTCACGGCCGCTCCCGGGTGCGCCGGCGACCGGACGGCAGGGGGACCGGCTCGGCGCCGGGAACCACGGTGTTGGCGAGGGTGCCGATGCCTTCGACCGTGAGGACGACGGTGTCGCCGGGCCGCAGCGGCGGCGGGGACTGCTCGCCGCGCCGGCCCCACAGTTCGGCCAGGCAGCCGCCGTTGCCGCAGGTGCCGGAGCCGAGGACGTCGCCGGGCACGACGCGGGTGCCGCGGGAGGCGTAGGCGGTCATCTCCTCGAAGGTCCAGCTCATGTTGGACAGCAGGTCGGTGCCGACCACCTCCCCGTTGATCTCGGCGGTCAGCGCCAGGCGCAGGAATCCGTCGGCGTCCCGGTGCGGCTCCAGTTCGTCGGCGGTGACGAGGTACGGGCCGAGGGAGGTGGCCGTGTCCTTGCCCTTGCACGGGCCGAGACCGACCTTCATCTCCGCGGACTGGAGATCGCGGGCGGACCAGTCGTTGAAGACGGTGTAGCCGACGATGTGCTCCCGCGCCTGCTCCGGGGTGAGGTCGCGGCCCTCGCGGCCGATCACGGCGGCGACCTCCAGCTCGAAGTCCAGCACGGCCGAGCCGGGCGGCACGGGTATGCCGTCGTGCGGGCCGTGGACGGCGTGCGGGTTGGTGAAGTAGAAGGCCGGGGCCGCGTACCACTGCTCGGGAACGCCGCCGGTCCCCTCCACGGAGCGGCGCACCCCCTCGACGTGCTCCTCGAAGGTGACGAAGTCCCGTACCGAGGCGGGCTGGAGCGGGGCCAGAAGCCGGACCTGCGAGACGTGCGGGCCGGGAGGCACGTCGAGGGCCGCCGCTCCGGCGGCGAGCAGGCCGGGCAGTCCGCCGGCCTCCTGGATCAGTGCGGTGAGCGAGGTGACACCGGGCAGGGGGAAGAGGGTGCCGTCCTCGTCCACGACCGCCACCCGGTGGCGGTGCTGATGTTCGTAAGCGGCGAAACGCATGGTGCGGCTCCAGCGGAGGGAGAGGCGGGCGAGAGGGCGCGTCGAGGTACCGGGGGCGGGGCGGCGCGCGTCAGGGCAGGTCCGTACCGCCGCGCCCCCGGGGCCGTGGGGCCGGTCTAGACCGGCGGGGCGACGAAGACGCCGCGGTCGGGGTCGTTGAAGGACTCCTTGGCGACGAACTCGTTCATCGGGTTGGCGGTGCCCCACTGGTCGGTGACCTCGGGCTGCGAGAAGTCGTAGACGTGCGGGTGCCAGGTGTCCTCGTCCAGGCACTCCAGTTCGGTGGTGTACTCCACGGTGTTGCCGTGCGGATCGAGGAAGTACGTGAAGGTGTTGTCACCGGCCATGTGCCGCCCCGGGCCCCAGATCTTCCTGAAGCCGGCGCGCATGACGCGGCCGGAGCCGCGCATGTACTCGTCGAGGCCGCGCATCTCGAAGGAGACGTGGTGCAGCGAGGTGTGCGGGCCCTTCGCCAGTGCCATGGAGTGGTGCTGGTTGCTGATCCGCATGAAGTGCATGACCTCGCCCATGTGCGGCGAGCTGAGCGTGTCGGAGAGCCGGAACCCGAGGTGCCGCTCGTACCACTCCCTGGTGCGGTTGAGGTCCGGGGAGTTGAGGACGACGTGCGACAGCTTGACCGGGATCGCCTCCTTCTCCTCGATCCTGCGGTGCTGCCGTACCGCGACGTCGGCGGAGACCTCGACGGTACGGCCGTCGACGTCGAAGAAGCGGAAGCCGTAACCACCGCCGGGAGTGTCGACCTGGCCCGGCTGGGAGACCAACTGGGCGCCGCCCGCCAGGAGTTGTTCCGCAAGGGTGTCGACGTCCGCACGGGAGGCGGCTCCGTAGGAGACCAGGTCCAGCCGCTTCTCGTCGGCCTTGCGGAGCCGGACGACATACTGCTCCGGGGAGCCCTCGGCGGCCAGGAAGGAGATGCCGGAGTCCTCGGCGACCTTCGTCAGGCCCCATACGCCGGCGTAGAAGTCGAGTTGCTTGTCGTAGTCGGGCACGGCGAGGTCGACGTGCCGCAGATGGGTGAGCAGGCGCATGGTGTCAGTCCTTCCGGAGGAGGGCGGCCGCGTTGCCGCCCCGGACGGCGTGGAAGTCGGCTTCGGGAAGCCGCGCGGCACGCAGGGCGCCGACGGGGTCCTCGGTGCCCATGTCGAAGGGGAAGTCGGAACCGAGCAGGACCCGGTCGGCCCCGGCGACCCGCACCAGTTCCCGCAGCACCTGCGGGTCGTGGACGAGGGAGTCGAAGTACAGCCGCCTGAGATAGCTGCTGGGCAGGTGGGCGCAGCCGGCGCCCGCGTCGGAGCGGGCCGACCAGGCGTGGTCGGAGCGGCCGATGTGGGTGGGCAGGTAACCCCCGCCGTGCGCCGCGATCAGCGTCAGGCCCGGATGCCGGTCGAGCACCCCGGAGAAGATCAGGTGCGACAGCGCGACGGCGTTCTCGGTGGGCTGGCCGACGGTGTTGGACAGGTACCACTGGTCGAGGCGCTCGTCGAGGGTGCACCCGAAGGGATGCAGGAAGACCAGGGCACCGGTCTCCTCGGCCCGTGTCCAGAACGGTTCGTAGGCAGGGTCGGACAGTTCCCGCCCCGGGGCGTGACTGGAGATCTCCACGCCGTACAGGCCCTGTTCCAGGGCGTGTTCCAGGGCGGGCACCATCAGGTCCGGGTGCTGCAGGGGGACGAGCCCGAGACCGCGCAGCCGGTCGGGGGCAGCCGAACAGTGCCCGGCCGTCGCCTCGTTGGCGAGCCGGCACACCTCCTGGGCGGTGTCCTCGCCGGCCCAGTAGTGATAGTGCGAGGGGGAGGGACTGACCAGCTGGACGTCCACGCCCTGCGCGTCCATCGCGGCCAGCCGGACGGCCGGGTCCGTCAGGCGCGGGAGGCGCTCGCGGACCATGGGCCCGCTGACCGCCGACGCGGCGGGGCCGTTGCGGCGGGCGTCCAGCGCACGCGCCTCGGCGAGCCCCGGCCGCCCCTCCACCAGCGCCTCGATCCTGGGCAGCAGGACATGGGCGTGGACATCGACGGTGGGCACGGTCACGGGATCTCCCTGAGCATGGTCATGGTGCGGGCCATCAGACCGGGCACGTCGGCGTCGCGCACCCCGTCGAGCTGCCAGCGCCCGATCTGCACCGACGCCTCCACGACCGGCCGGACACGGGCGATCCGCCGCTCGTGGTACGCCTGGAACAGCGCGTCGTCCCAGGTGTCCGTCCCGGTCAGCAGCCGGGCCAGCACCCACGCGTCCTCCAGGGACATGGCGGCGCCCTGCGCGAGGGTGGGCGGGCAGCAGTGCGCGGCGTCGCCGACGAGCACGACCCGGCCGCGGTGCCACGAGCCCTCGACCAGCAGCCGGTCGAACCAGGTGTAGTTGACCTGGGCCGGGTCGGTGATGTGCTCGGTGATCTCGGGCCAGAAGCCGCCGTAGTGCCGGGTGAGACGGCGCATCTCGTCGGCGTACGACCCGGGCGGTATGGACGCGCGGTCGCGCTTGGCCTCGACGGCGTAGGCGTAGAGGGTGGTGTCGCTCGTGGGGCAGTAGCCCGCGATGTGGGCGGGGCCGCCGTAGGCGAGGTCGGTGCGGGTGACACCGGCCGGACGGGGGGCGGCGACCCGCCAGATGGCCATGCCGGTGGGTTCCGGCCGGTCGGTGATGCCGATCGCCGCGCGGGTGGCCGAGCCGAGGCCGTCGGCGGCGATCACCAGGTCGTAGCGGCGCTCGGTGCCGTCGGAGAGACGGACGCGGACACCGTCGGCGTCCTGGCCGAGGATGTCGGCGGTGGTGCCGAGGCGGACGGTCGCGCCGGCGGCGCGCACGGCACTGATGAGGATCCTCTGGAGCTGCGGGCGTTGCATGCCGACGGTGGCGGGCAGGTCGTCGCCGCCGGTGCGCAGGTCCTCGTGGACGTGCAGGACGGTGCCGTCGACGGTGGTGAAGCCGACGGAGCCGAAGCCGTAACCGGACTCCTCCACCTGCTCCCACACCCCGAGTTCACGCAGGACGCGCAGGGCGTTGCCCTGGAGGGTGATGCCGGAGCCGGCGGTGGCGTTCCAGTCGTCCTTGGCCTCGACCAGGTCGACTGCGATGCCCGCGCGACGCAGCAGGATCGTGACGGCGTTGCCGGCCGCGCCGCCGCCGATGACGAGGACCGTGCGGGGCTGGGTCATGAAGAACTCCTTCGTTCCTCGGTCTACTTGACGGCGATCGGGTTGACGGGGGAGCCGACGGCGCCGGTGATGGGCAGGGGAGCGGCGGTCAGCCAGAAGGCGTACGTGCCGTCGGCCGCGCAGTCGTCGGCGAGTGCCTCCAGGTCCCACATCTCACCGACGAGCAGGCCGATGTGCGGGATGACGACCTGGTGCAGCGGCTGGAAGGCGTGCTCGAACTCGTTCGGGCGGACCTCGAAACCCCAGGTGTCGGTGGCGATGGCGGCGATCTCGCTCCCGTGCAGCCAGCCCGCCGTGGTGAAGGACAGACCGGGGGCCGGGCCGCCCGCGTAGTCGCCCCAGCCGTCGCGGCGGGCGCGGGCGAACTGCCCGGTGCGCACGAGGACGATGTCGCCTCGCCCGACGCTCACGCCGTGCGCCTCGACGGTGGCGGCGAGGTGCTCCTCGGTGATCGCGAAGCCGTCGGGCAGCTCGCCGTCCTCACCGATCACCCGGCCGACGTCCAGCAGGACACCACGGCCGGCGATGTGCGGGGCCATGTGCTCGATGCCGGTGACGAGGTCACCGTCTGAGGTGACGACCTTCTCGGCGTCCCGCCCGTTCCACGCCTTCCCGTGGTCGAAGATGTGCCCCAGCCCGTCCCACTGCGTGGAGCACTGGAGCGGCATGGCGATCACGTCGTCGGCGCCGCCGAGCCCGTGCGGGAACCCCTGGAGGCCGAGGGCCGCGTCGGTGCCGGTGTCCAGCATGGTGTGCACCGGGTTGGTGCGCCGCCGCCAGCCCTTCTGCGGGCCGTTCATGTCGAACCGCTGGGAGAGGGAGAAGCTCACCCCCTTCCGGATCAGCGCCGCACCCTCACGGCGCTTGGCCCCGTCCAGGAAGTTGAGGGTGCCGAGGACGTCGTCCGCGCCCCAGCGCCCCCAGTTCGAGTACGCCTCGGCGGCCCGGGCGATCGATCCCTCCGGGTCGGTGCGGTCAAAGGTCACCGGGCCACCTCCGCCACGCAGCGCGTGCGCTGGGCACCGAGTCCGGTGATCGAGGCGTCCATCACGTCGCCGTCGCGCAGCAGCCGGCCCCAGTGCATGCCGTTGCCGGCCGGTGAACCGGTGAGCACCAGGTCGCCGGGGAGGAGCCGGGCGGTCTGCGACGCGTACGAGACCATCCGCGCCACGTCGAAGATCATGTCCTTGGTGGACTCGTCCTGCATGGTCTCGCCGTTCAGCTTCAGGGTGAGACGCAGGTCGTCCGGGCGGGCGACCGATCCGGCGGGCACGATCCAGGGGCCGAGCGGGGTGAACCCGGGCGCGTTCTTGCTGCGGAGCCAGTCGGTGCCGATCTGCGGCATGTCCCGGCGGAAGACGGTGGCGCGGTCGGTGAGGTCGTTGGCGATGGTGTAACCGGCGACGTGGTCCAGCGCTTCCTCGACGGACACCCGGTGGGCGACCCGCCCGATGACGGCCGCCAGCTCCAGTTCCCAGTCGGGCTGCTCGGCCCAGGCGGGGAGCACGACGTCGTCGTAGGGGCCGGTGATCGCGCTGGGCAGGCCGATGAACACGTACGGCAGGTCCTCGGCCGCCCGGCGGTCCATGATCTCCGCCGCCTCCGCGCGCCTGACCTCCTCCGGACGGTCGTCGCCCGGCGCGCGATGCGCGACATGCAGGTCGATCACGTGCTGCCGGTAGTTCGCGCCGGACTGGAACACCTGGCGCGGCTCCACGGGGGCGTGCACCCGGAAGTCCGTCAGCGGACGCGTCCGAGCGGCTCCGTCACCGGCGAGCGCGGCGAGCCGTCCGGCGGCCGTGTCCCACACCTCCAGCAGGCCGCGGACGGTCAACTGCTCGTCGCCGAAGGCGATTCGGAGGTCGATCGCGCGGCCGTCGGGCGTGACCAGGGCGGGGAAGGCCGGCCCGTCCGGGAGCGAGAGGGTGGCGAGGGCGAAGGGTCCGGCGAAGAGTGCGGACGCGGCTTCAGGTTTCACGGACATGTCCTCCTGATTGCGGTGTGACTAATCTGGACCCGCCACCCGTGATCGGGGAAATCGATTCTGTGGATGATCGTCATCCATGGCATGGATTCGCCCTGGTCGCTGCCGTACAGCCAGGGACAAGCCCGTGAATCTGAGCCGTCTGGACCTCAACCTCGTCGTCGCCCTGCGTGCCCTGCTGGAGGAGCGCAACGTCACGCGCGCCGGGCAGCGCGTCGGGCTGAGCCAGCCCGCCATGAGCGCCGCCCTGGCCCGCCTGCGCCGTCATTTCGACGACGACCTGCTCGCCCGCGTCGGCGGCCACTACGAGCTGACCGCCCTCGGCCAGGTCCTGCTGGACCGCACCGCGACCGCCTACGACGTGCTGGAACGCCTCTTCGCCAGCCAGGCCGACTTCGACCCGGCCCGCGAGAGCCGCGAGTTCGAGCTGGTCGCCTCGGACTACGCGGTCGCCGTCTTCGGCGCCGAACTCGCCCGCGTCGTGCACGAGGAGGCCCCCGGGATCCGGCTGCGGTTCGCGCAGACCCCGCCCGCGGTGGTGGACGCCACGGACACGTTGCTGAGCACCATCGACGGGCTGCTCATGCCGTACGGCGTGATCAGCGACTTTCCCGCCACCGATCTCTACGACGACCGCTGGGTCTTCCTCGTCGCCGACGACCACCCCAGCGTCGGCGACCGGCTCACCCGCCAGGACCTGGCCCGGCTGCCCTGGGTCACCTACCAGCGCACCTACGACGCCCCGGCCGTGCGCCAGCTCGGCATGCTCGGCATCGAACCCCGGGTCGAGGTCTCCGTGGACAGCTTCCAGATCATGCCGCTGCTGGTGGCCGGCACCCGGCGCATCGCACTCATCCAGGCCCGCCTCGCCCGTCTCCTCGCACCGCTCACCGCCGTCCGCGTGGTGGAGCCGCCGTACGAGGCGGTGCCCCTGCGCGAGGCCCTGTGGTGGCACCCCGTGCACACCCACGACGCGGCCCACATCTGGCTGCGGGAGACGGCCGCCCGGGTCGGCCGGCGGATGACCGACGCAGCCGGGACCTGAGCCGCCGCGAGGCCGTCCACGGGTCGGACGGCGGTCGTCCGGTACGTGCTCGAGTGCCGGCCTACTCGATGGTCTTGAGCTCCTTCATGGTCAGGTGGGACTCCAGGCGCCGGACGGCGGGCAGGCAGCTGAGCCTGCCGGTGAGGAAGGCTTCGTAGGCGGCGTGGTCGGCGACGGCCACGCGGATGAAATAGTCGGGGCGCCCGTACATACGGCGGAACTCCACGACCTCCTCGTAGGAGGCCACGGTGTCCTCGAACTCCTCGAAGCTCTTGCGGTCCTGGGCGTAGATCTCGACGTCGATCAGGACCTCCAGGGCGCGGCCCAGGGCCCGGGGATCGACCACGGCCCGGTACCCGGTGATGACGCCGGCCTCCTCCAGCCGTTTGACCCGGCGCAGACAGGGGGGCGGGGTGAGCCCGACCCGCTTGGCCAGTTCGACATTGGTCAGCCGGCCGTCTTCACGGAGATGAAACAAAATTTCTCGATCAATGGCATCGAGGCTCACTTCATTGCTCACCCGCTGATCGTACGGCACATTCAAGCAACCATATAAGGCGCGTTTCTTCTTAAAATTGCGTCATGGACGCACCTTCTGTCGCCGCCGGTGAGCGGCCCGGGCCAGCCCCCGCCGCTCCGCCCGGGGCGCTGTCGCAAGCGGCGGCGGCGTTCAGGGACTCCACCGGAGTGGGCCTCGGATTCCTTCCGTTGGGGCTCGCCTTCGGTGCTCTGGTGACGCAGTCGGGTCTGGACTGGTGGTGGGCGGGGCTGTCCGCGATGCTGGTCTTCGGCGGCTCGTTCGAGTTCCTGCTCATCGGAATGGTCACCGCCGCAGTCCCGTTGGCCGGGATCGCGGTGTCCGCGTTCCTGGTGAACGTCCGGCACGTCTTCTACGCGCTGTCCTTCCCCCTCGACCGTGTGAAAGGCCGCCTGGGCAAGGCCTACAGCACCTTCACGATGTGTGACGAGGTGTACGCGATGACCACCGGGAACGGGGCCCGTTCCTGGTCTGGTCCGCGCATCCTGTGGCTCCAACTCTTCCTGCACGTGTACTGGGCCGGCAGTTCGACCGCCGGAGCCCTGCTCGGGTCCCTCGTGCCCGGGGGTGTCTCCGGCCTGGACTTCGCGTTGACCGCCCTGTTCACCGTCCTCGCCCTCGATGCCGCGCGGGACCTGCGAGGCGACCTGTCCACCCCCCTGCTGGCCCTGCTCAGCGCCCTGGCCGCCCGGCTGCTGATCCCGTCCCAGATGCTGCCGGCCGCCTTCGCCCTGTTCACCGCCACTCTCCTGACCCGCCACTTCGCCACTGGCAGGAAGCGTGCTCATGTCTGACACCGGCTACGCCGTCGCCGCCATCCTCGTCACCGCCGCCGTCACCTGGGCCCTGCGTGCCCTGCCGTTCGTGGTGCTGGCTCCCCTGCGGGCCAGTGCCACCGTGCGGTTCCTCAGCACCCGTATGCCCGGCGGCGTCATGGTGATCCTGGTCGTCTACTGCCTGCGTGACCTCCCGGTGGCCGAGGCCCGCGCCACAGCCCCGGCGGCCGCCCTGTCCGTCACCGTCGGCCTGCATCTGTGGCGCCGCAACGCCCTGTTGAGCATTCTCGGCGGCACCGCAGTCCACGTCATCCTGTCCAGCACGGTCTTCGCACACTGACCGGGGGCGCCTCCCACTCGCCGGTACTCCGCCCGCTCCTCCCGGCCCTTGCGCCGGCCTTCATGATGTAATGACTCGCATCGCCAGGCACCTATTACCACCACAGGGAGGGGCCGTGCCGTTCAGGACCACCGCCGAGGCGGTGCACGCGTGGGTCGAGGGATGGGTCGTATCGCGTGGTGCCGCCCCGCCGACGCCCCAGCCCTGGGGGTTCACCGTGGACGTGGGCTCGCCCAGGGAAGTGGCCCGGCACGTCGTGGCCGCCGACGACGAGGCGACCGTCCGCAAGCTGGCGGACGACACCACCGCACCCGGCATCGCCCTCAAGGTGTTCGTGCCGGCCCGGACCCTGCAGGCGTGGCTGCCGCCCGGCTGGGTCCTCCTGGACGGCCACGCCGCCCTCATGGCCGCCCGGTTGAGCGCTGTGGAGGCCCCGCCCGGCCTCCCTGACGGCTACCGGCTGCAGAGCTGGGAGCGGGCCGATGTCACCCGCGTGGTGGTGCGTACCGCCGACGGCGCCCTCGCCGCGCGCGGGCAGATCGCGATGACCGGCCCGACCGCCGTCGTCGACCAGGTGGAGACGCACCGGGCGCATCAGCGCCGGGGACTCGGGCGCGTCGTGATGGGCACGCTCGCCGGAGCCGCGGCCCGTCAGGGCGCGCGGGCGGCCGTGCTGGGCGCGACCGAGGAGGGCCGGGCGCTGTACGCCACCTTGGGCTGGCGGGTGGTGGCTCCGCTGAGCGCCGCCGTCCGGGACGGGGGAGACGACGGAGCCTAGTCGGGGGCCTTCCCGCCGGCGCCGACGGGCTGCCGGCGCGGAGGGCCGGGGCCGGACTGCTGTCCGGTGCGGCTTCCGGTGTTCCGCGCCGGCGACCCGTCGGCCGCGTCACGCGTGACCGGTCGACCGGTGCCGTTCCGTCAGGCTGCCGGACTCCACGGCGTCCGCTGGGCTCGGCGGTCGGCCCGGCGATCCGCCCGCAGCCGGTCGAGGAGGGCGTCGGCTGCGGCGAGGGCCTGGTCCACGGTGGTGGTGACGGTCAGGGCGCACAACCTGCGGGAGGCTTCATCGAGTTCCCGGCTCGAACGACCCGTGGGTTGCAGGTCGTGGCGGAAGCGGGCCTCGGCGAAGCGGGCCAGTACCGCGCGTAGTTCCTTCTCCGCGGGCGGCAGCACAGTCACAATCCCTCTCCCAACGCCGGCTGTCCCCTCGGGCCCCGCCATCCGGGAGCGCACGTGTCAGCCGGCTCTTTTCAGGGGGGCGTCTGCCCCCGCGAGACCGTTCTATGCACGGTTCTTGTCGCGCACGCCGTGGCCGCGGTCAAGGGCTCGCGCAGGTCACTGCGGATTCGAGGAAGGACGTCCTCCGGGAAGGACGTCGGTCCCGGTCGCGTGGCGACCCGTCGGATACCCCCGGCCCTCGGCTGACAGGCTCTCAGGTTCCTCGTACGCGCGTCCACCATGTCAGTGGCGCATGAGGCCGATACCGGCCGGCACCACCGCCCCGGCCGCCGGCCGGGCACGGCCGGAGGGCTCGCGGAGGAACAGGGCGGCGAGGACGGCGGCGACGAGGATGCCGGTCTAGCGCAAGGCCGCGACGGCGGTCACGTCGCCGTGGGCCGGGGCCCGGACGACCAGCCCGTACGCGGCCATGGAGATCGCCCCGGAGACCGATGACGGCCGCCGCGAGAGTACGGCTGGCACGGGAGACGGGCGGCCTGTCCGGCGCGGACGGTGTACGGCACGTGGTCTCCACCCCGAGCGTGGTCCTCGCCCGGCCGGCCAGTGCCCGCGTCGTCACCGTCGGCGCCGCCCGCCTCGGTCACAGCCTGGACCATGACCAGAACCGTACGGCCCTGACACGGGCCAAGAACCGTGCCTTCCGGACCGGCCGGGCCGTCATCGACGGCGACGCGTTCACCGACTACCTTGACGGCCTCACCCACGCCACCGCGAGGAGCCAGCCCTGAAACCGGTCAGCAGCCCCCAGCAGTCCACGACGGTTCCCCTCACGGCGGTACGCCAGGCCCTCGCCGCCGGCCGAGCCGTCGTTCTGCCCAACCCGGCGCCCCTGACGCGCGTCGTCACCGCCACACGGCCCCGTACGGTCAACGAGGCCAAGGCCCGGCCCGCCGACCAGCCGGTCGCCCTGTGGGCCCACCACCCCGACACCCTCGACACCCTCGCCCGCCACTGGGATCTGGACCCCGGCAGCAGCCGGACGGCCCGACGGCTCCTGGCCGAAGAACACCTCACCGTGCTCCTGCCGCTGCGCCAGGACACCGGCCGGCCGGCCTGGCTGAGCCCAGCGGTCAAAGACGGCTGGATGCTGCTTTTCGGCGCCCGCTGGCAGCCGCTGCGCCCCCTGCTGGACGAGCACCCCGTCCTCTACGCGAGCAGCGCCAACCGCACCGGCCGTCCACCCGCCACCACCAGTGCGGAAGCGCTGGCGATGTTCCCCGAGACAGTCGCCGTCCTGGAAGAACTCGCCCCCGGCCAGGCGGTCCCGCCGGCCGACGGACCGCGGAGGGCCACGACCACCGTGCGCGTCCACCCCGACGGCCGCCTCGAACTGCACCGCCACGGCGCCCAGGACCGGCCCTACGCCACTGCCGACGACTACCTCAGCCACCTCACCAGCCGCTACACCGATCCGCGTTAGCGCCGAAAGGGGCCTCGGGGGCTGTTTGTTAGGCTTGCCCAGCCCTCCGTGGGGGAAGTCCGGTGAGAGTCCGGCGCTGACCCGCAACGGTGTGCACGGCACCGCCCTCCAGGAGTGCCGTGCGAGCCCGATCGCCTGCGGGGGCATGTCGACCCGTTGACTGCTCGCCGTGGACTGCGAGAGGGGATCGCCGGCCGGGTACGGCCGCGCGGGCTGCTCCTGCTCGACGTCCAGCAGGCGGCCCGTGTGAAGGACGGCCCACCCGTGCGCCGAAGGACCGCCCCCAGCCGCATACCCGTGCTGCCGCTCAGCCTGTTACTGCTGCTGTTGCTCCTGGTGTCGCTCGTCGCCGGTGTGACGCTGGGCGCCGCCGGGATCGGCGGGGCGGAGGTGCCGCGCTTCCTGTGGGCCGGGCTCACCGGCGGCACCGTACGCGCGAGCGACGCGGCCGCCTACACCATCGTGTGGGAGATCCGGCTGCCCCGGGTGCTGATCGGCGCCACCGTCGGAGCGGGCCTCGCGGCCGTCGGTGTCGCCGTGCAGGCCCTGGTGCGCAACGCGCTGGCCGACCCGTTCGTCCTCGGCATCTCCTCGGGCGCGGCGGTGGGCGCCAACGCCGTCATCCTCCTCGGCGCGTTCGCCGGGCTCGGGGTCTGGGCGCTGTCCGCCTCGGCCTTCGTCTCGGCACTCGCGGCCATGGCGCTCGTGTACGCCGTGGCCCGCTCCCCGCAGGGCCTGTCACCGCTGCGGCTGATCCTGACCGGCACGGCACTGGCGTACGGCTTCCAGGCCGTCACCACGGTCATGGTGTTCGGCGCGGCCCGGGGCGAGGCGGCCAGGTCGGCGATGATGTGGCTGCTCGGCAGCCTGGGCGGCGCCACCTGGGCCCAGGTGCCGCTCGCCGCCGTCACCGTGGCGGCCGGATGGGCCTGGCTGCGCCGGCGGGCCGAGGCGCTCAACGCGCTCGCCATGGGCGACGAGACCGCGGCCGCGCTCGGCGTCGGACCGGCCCGGCTCCGCCGGGAGCTGTTCCTCGTCACCGCGGCCGTGACCGGGACGGTGGTGGCGGTCAGCGGTGCCATCGGATTCGTAGGACTGATGGTGCCGCACGTCGCGCGGATGCTGGTCGGCGCCGACCACCGGCGCGTGCTGGCCGTCGCCCCGCTCGCCGGGGCCGTACTGCTGGTGTGGGCCGACGTGCTGTCCCGGCTGGTGTTCGCCCCGGCCGAGCTGCCGGTCGGAGTGATCACCGCGGTGGTCGGTGTGCCCGCGTTCCTGCTGCTGATGCGGCGGGGCGGCTACGCGTTCGGAGGGCGCTGAGCATGCGACTCGACATCGACGACGTCACGATCGAGGCCGCCGGAACCCGCCTGGTCGAGCACGTCGACCTGACCGTGGACAGCGGGGCGTTCGTCGGACTCGTCGGCCCCAACGGCAGCGGCAAGACGACCCTGCTGCGCTCCGCCTACCGGGCCCTGCGGCCGTCCGGGGGAGTGGTGCGACTGGACGGCGGTGACCTGCACGCCATGGACCCCCGGGCCGCCGCCCGGGTGCTGGCCGCGCTGCCGCAGGAATCCTCGGCCGAGTTCGACTTCACCGTCACCGAGGTGGTCGCCATGGGACGGCTGCCGCACCAGGGCCGCACGGCCGCCTCGGACCGGGAGATCTGCGCCCGGGCGATGGAACGCACCGGCGTCGCGCACCTCGCCGACCGCGGGTTCCCCGGCCTGTCGGGCGGCGAGAAGCAACGCGTCCTCCTCGCCCGCGCCCTCGCCCAGCAGCCCCGCGTCCTGATCCTCGACGAACCCACCAACCACCTCGACATCGCCCATCAGCTGGACGTCCTGTCCCTGGTCCGCGGCAGTGGCCTGACCGTACTGGCCGCCCTCCACGACCTCAACCTGGCGGCAGCCCACTGCGATGTCCTGTACGTCCTCGACGGCGGCCGGATCATCGCCTCCGGGCCACCCCACGACGTCCTCGAACCCCCGCTGCTGGCAGAGGTGTTCGGCGTCCGGGCCCACACCGTCCGACACCCCGCGACGGGCGTCCGCCAGTTGCTGTTCGACCTGCTCCCGACCACCCTCTGAAGGACGCCATGCGCAAGCGACTCCTCGCCACCGCCCTCTGTCTCGCCGCCACCGCCACCGGCTGCGGTGCCTCGGTCGAGCCGTCGCGGAACGCGAAGACCTCGACATCGGTCACCCTGACCAACTGCGGTCGCCGGGTGACCTACGACAAGGTCCCCGAGCGGGTCGTCACCAACGACGTCGGCATCACGGAGCTGATGTTCGCCCTGGGTCTGGAGGACCGCATGGCCGGCTTCGCCATGCCCGACGAGAAGGGAGACCTGCGCGGTGTGCCGTGGAAGGACGGCTACGAGAAGACGACATGGCTGTCCAAGGACCAGCTCACCAAGGAGAACGTCCTCGATGCCCGCGCCGACCTCGTCTTCGCCGGCTGGAACTACGGTTTCCGCGAGGACGGCGGTTTCACCCCCGACGCCCTGGAGAAGCTCGGCATCCCGTCGTACATCCTCACCGAGTCCTGCCGCAACGGCCGTTCGGCCTCCTCCCGCGGCATCATGCCACCGCTGGACGCCCTCTACGCCGACCTCACCAACCTCGGCAGACTCTTCGGCGTCGAGAAGCGTGCGGCCGCGCTGATCGCCGGCTTCAGGAAGCAGATCGCACAGGTGCGGGCCGAGGCGCCCCGGGGAGCCGACCGTCCCTCGGTCTTCCTCTACGACAGCGGCCGGGACGCACCTTTCACCTCCGGCCGTTACGCCGCCCCGGAACAGATCATCACGGAAGCCGGCGGCGTCAACGTCATGCACGATCTGGCGGACTCCTGGGCCGTGATCGGCTGGGAGACCGTCGTGCGGCGGAACCCGGAGGTCATCGTCATCTGCGACTACGGCGATGTCAGCGCCGAGCGGAAGAAGGAGTTCCTGCTCTCCTACCCCCCGCTGCGGAACGTCTCCGCCGTCAAGCACCGCAGGATCGTCTCCCTCGACTACGCCGACCTGGTCGAGAGCCCCCGCAACCCGTCGGCCGTCGCCCGGCTGGGCGCCTACCTGCGGACGGTGGCGGCCGGCCGGTGAGCGGCCGTTCGCCGCGTACCCGAGGCGGGCCGTACAAGTGGCGCCGCTCGACGGGCGGGCTCATCGTGGTGGGCGAGGGACGCCGGGCTCCTGGTCCGCGTGCACTGCCTGCCGCCGGTCCAGGGGGCCGTGAGAGCCGTCGTCCGGACAACTGCCGAGATCATGGGATCTGCGTATGAACCGAATGGGAACAGTGAGGGCCGGGGCGCTGGTGAGCCTGGCCCTGCTGGGGCTTTCCGCCCCGGCGGCGGTCTCCGCCGAGACCGGTGGCGCGGGGGCACCGAGCGTGGTCTGCGGGACGGACAGCGCCACGGGCCTGGCGGTGTCGGCCGGAAGCACGGAGGACTGCGCGGTCGCCCTGCGGGTGGCGGGCGCCTACACCGGGACCGGGACGCGGGGGAGCGGAGCGGTCACCACGGTCGACGCGGACGGTACCGTGTGGCGCTGCCAGGAACGGCAGGGCGACCCGAACCCGTACCAGGAATGTGTGGACACGGCCGACGAGACCCGGCACATCACGCTGACCTCGTGACACCGCCCGCTCTCCCGCTGGGGCCCGGGTCGCCGGGCGGCGCGGTACGGGTCAGGTGACCGGGCTGACGTAGTTGCCCGGGCGACTGGCGGCCTCCTGCCGGGTCACGCTGCCCCACCGCCACGTGAGGGTCTTCACGGTGCCGCCGGGCAGGGTGACAACGGCCTGGTCGGGACGGATGATCTCGTTCCCGTTCTTCCCGGTGTCGCCGAGGAAGGTGATGGTGAACGTCGCGGTCCTGCCGGGGGCGAGATCCACGCTGTGGCCTCCGCGCTGCTGGAGCAGCCTTTCCGGCACGCCGTTCGTGGTGAGCTCGACCGACGGCGCGCCGAGCAGGGAGCAGGCGCGGTCCCCGGTGTTCTTGACCTGGACGCGGGCCGTCTCCTGCCGGTCGCTGCCGCCGCCCTGCTCGGCCGTGCCACCTGCCCAGGACAGGGCGACGTGGTCACAGGCAGGTGAGCCGGGGGCGGCCGTGGCCGGGACGGCGACGGCGACGGAAGTGGCCAGGGCGCCGGCTGCGACCCAGCGTGCGAGGTTCCGGGCGCGCTGCATGAGGGCCTCCGATGAGTGTGGCGGCAGTGCTGGCAGGTATCCGGTACCGCGTACGGGACGACGGACCCCTCTTGAACCGTGAACCACTGAACGCTGAACCACTGACCCCGGCCGCCGGACGTGCGGGGACGCTGCCGGTGAGCTTGTCGATCTCCCGTCGTGGGGACAACCACCCTGGGCGGACGGGGGCGACGGGGGGAATGACGATGCCGTACGAAGGGGTTTGTCTCGCGGCGCTGGTCCTGACGGCGGGCGCGATCGGGTACCGGCTCATCGTCGCCGTGCGGATCGCGGCGATGCTGCGGACGGAGGTGCCGGTCCGTGACGACCTGTCCGTCGAGGAACTGGCCTTCCTGGCCGGCGGGCCGCGGCGGCTGGCGGCGACGGTGCTGTACCGGATGGCCGGGCAGGGCCGGCTGACCGTGGCGGAGGACGGCACGGCCACCGTCCATGACGGCGTGCACCCGACCGGGGCGGCGGCCGGGATCGAGAAGGCGCTCATCGAGGCGGCGGGCATCTCCCGCAGCGAGCGGGTGGGCAAGCTGGTGGCCCGGACCGCCGAGAGCCGTGCGGTGCGGACGTTCGGTGATCGCCTGGAGGCGGAGGGCCTGCTGATCCACTCCGCCCTGGGACGCCGGCAGTACCGTGCGCGGCGCCTGCTGTGGTGGTCGGCGGTCCTGACCCCGGTGCTCACGGTGTGGGACGTCGCTGCCGGTACTCCGGGCCGCTGGTGGGCCGGTGCGGCCCTGTCGGCGAGCGCGGCCGCCACCGCCACGCTCGTCAGGCCGGCCCGGGACCGGGTGCCGTACCGCGTCCGGTCGACGCTCGGCATCCTGCGCGGTGAGCGGGAGCGTCCGGCGCCCTGGCGTCCGGGCGGCGCTCTGTCCGCTCTCGCCGTCACCCCGGTGGGCGCGGTGGCCCTCGGCGGGCTGGCCGCCTCGCGGGACCCGGAGTTCGGGGCGCTGGTCACCCCGGAGACCTGGAGGGCTGGGGACCCGGCCTACGGTGGTTCCTCTGCCATCGGTGGCGGCACGTCAGGGCTTTGGGGCGCGTTCGGGTGTGCCGGCGCGGGCGACGGCGGTGGGTGTGGCGCGGGCGACGGCGGGGGATGCGGAAGCGCGGGGGCGTGACGGACGGCGCCCCAGGAGTGAGGCGACCGGGCAGCTCCCCCCGAGGGTGACCTGTCGCTCAGCAGGGGGCTCCTGATGGGGCACGCGCGGATCCGACGCCTCGCAGGCCGGGTCGTGCGGGGGCAGCCGCCCCGAGCGCAGGTAGCCGTTGACGAGGGTGTCGACACACGCGTTGCCGTACTCGCCGTACAGGCCGTGCTGGCGGGCACCCCGCACGGTGAGGAGCCGGGAGCCGGGCCACTGCCCGCGCATGGCCTCCGCGCCGGCGTAGGGGGTGCGGGGGTCGCCGGTGGCGGCGACCAGCAGGGCCGGGACGTCGTTGTCGAGTACGGTCGGCGCCTCGGCGGGCCGGTCCCAGAACTCGCAGGGAGTGATGTTGCCGGCCACCGGCCCGCTCAGGGGGAACCGCTCGCGGGAGGTCTCGACCGCACGCCAGTAGCTGCGGACACCGCGTCGCTCCGCCACGTCACCGCAGATGATCGCGGTCATCTGTCCGGCGGCGGCCGAGCCCGCGCCGGTCAGCAGGAACTCCAGCTGCCCGGCCAGCCGGTCGGACGGTTCGACCGGTTCGCGGTCCGCGGCGCGTGCCAGGAGCCGTACGGTGTCGGCCAGGTCGGCGCGCCGCTCGTCGAGATCGCTGCCGAGACCGCCGAGGAGGACGGTGGGCAGCACGTGCTCGTCCAGCAGGTACTCCTTGCCGATGCGCAGTGGTCTCCGCGCGGCGGCGTCGAGGAGGTGCTTCACGGTGGCCAGGACCTGGCCGCGCGTGGCGCCCAGCCCGTAGGTGCCGTCCCGCGTGGCGGCCCACGATGCCCAGGCGCGCAGGGCCGCCTCGTTGGCCGCCTCGGCGCCGCGCAGGAGGGCGGGACTGTAGCGCGGCGGGAACATGACGCCGTCCAGGACCATGCGTCCGGTGCGGCCGGGAAAGAGCTGGGTGTAGACCTCGCCGAGGTAACTGCCGTACGAGTAACCGACGTAGGACAGGGTGTCGGCGCCGAGGGCGGCGCGGATGACGTCCATGTCGCGGGCGGTGTTGCGGGTGGTCACGTACGGCAGCACCTCGCCCTGGGCGCGTTCGCACTGCCGGGCCAGTTCGCGGGCGAGGGTGACTTCCTCGCGGTAGGCCGCCGGGCCGGTGCCCGCGGAGCGCAGCGGTGCCGAGCCGAGGTTCCAGCCGCAGTCCAGCGGGGTGCTCCGGCCGACGAAGCGCGGATCCATGCCGATCAGGTCGTAACGGCCGGCGACCGTTCCCATCACCTCCGACTTGGTCAGCGGCATGTGGAGCCCGGGGCCGGCCGGGCCGCCGTCGTTGAACAGCAGCGGGCCGACGCGGTGGGCGGTGTCGGTGGCCTTCAGGCGGGATATGGCGACGGTGAGGGTGCGACCGCCGGGCTCGGCGTAGTCGAGCGGCACGGCGATGCCGGCGCAGTCGGCGCCGGCGGAGTCCAGCCTCCGGCCGAGCTCGTCTCCGGGGCCGAGGGCGCAGGCGTGCCAGTCGACGTGCTGACTGTGGAAGCGGGCCAATGGGTCGGGGCCGGCGGTGGCGGCGGTGGCGGTCGTCGCGAGGGTGGCGAGCACCGCCGCACAGGTCACGAATACCATGAGGTGCCGGGAAGTTGGCATGACTGCACGCTACGGTCGGCGGATGCCTCGGCGCACTCCGGGAAAGCCCTGAAACCAGGTGGGGTGATCCCCCAGATGCACTCGGGGAACATCCGGGCGGTCAGCTCGTCAGCCCGCGTACGGTGGCGGCCACGAGGGCTGCGCCGACCAGGACGGCGGGCATGGGCAGCCGGCACCGGCGGAGGAGCGGGACGGCCGCCAGGGCCGCCAGGAGGGCGGGGTCGACCGTTCGCCACTTGTCGCCGGCGACCTCGGCGGTGACGAGTCCCGCCAGCAGCGCGGGAGCCATGAGCGCGATCACCGCCCGGGCGCGAGGGGGCAGCTCCCGCTCGCCGAGCACGGCCGGACCGGCGGCTTTGAGCGCGAAACTGAGGGCGGCGACGGCCGCGATGGCCGGCCATGGGGTCATGACGCGGGCTCCGTTCCGGTTCGGTCGCTCGGGTGCCGCCACCGCGGACCGTCCTGGTCGTCCTTCGGCAGGGGGCGTGCCAGGGCCGTCAGGGACGCGCAGGCGGCGCCGGTCAGCGCGGGTCCGGCAGGGAGGAGGAAGGACAGTCCCGCGGCGACGGTTCCGCCCAGCAGCGCGGTCGTCCAGTACGGGCGGCCGGTTCGCGGCGCGTCGAGAAGGAGGAACAGGAACATGGCGGGCGCCACCACGTCCAGCCCCAGCGAGGCCAGCAGCCGCGGGCTGGGTGCCAGCACGGCGCCGAGCGCGGTGCCCGCGACCCACAGGACCCACTGGACGGCACTGGCGGCGAACAGCACCGGCCGGTCGAAGCGGCCGCCGCCCCGGTGCGCGGCGGCCCATGAGCCGTCCACCACGGCCTGGGCCTCCGCCGCCCGGCGCAGCCGCCCTCCGCGAAGGGCACCGGAGACCGACACGCCCATGGGCAGGAAACGCGCGTTGACGAGGGCGGCGGCGACGACGGCCGAGGCGACCCCGCCGCCCGCGCCGAGCGTCGAGACGAGGGCGAACTGCGCCGAAGCGGAGAAGACGGCCATGGAGCAGAGGACGGCGCCGGCCGCGGCCCACCCCTGCGACTGCGTCACCGCCCCGAAGCTCACGGCCAGCAGGAACGAGGCCGTCCCGAGGGCGAACCCGACGCGCAGTCCCGCGCGCAGGCGGTGCCGGGGTAACGCACCCTCGTGCGAGGGCAGTTGTTTGGACATGACCGCAACCTAACAGGCATAAAGGATGATGACCATTAGGCGAGAGGGATGGTTAGGGTGGTGAAGGTGAACAGAGCCCAGGACACGGCCGGCAGGGGACCCGGGGCACGCCCGACCCACGCGGAAGTAACCCTCATCGGCGGGCACCCCGTCCTCGACTTCGCCAACACGGTCGCCTGGCGTACGGACCCCGGTCGCCGCGCCACTCGCGTGGAGGGCGTCGAGGCATGGATCCGCTGGGCCGGCCGCGCCGAGCTGTTCACCGCCGAGGAGGCGACAGTGCTCCTGGGCCCCGCCTCGCCGGACGGGCGGGCCGACCCGTCCCGCGCCTCGTACGAACTCGCGGCCCTGGAGACCCTGAGGAGCGCCCTGTGGGACGTGCTGGACGCGCTGGCCGACAACAGCCGCCTGCCGGACGGTCCTTGGGGGATCCTCCGTCGGTCGATCGTGACGGCCCGTCAGCAAGCCGACCTGCCGGCGGTGTTGCCGCTGCGCTGGCAGGTGCGGGTGACCGGGTTCGCGGACCTCGCCCATGCCCTGGCCCTGCGGGCCGACGAACTCCTCGCCGGTCCGCTCGTGCGCCGGATCAGGCGCTGTGAGGGCCCGGGCTGCGGATGGTTCTTCCTCGACCGCAGCCGCAGCGGCACGCGCCGCTGGTGCAGTTCAGGCGACTGCGGCAACCGGGACCGCGCCCGCCGCCATTACCACCGTTCCCGCCCCTGAGCGCTCTCCGTCCGCCAGGCGCGTGGCCGGGATGCACGGGGTCGGGATGTACGGGGCCGGGTCAGGGATGCCCCGGAAACCCTTCCCGCGCGGACGGTCTTGCCCCAGATCGGCGAGGAGGCCGTCCAGTGCCTTCTCGAGGGCTGCGGCGTTGGCCTGACTGAACCAGGTGGTGCGGATGCGTTCGTTGTTGCCGTTCGGTGTTCCGTGGTCGGCGGCGAGTCGGTGCAGAGGGCGCGTCTCGTCGCGCAGGGAGTGGCCGACGTTCCGGAAGAGATCGCGTACGCAGCGTTCGGCGGCGTCGGCAGCGATGCCGTGGCCGGTGGCCCACGCGGTGAGCGTGGCCAGGTAGGCGTAGTGGGCGGTGAGCGTTCCGGTCAGTGCGGAGAAGACGTCGAAGGCGTCCTCGTCCGCGACGGGGAGTGTCCCGCCCAGCCGTTCGAAGGGGGATTCCACTGCCGGACGGGAGGGGCAGGTCACGGTGACCGAGCGGCGCTCGCGCACCGCGGGCAGCGGGATGGCGCGGACGACGGGGGCACCGGTGGCGAGGGTTCGGCGCAGGTCGTCGGCGGCGACGCCGGCCATCAGACTGACCACGGTCCTGTCGTCGTCCACCGTCAGCGGGCGAGTGCCTCCCGGTGGTCCTGGCGGCGCACGGCGATGATCACCACCTCGGCGCGGTCCACCACTTGAAGCAGCGCATCACCGCCCTGGCCCTGCGCCTGCGTGAGGCCTTCGGCGAGCAACCCCAACTCGCGGCGGTGTGGGGGCGCTACGCCTCCGGCGGCACCGGGTCCCGATTGGTCATGGAGGAGGTGCTGCAGGCCCTGCGCGCGTCCGGCCTGCCCGACGAGGAGGTCCCGGTGCGGTACCACCGCATCGTGATCCTCCTCGCCGCGCTGATCACCTCGGAGGCCGGCATCAGCACCATCACCGCCGAGGAGTACGAACAGGCCATGGAACAGTTCCGCGTCGCGGTGCTCGGCGCCGGCCCCGAACGCTTCCCCGCCCTGGCCCACTTCGCGCGCGACATCCGCCCCCTCGGAGCGGACCGCCGCGCCGCCTTCGAAGAGATCCTCGCCGCCCAGCTCGCCCGGATCGAGGCCCGGATCCCCTGACGCCGGCGAGGGACCGGTTCCCGGGACCGGCGTCCTCGGTCCAAAGTCGCTGCCGCGGCAGGTCCATCGGCCGATGGACGCCCGGCCCGAGGGGGCGATCATGAGATCCGTCCGCTCGAGCCGAGGAGGAGCCGTGCAGGTGGAGCAAGTGGACTGGGTCGACATTCCGGCCGGGGTGGTGCGTCGGGGCACGCCGGCCGGCGAGGTGGCGGCAGTGGCCCGCCGTTACGCGGACACCGGCGTGCCCATGGAGTGGTACCTGAAGGAAGCCCCGCGCGCGGAGATCCACGTCCCGGCGTTCCGGATCGCCCGCACCCCGGTCACGGTGGGCCAGTGGGCACCCTTCGCGGCGGCCACGGGCCGACCGGTCCCCGAGGCGCCGACGGACCACCCGGTCATCGGGGTCGCCTGGGAAGCGGCGACGGCCTACTGCCGGTGGCTCGGGGAACGGCTGGGCGGTCTCGGGGTACGGCTGCCCACCGAGGACGAGTGGGAGCGGGCGGCACGGGGCGACGACGACCGTGAGTTCCCCTGGGGCGACGAGTACCGCACCGGCCTGGCCAATCTGGTGGACCTCGGCATCGGCACCACGACACCCGTCGGCTCGTTCCCCGAGGGCGCCAGCCCTTTCGGGGTGCTGGACATGGCGGGCAACGCCGACGAGTGGACCGCCACCCGCTACGCCCCTTACCCCGGCGCGCCCGCCGGCGTACCGACCACCGAGGACTGGGCGTTCGACCCGCACATCACCCGGGGCGGCGCCTTCCGCCACGACCGCGACCTCGCCCGCTGCGCCCGCAGGCACGGTGCCTATGAACCGGATCTCGAAGCGATCGGTGTGGGCTTCCGCCTGGCGGCCCCGGCCGTGTAGGACCAGGTGCCGGGCGCCCCCGGAAGGCGCGGGCGCGCCATGAGGGGGCGCTGCTCGCCGCCCGGCAGGACCGGGGCGAGGATCAGCCGCTGCCTCGTCCGCACGGTGGCACCGGACCGGCCCGGGCAGGCCGGACTCACCCGGGGACCGTCGTGCGGAAACGGGCCCGGTAGACCGTCGGTGAGACACCCAGCGCGTTCTGGAACGCCCGGCGCATCGCCTCGGCGGAGCCGAAACCGGCACGTGCCGCGACGGTGTCCACGGACTCGGTGCCCGACTCCAGCAGGGCCTGCGCCGCTTCCAGGCGGATCGCCTCGGTGTAGCGCCCGACGGTCGTCCCGACGTGAGACCGGAACAGCCGGTTGAGGTGCCGTACGCTCACCCCGGCGCCGCGCGCCAGAGCGGTCAGGTCGTGGTCCGCACCCGGATCCGCGCCGATGAGGTCCATGACCTGCCGGACGATGGGATGCGTGGACTCCCGCAGGGTCAGCCGCGCGCTGAACTGCGACTGCCCTCCCGGGCGCGCCATGAAGACCACGAGTTCCCGTGCGACCTCCCGGGCCACGTCGGGCCCGTGGTCCTCCTCGACCAGGGCGAGGGCGAGGTCGATGCCCGCCGTGACCCCGGCCGAGGTGATCACGTGACCGTCGCGGACGAACAGGGCGTCCGGCTCCACGGTGACCTCGGGATAGCGGAGCGCCAGTTCGGGGGCCAGCCGCCAGTGGGTGGCGGCCCGCCGCCCGTCGAGCAGCCCGGCTTCGGCGAGCATGAAGGCACCGGCGCACACCGAGGCCACGCGGCGGGCACGGCCGGCCAGGTCCCCCGTCATGGCCACCAGTGCCGGGTCGGCGACGGCCTCGCGCCATTCCCGCCGCCCCGGCACCAGCAGGGTTCCCACCCGCTCCGGCAGCTCCTGCCGGCCGCTGCCGGCGTCCAGCAGGACGGCGGCGGAGGTGGTCACCGGTCCGTCAGCGGCGGAGACGATCCGCACGTCGTACCGGGCCCCGTAGGCGTTCGCCGCGGTGAAGACCTCGGCGGGCCCGGCCACGTCCAGCAGCTGGACGCCGGGGAAGGCCAGGATCGCCACGACCTGCCGTGGCCGCCGGCCGCTCACTCCGGCCACGGCGAGTCGAGGACGGCCCGTACGAAATCGCCCCGTTCGAATCCCGGCACGTAGTGCTCCAGGACGTCCGCCTTGATGTTTCCGAAGGTCGTCCCGGGCTTGGGGCGGATGCCCTCGGTGAAGGCCTCCAGGATCCGCCGCTTGAAACCGGGACGGGGGTGCAGCGCGAGGACGGCCGCGCGGTCGGCGGGGGAGATGTCGTCGTAGCCGATGCCCAGCACGTCGTACTCCACACCGGCGGTGACCAGGGCGACCTCGGGTTCCATGAACTCCGGGATGCCGGGCGTGGTGTGCAGGGCGATGGCCGTCCACACGCGGCGCACGCCGTCCTCGGGCACGTGGTGTTCCCGCAGGAACCGGCGGGCCGCGTCCGCCCCGTCGACCTCGAAGCGCCGGCCGCTGTCGTGGAAGCGCCGGCCGAGGCCGAGGTCGTGGAACAGGGCGCCGATGTAGAGCAGTTCCGGGTCGAAGCCGAGGCCCCGCCGACGGCCCTGGAGGGCACCGAACAGATAGACCCGGCGTGAGTGGTGATAGATCAGCTCGCTCGTCTCGTCCCGCACCAGCTCGGTCGCCTCCCGGGTGAGCCTGGTGTCCGGCACGCCGACTCCGGCGGCCAGTGTTCCGTCAGTCATCGTCCCACCTCATGTCTGTCGGGCCTGCGCGCGAGGTCGCGCTGTGACCTCAGTCTTGTCCGCGCGGCCGGGCGGCACCATGTCCACGGGGACAGGCATCCCACACATCCGGACACCGGTGCGGTGGCCGGCCCGCGCGGGAGGTGGCGGTGGGCCGGAGAACCGCCCGCACGGGCCGTCGCGGGCAGGACGGAGAGGGCCGGTCACCCCGCGCACGCGTCGACGATCCCGGCGATCAGGCCGCGAGGGTCGTACAGGGGGCGTACGCCGTCGCGGACCACGCGGCGGGTGCCCGCGTCCACGGGCGAGGTGCTCGCCCAGTCCGGGGTCCCGACGCACAGCTCGATCTCCAGCCCGGACTCCCGGACGAACCGCCACTCGGTGACCGGCCCCCAGTCGCGGGTCGTGACGAACGCTCCGAGTGCCGACTCCTCCTCCAACGACGCGGCGTCGTACACCGAGGGGTCGTCACTCAGCAGGACCAGATCCACGTCCGAGTCGTCGCGCGCCGCGCCCCTGGCCCACGAGCCGGCGAGCAGCAGGCCGGCGACATCGCCGCGGCCGCCGGCCCACCGCCCGGCCCAGTCCAGCAGCGCGGCTACTTCCTGGTGCCGATCGATGCTCATACGCCCCTCTTTCCCCTGTCGGGTCACCGGTTGACGAGCCGGGGGGCGAGACGCTCGGGCCACGGATGAACCTCGCCGCCCCCGCGGGCACTCCCATTCTGTCCGTTCGGGCAGGCACTCCTGCCCTTCGGCGCCTGGCCGGGGCGGCCCCGGACCGCGTATACAGGGGATGTCGATGTCCACTCGCCAAAAGAGGCAGCGTGCGTACACGAGACGACGCCAGACAGCCGACCGCCGGCAACGGCCACGCTCCGGCCCGCACCCGCGCCGCCGGACCGGTGGTACGCCCGGGAGCGCCGGCGGCGCCGCGGGACCTGCGCTCCCTCCAGCGCACCGCCGGGAACGCGGCCGTGGTCCAGCTGCTCCGCCGGAGCGGGCACCGCACGGACGAGCACCAGCACGGTGCGGACTGCGGGCACCAGCAGCCCGACGTGCAGCGCTCCGCGGTCCAGGACGTCCTCCGCGGGGGCGGCCGGCCGCTGGACGACGCCACCCGTTCGGACATGGAGGCCCGGCTCGGCGCCGACTTCTCCGACGTCCGCGTGCACTCCGACAGCGCCGCCAGGGCGTCGGCCACCGAACTGGGCGCCCGCGCCTACACCTCCGGCAACCACATCGTCATCGGTGACGGCGGTGCCGACGCCCACACGCTCGCCCATGAACTCACCCACGTCATCCAGCAGCGCCAGGGGCCCGTGGCGGGCACCGACGACGGCAGGGGCCTCAGGATCTCCGACCCGTCCGACCGTTTCGAGCGGGAGGCGGAAGCCAACGCGAAGCGGGTGATGGCCCGTCGGGCGCCCGGCACCGACCGGAGCGGTACGGGCCACGGCCAGGCACGCCCCGGACATGTCGCGCAGCGCATGGAGATCCCTCCGGAGGGCCGTGACGAGTTCCTCGCCACCCACAATCCGCGCAACCAGGTGATCCTCGACGCCTCCCTGAACGGAACGGACCTGGGGGTCTACGCCAGCGCCAGACAGGCCCACGACAAGTCGAGCAGCGACCACGCCGAAGACGCGATCCTCGACCTGCTGGAGACGGTGGTCTGGAAGCACCCGGAAGTGCTCCAACCGGTCAACACCCTGGTCATCACCGGACTGACCGCCAGCCCCTGCACCACCATCGAGCGCGACGACCCGCAGACCGGCGCCAAGCTGCCGGTCACCTCCAGGAAGGGCCGGCCGGGAAGTACGGACGGATGCGCCGAGCGCCTCATCGAGCTGGCGACCCAGGGCCTGGACGGCCACACCTTCCGGATCTCGATCTCCTGCGACCACTACTACCAGCCGCACGCGGGCGCGAAGGAAGCGTCTCGCCAGGCGGTGGAAGCCATGCGGGCGGCCGGAATCACCGTCACGGTGACCAAGCCGTAGCCCGGGGCGCACGGCGTCCGCCGAGTCCGCGCGCGTGCGACCTCACGTGCCGGCGGTGGCCCGGTCCAGCGCGTCGAGCGCGGCGTCGGCCTCGACCCGCCGTGGACTTTTCAGCGCAGCCAGGGCGTCACGGGCGGCGGACAGCGTCTCCCTGGCCTCGGGGTGTCCCACGGCACCGAGCGCCTGGCCCAGATCGAGCCGGGCCTGCTCGGCCCAGGCGGGCATCTGCGCGGCCTCGAAGGCGGCGAGGGCCTGCCGCAGCGGTGCCTCCGCCTCCTGCCAGCGTCCCAGCGCCGCCAGGTCGTTGCCGATCTGCTGCCGGGCGACCGCGTGGTACAACGCGATCACCTCCTCGGTCCGGCCCGGAACCCCCGCCCGGCAGATCCGCTCGCTGCGGCGGTGGACGTCCAGGGCCTCGGCCGCCCGGCCGGTCTGGCGCAGCAGGGTGCCGAGGCTGTTGAGGACCGACAGCTCGGCCAGCCGGCCCTGCGGTGAATCCTGCGAGGCGAGGCAAAGGGCCGCGTCGCGCAGGCGGTTCTGTGCCTCCTCCATGCGGCCCAGCCGGTTGAGCGCGCCCGCGCCGTAGCCGAGGGCCCAGCCCTCCTGCAGCCCGTCCCCGCAGTCGCGGGCCGCCGTGAGCGCGGCGTCCGCGCTCGTCAGGGCGGCTCGGGGGTCGTGGACGCAGAGGTTGTAGGCCCAGGCCAGGTAGTTGAGGTGCACCGCCTCCTCCCGTCTGCTGCCCAGGCGGCGGGCGGCGTCGGCGGAGCGCCGGAACACCTCCACCCACAGCTCCCAGTGCTGGTTCAGGTCGGAGAACCAGTGCATCGCCTCCGCCGTGTCCAGGACCTCCCGGTGCCGGCCGGTGTCGTGGGCCCGGCGCAGGGCGGCGAGCCACTGGGCCCGCTCCGCCTCCAGCCACGCCCGTGCCTCTTCCCGGCCGGTGGGCGCCGTGTCCGGGTCCGGGTCGCCCTGCGCACCGGTCACCTCGTGGCCGACGTCGAAGTGCAGTGCGGCGGCGGTGGCCCGGCGCAGCATCCAGTGCGCGGTCCGGTCGAGGGCGGCGGCACGGACCTCGGGCCCGTCCTCGGCCTCGGCCTGTTCGGCCGCGTAGAGCCTGAGCAGGTCGTGGAAGCGGTACCGCTCGGCGGTGGCATCGCTCTGCAGCAGACCGGCGTCGGTCAGTTCCTCGGTGCGGGCGACCGTCTCGTCGTGGGACAGGCCGGCCAGGAGCGCGCCGGTCTCCGGGCTGAAGTCGGGGCCGGCGGCCAGTGCGGCACGGCGCAGCAAGGTCCGTGAGGCCGGGGGCAGCTGACGGTACGAGAGCGCGAAGGCGGCGCGCACCCGCAGGCTTCCGGCCTGGAGGCCGTCCAGCCGCCGGCCCTCGGCGGCGAGGCGGGCGACGAGCTTGCCGAGGCGTTCGTGCGGGCGGCTGAGGAGCCGCTGGCCGGCGATCCGGACGGCCAGCGGGAGGTGCCCGCACAGGTCGGCGAGGTCGCGTGCGGCCTGTGCCTCCGCCCGCACCCGGTCCGGGCCGATGATGCGGGTCAGCAGTTCCACCGCCTCCTCGCGCCGCAGCAGGGCCAGATCCGTGCGGTGGACGGACTCCAGACCCGCCAGGGTGTGGCGGCTGGTGACGAGGGTCAGGGACGGACCGGTGCCGGGCAGCAGGGGGCTGACCTGGGCCTCGTCGGAGGCGTTGTCCAGCAGCAGGAGCATGCGCCGGTCACCGGCCAGGGACCGCCACAGGCCGGCGCGGTCGTCGGTGCCGGCCGGCAGCGCGTCCTCGGAGACTCCCAGCGCGCCCAGCAGCCGGGCCAGCGCGTCCCGGGGGGTGGTCGGCTCCGGGTCCATGCCGTGCAGGTCCAGGGCGAACTGCCCGTCGGGGAAGTGCGGGGCGAGGCAGTGCGCGGCATGCACCGCGAAGGTGGTCTTGCCCAGGCCGGGCTGCCCGGCGATCACGCTGACCCCCGGCCGGCCCGGAGCGGCGTCCCGCGCCAGGTGCAGCAGGCGGGCGAGGGCCGGTCCGCGCGCGGTGAAGTCCTGGATGTCGCGCGGCAGGGCCAGGGTGCCGGGGCCGGGCGGGCCGGCGGCCGGCCGGGGGCGGGGACGGCCGAGGGCGGCGGACTCCTCCAGGCGCGCCGCCTCGTCGTCGTCCAGTCCCAGCGCTTCGGACAGCGCCCGCACCGTACGGCGCTGCGGCCCCCGGGTACGCCCGCGTTCCATGTCCGCGAGCGCCCTGACACTCACCTGGGCGGCGTGCGCGAGGGCTTCCTGGCTCAGTCCGGCGCGGGTCCGCAGATGGCGCAACCGCTGCCCGAAATCCCCCGTGGATGGCGTGCCGTCGCCCACCGCTGATGTCTCCGATCGTCCGGCTCGTCCGCGTGAGAGCCCCCGGCAGAAGTATGGCCGACGGTACTTCTGCCGGGAGAACCGCCTGGGCGGCGGAGACCGGAAGTGATCGACTGAAGGCCGACACGGAACGGCCGGTCCTCCGGTGCGAACGCGGTCCTGGCGACGCGTTCCCGGCGGACGGCCCGCCGGGGGCCGGCGCCTGGGGGCCCGGGAGCGGCAGGGACCGTTCCGCCGTCGACGGAAAACACGGCAAACCGCGTGACACCAGCAGGACGACCATGGCCCACGGCACCGCGCCGGGGCCGCCCATCACTACGGGGGAACTCTCCATGAACACTTCGCGTCACCGCTCAGCGCTGCTCGCCGTCGCGGGTACGGCTCTCGTCCTCTCCCTCACCGCCTGTCAGAGCGACGGGGACACCGCGTCGAAGTCCTCGGCGGCTCCCGAGGCCACGGTGGCGTCGGCCGGGGCGACCGCGCGGTCGGCCGGCGGCAAGGGCACCGGCACCTCCGGGACGACGGGAACGACCGACTCGGCGCGCTCGACGGAATCGACGGAATCGGTGGGATCGACCGGATCGAAGGGGACCGCGGGCACCACGGGCACCACCGGGGAGCAGGCCTCCGCCTCCGCCCCGGTCTGCACCGCGGGGGACGTCACCGTCACCGCCGCCACGCAGGACGGTCCGCCGTACACCCACCTCGTGCTCACGGCGAAGAACACCTCCCGCCACGTCTGCCGGCTGACGGGCTTCCCGCACATCCAGTTCCTGGAGAGCCACAAGCAGGACGTCCCGGCCGTGGCCAAGAGCAAGCCGGCCACTCCGGTCGTGCTCACGGCGGGAGCCCCGGCCTACGCTCTCGTGAAGCTGTCGGACGGCGGAGCCGACGAGGACACCGAGCCCGTCTCGGCGTTCTCCGTCACGCTGGAGGGCGACTCCACGGTCATCGCCGTCACCGCGCCCGGCAGCGAGGGCATCGCCGTCGACCCGGCCAAGGCCCTCACCGGTTACTGGACCCCCGAACTGCGCAACGGCGCGGACGACTTCTGAGATTCCCCACGGGTTCCTGGTGTCCCCCTGCCCACCGGGTGACCGTCGGCGCGCGGAGCGTTCCGGACCGCCACCGCACCGGGGGCCCGCGCCGGATCACGGCACCGGCCCCCGTCCCGTCCCGTACGGAGAGCACCCGGCCGGGGCGGCGGCGGCGCGGAACTACCCGGCGTACGTCTCGAACTCGGCGACCTGCGGGGTGCCGCTCGCGCCGGTGATCTGGAAGGTGACCTTCGAGAGCGTCGTACGGGGGAGGGAGATGGCGCCCGCGCCGCTGCCGGAGGTCAGTACCGCCCCGGTGTCACCGTTGAGGACGCGCCAGGCGCCGATGCGGCCCGCGGCCCCCGCCGTCTCCCGGATGGTGAGCGAGGAAAGGGCGGTGGGGGAGCCCCACTTGATGGAGACCGAGCCGGTCGTGCCGGCCGGCGACCAGTAGGTGCTCAGGTCACCGTCGCGCACATTGCCGTAGCTCGTGCCGTCGGCCTTGCTGGAGCCGTCGGAGCCCGCTCCGAGGCTGAGGTTGGTCCCACCGGGCTGCGTGGGCCCGGAAGTCGGCGTCGGGGTGGGTGTGGGGGTGGGTGTCGGCGTCTGCGGTGTGCAGTTGCCGTCGGAGACGCGCAGCCCCGTATGGGCGCCCGCCGTCCGGCTCACGATGTCCGGTACGCAGCCGGCGGCGTCGGGCGTGTAGGCGTAGGGAATGGCGACGGTGGTGTTGGACTGCGGGTCCGGGCCGGCCGGGTGGTTGTCGGAACCGGGGCTGGTCCAGGTCACGTTGTCGTAGACGTTGCCCGCGACCTGCCAGTAGCCCAGCTCGTCGGTGTAGAAGGTGCCCAGGACGTCCTTGGAGTCCTCGAAGTAGTTGTTCTCCACCTTGGCGTGGGCGCCGGCCCGGGAGTTGATGCCGGACTTGTTCAGGCCGACGTAGTGGTTGTTGTACATGTGGGCGGTGCCGCCGCGCAGCAGGGGAGCGCGGGAGTCGATGTTCTGGTACAGGTTGTGGTGGAACGTGATGTAGCTGTTCGACAGGTCGCTCTCGCTCGACCCGATGAGGCCGCCCCGGCCCGAGTTGCGCAGGATGCTGTACGACAGGGTCACGTACTGGGTGTTGTCCTTCATGTCGAAGAGCGCGTCGAAGCCCTCCGCCTCCCCGCCCGAGGCCTCCAGCGTCGCGTGATCGACCCAGACGTTGCGGACGTCGCTCTCCATGCCGATGGCGTCCCCGCCGTTGGACGTGGGGGAGCCGGACTTCTTGACGTTCCTCACCGTCACGTTCTGGACGACGATGTTCTTCGCCGCGCGGATGTGGATGCCCAGCTGGTCGAAGACGGCCCCGCCGCCTACCCCGACGATCGTCACATTGCTGACCTGCTTCAGCTCGATGACGCCGTCGGCGGTGTTGCAACTGCTGCCGGACACCTTGCTGGTGTTGGCGTGGTTGATGGTCCCCTCGACCTCGATGACGATCGGGGTGCTGCTGGTGGCCCGGGAGCACAGGGCGGCGTGGATCGCGGTGCCGGTGGTGGCCCGCACGGTCCTGCCGCCCGCGCCGCCGGTGGTCCCGCCGTTCTGTGTCGCGTATCCCGTGGCGCTCGCGGTGGCGGCCGACGCCTCCTCGGGCATCGCCACGCCCACCCCGGCCGCGGCGGCCACCCCCAGCGTGGCCAGGGCCGCATACAGTCGCATGGCGGCTGGTCGTCTCATCCTCGTCTCCCACTCGGTCGTTCGCCGCCGGACGCGGCGCGGATTCTGGGCCGTGCTGCTCGTGCGCCTCGTGCTGTGAGGCCGTGCGGTTCTGCTCAGCCGTGCGTGGGAAAGCGCTTTCCGTGCGGCGAGGATAGGGTGGCCGCCGGTCAACGGCAAGGTTCTGGACAGTTACGGAACGCATCACTCCGATCGAGGGCGTCCTCCGGTGAGGCGTGGCAGAAAACGCTTGTACTCGTCGACGGACGCACCGGACGACGACGCCGGCAGACCTGCCCCTACGGCCGCGCCCCGCCCCGGCGATGCCGGAGCGGGGCGCATGGGGAGCGACGGCCGGAATCAGTGTGCGGCGGCCGCTCCCGCCGGCGTGCCGCCCTGGCCGTGGCGGGTGGGCCGGGCGACGACCAGGACACCGGAGGCCACGGCGGCGATCAGCATCGCGGCGACGCCCCACCAGATGGCGTGCGTGTAGCCGTGCACGATGCCCTCACGCAGCACCTGCGCCTTGCGCGCGGGGCTGGTCATGTGCTGACCGACGTACGTGCTCGTCGCGGAGGTGGCGATGGTGTTCAGCAGCGCCGTGCCGAGCGAACCGCCCACCTGCTGCGAGGTGTTGACCATCGCGGAGGTCACCCCGGCGTCCTGCGGCCGCACCCCGTGGGTCGCGGTGGAGAAGACCGGCATGAAGGTCAGGCCCATGCCGAGGCCGAGCAGCAGTTCGGCGGGCAGCACGTGGGTGGCGTACGCGGAGTCCACGCCGAGCTGCGTGAGGACGAGGAGGCCCGACGCGGCGAGCAGCATGCCGGGCACCATCAGCAGGCGCGGAGGCGTGCGGGGCAGCAGCCGGGCGGAGATCTGCGTGGAGCCCAGGATGATCATCGCGGACATCGGCAGGAACGCCAGACCGCTCCTGACCGGGGTGTAACCGAGGATGCCCTGGAAGTAGTAGGTCATGAACAGGAAGAGGCCGAACATGCCGATCGTGGCGAGCCCCATGGTCAGGAAGCAGCCCGCGCGGTTGCGGTCGGCGAGGATGCGCAGCGGCAGCAGCGGGTGCTTGGCCTTGCCCTGCCAGAACACGAACGCCGTCAGCAGGAGGACGCCGCCGATCAGCAGGCCGACCACCAGGCCGTCGCTCCAGCCGCGCGGCTCGGCCTCCGAGAAGCCGTAGACCACGGCGACCAGTCCGCCGCAGCCCAGGATCACCCCGGGAATGTCCAGCCTGGCCTCACGGTGCCCCGGACGGTCGTGCAGCAGCACGAGGGCGCCGACCACCGCGACGGCCGCGATGGGGATGTTCACGTACAGGCACCAGCGCCAGTTCGCGTACGAGGTGAGGACGCCGCCCAGCAGCAGGCCGATCGCGGCACCCGCGCCGGCGATGGCGCCGTAGATGCCGAACGCCTTCCCGCGCTCCCGGGGGTCGGTGAACGTGGTGGTCATCAGGGAGAGCGCGGAGGGCGCGAGGACGGCGCCGAACACGCCCTGCAGGGCGCGGGCCGCGAAGAGCATGCCGGGGCTCCCGGCCGCGCCGCCGATCGCGGAGGCGACGGCGAAGCCGATGAGGCCGATGATGAAGGTGCGCTTGCGGCCGACCAGGTCGGCGATGCGGCCGCCGAGCAGCAGCAGGCCGCCGAAGGCGAGGGTGTAGGCCGTGATGACCCACTGGCGGCTGCCGTCGGACATGCCGAGGGCCTTCTGCGCGGACGGCAGCGCGATGTTCACGATGGTCGCGTCGAGGACCACCATCAACTGCGCCAGGGCGATGACGACCAGGCCCCACCAGCGACGGGGGTCGGGGCCGTCGGCGGCGCCGGGCGCGGGGCGGGCCGAAGCCGTGCGTATGGTCTCGGCCGGGGGCGAGTCACTCATGACGTGAACGTCACTTCCTTGCTGGTGATGGTGGTGTACGGGGGTCGCGTGCGCGGGGGCGGTGGGGCGCTGCGTCGCTGGGGCACCCCGCCCCTGAAGGTTGCGGTCCCGTGAGTGGTGCGCGGGCCCGGGTGATACGGGTGTCCCGTTCACCGGTGGCCCGAACGGACCAATGATCGGTCATGGAGGCAGATCGTCGGTCGGACTGACGGTCAGTGAAGTGTACGCTGTTCCGCATGAAGGATGAGCGTCCCCCGGATGTACTTTCCCGTCGGCTGGGATATCTCCTGAAACACGCCTACGCGGCGCTGGCCGGCGAACTGGACACGGCGCTCGCGCCCTTCCGTCTCGTCCCGCGGGAACTCGGGGTGCTGGCGGTGATCGCCGCCTCGCCGGAACAGCCGTCCCAGCTGGAGATCGCGGCCCGGCTCGGGGTCGACCGCACCACGATGGTCGGCGTCATCGACTCGCTGGAGGACAAGGGCTACGTGGAGCGCCACCGCAGCGAGCGTGACCGGCGCCGCAATGTGGTGACCCTCACTCCGGCCGGCCGGACGTGCCTGGGGGAGGCGGAAGAGGCCCGCGAGCGTGTCGAACGTGACTTCCTCGCCCCCCTGGACGAGACCTCCGCCGCGGCCCTGACCGAGGCGCTGCTCACCCTGCGGCTCGCGCACGGACCGGCTTCCCCGGAGCCGGCCCTCGGCCGGGCCTGGGCGACATCGCCGGCCCCGAGGCCGTAGCCGGTACCGGGTGCCGCGGCGGCGAGCAGCTGTCCGTGGCCCCGCCCCGCAGCGGCAGGCCTGCTATGGCCGGAGCGCGGCTGTGGGCTACTGCCACACCTGGGCGGCGACGCGGCGGAAATTGCCGCCCAGGATCGCCGTGACGGCGTCGTCGGGATACCCGCGGGCGCGCAGCGCGTCGTCCACGGTCAGCAGGTCTTCCGGGGGCATGAAGTCGATCGGCCCCCAGCGGGTGTAGGAGTCGGGGAACAGCTCCGGGCTCTGTGCGAGCATCGTGTTGAAGTCCTCGTGATCGAACGGGTAGTCGGTCGAGACTCCGACGTGTTCCGGGCCGACGAGTCCGACGGCGTGGTCGATGTGCCGCACCAGCGCCTCGACGGTGGCCTCGTTGGGACCGAGGAAGATTCCGACTCCGGTGATGCCGATGACGCCGCCCGTGGCCGCGCACTCCCTGGCCTGCTCATCGGTGATGTTGCGAGGGTGGTCCCACAGCGAGCGCATGCAGGAATGGCTGTAGATCACCGGCTGTTCGGAGACCTCGCACATCTCCAGCCCGGTACGGGCGCCGCAGTGCGATCCGTCCGCCACCATGCCGACGGCGTTCATCTCCCGTACCAGCGCCCGCCCGTAGGCGGTGAGCCCCTCGTCGGTCAGGTCCAGGCAGCCTCCGCCGGCCGCGTTGCGGGTGTTGTAGCTCGGCAGCATCGTGCGGACACCGAGATCGTAGAACCGGCGCACCCGGTCCAGCCGCCCCTCGAGCGGACCGGAATCCTCCAGGTCGAACGCCACTGCCACGTCCCCCGCCCGCGCCGCGGCCTCGATGTCCTCGACACTCCCCGCCGGCCGCAAGCGGTGATCCTCGGCGATCCGCTGCCGCCAGCTCGTGATCAGGCCGGTGACGTCGGCGGCGCCGTGCGGGACGTAACCGACGTTCACCGACACGAAGCTGCCCCCCGGTCTGCGGTAGCGGGCCAGCTCGCCGACGTCCGCCTGCCGCCGCAACGGCAGGCAGCAGTGCTGTTCCCACAGCAGGGGCGGGCGGTGCGCTGCCGGGCCTTCGTTCGCCATGGGGGGAGCATGCCCGTGCCTCGCCGTCCCCAACAGGCCGGAGGGGGGCCGCTTCCGGCCGGACCGGAGACCGCCGCACGTCGCCAGAAGCGGCGAACAGGTCCTCGTCCCCTGCCGCCGTCATGTGTGCGGGGGGATGAGCCGGACACCGGTGGATTCGCCGATGGCAGCCCGCCGCGGTTCGCCGAGACTGCGGTCCCGACCCATTGGACCCGCATTCACGGAGGCAACCCGTGCGCATGCCTGCTCGCTCATCACGGCGGTCCGTCACCGCCACCGCGCTGGGGGCGCTGCTCTGCGGCGGTCTCCTCGGCACCCCGCTGGCCGCCCCCGCCGCCGCCTCGCCCACCGCTGCCGCGAGCCCCACGGTCACCGTCCCGCCCGCCGGCGATCACGGCTTCCCGTTCCTCGCCGCGGCCGAAGACCTCGGCTCGTTCGGCTACACGGAGAGCGAGTACTTCATCGCGGGCACCGCCACGTCGTACGCCAAGTCCGGCCTGTGGACCTCGAACGGCCGGTGGAACGTCCGCGCGTCCGGCACCGCCGCGTACAAGAGCCGCCTGCTGGTGCGCCGCCCCGCCGACCCGGCGAAGTTCAACGGCACCGTGGTCGTGGAGTGGCTCAACGTCAGCGGCCAGCTCGACCTCTCCCCGGACTACTGGTTCGAGCGGGACGAGCTGCTGCGCCGGGGGTACGCCTGGGTCGGCGTCTCGGCGCAGGCCGTCGGGGTCAACGGCGGGCTGGGCGAGATCAAGGGCCTCAAGGGCTGGGACCCGGCGCGCTACGGCAGCCTGGTCCACCCCGGCGACGCCTTCGCGTACGACATCTTCTCCCAGGCGGGCCAGGCCCTGCGCTCCCCGAACGGACCCGACCCGCTCGGCGGGCTCCCGGTCCGGACGCTGCTCGCCGACGGCGAGTCGCAGTCGGCCGGCTTCATGACGACGTACGTCAACGCCGTCCAGCCCGTGTCCAAGGTCTACGACGGCTTCATGGTGCACAGCAACAGCGCGATCGCCTCCCCGATCAGCGGCGAGCTGGCCGACACCCTGCTGATGCCGAACCCGTCCCGGATCAGGACCGACCTGTCGGTGCCGACGTTCGTCGTGCTCACCGAGACCGACGTGCCCGGCGCCGCGATCGCCCGGCAGCCGGACACCGACAGCGTCGTGCACTGGGAACTGGCCGGCACCGCGCACGGCGACCAGTGGGCCTATGACCTCGGCGACCCGACCGTGCGGAAGTCGGCGGGCTCCGCCGCGCCGTCGGCCGACTGCGCCGCCGGTTCGGCCCCCTTCAACGACGGGCCCGGCCACTGGGCGATGAACGCGGCGCTGCGTCACCTGGCCGGCTGGGCGCGGGGCGGCGCGCGGCCGCCGAGCGGTCAGCCGCTGAGCACCGTCCTGCGCGACCCGGCCACCGGCCTCGCCACCGGCGGTGTCCGTCTGCCGGACGTCACGGTGCCCACCCGTACGCTCACCGGTCTGCGCGACACCAGCGGCAGCGGTGTCTTCTGCGGCCTGTACGGCGCCCGCGACCCGTGGAACGGCGATGCCGACGCCTGGGACCGGCACGACGACGGCGACCCGTCCGACCCCTCCTTCCCGGCCACCGCGGAACCGGCGCTCAGCCGGCTCTACCCGACCCACGCCGGCTACGTGGAGAAGGTGCGCACGGCCGCGCAGGCGTCGGTCGACGCCGGATACCTGCTGCCGGAGGACGCGGCGGCCATCGTCACCGCCGCGCAGAACTCGGACATCGGCGGCTGACCCACCGGCCGCCCGCGACCCCGCGCCGCACCCCTGCCGGAGCATGGGGCCGCGGGCGGTGCCCCCGGTCAGTGGACGACGGGTACCGCTCCCGGCCCGGCGGGCAGGCGCACCCGGCCGCCGTGCGGGCAGGGCACGACCCGGTCGCCGAGGCCGAGCCGGCCGGTCTCGGCCAGGAACGCGGACAGGGGTGAGCGCATCACCGTGTAGTCCTCGTAATGCACGGGCAGGACGGCGCGCGGACGCAGGCGCCGGACCAGCTCCGCGCCCTGCGCCCCGTTCATGGTGACCAGGAACCCGCCGGGCAGGAGCGTTCCGCCCAGATGGAGGACGGCCAGGTCGGCGGCCGGGAAGCGGCGGCCGATCTCCTCCAGGCCGTCGTGCAGGAGCGTGTCACCGGAGACGTACAGCCGCAGCCGTGCCGGGCCGCCCACGGGACCGAACTCGACCATGCTGCCCATCACGGGCGGCAGCAGCCCGCGCAGCACCGGGTGTCCCGCGTGCCGGCCGGGCAGCGCGGTGACCGTGGCCCGTACCCCTTGCCGCTGGAGGGTGAGCGCCTGCCAGGTCCGCAGTCCCGCCGTCTGCCGGAAACCGTGCAGCACCTTCAGGCGGCGTGCGGCATGGGGAGTGCTGAGGACCGGGACCCCACGGTCCAGGGAGCGCCGGGCCCTGCGGTCCCAGTGATCGCCGTGCAGATGGGACAGCACGATCCCGTCGATGCGGGGCAGGTCCTCCGGACCGAGGGCGGGTTCCGTCAGGCGCCGGCTCAGCAGACCGTAGCCGAGATAGGCGTACTCGCCCCGGTGCAGGAAGTTCGGGTCGGTGAGCAGGGTCAGGGGGCCGTACCGCAGCAGCACGGTGGCGTTGCCGATGAAGTGGAGATCGAGCGCGTCGTCGGTGGGCTCGTCCGTGGTGGCCATGGAGGCACCCACTCCTTCCGCCTGAGCCTGTGGGCCTCCCGCGCCCGGCGGCTTTCCCCGGGCGGGGTACCCCTGTCCTCCGCGGTGATTCGTCCAGCCCCGTCGTGCTCGCCCGTGTCCGCGGGCGCCGGTGGATGTCAGTGGTACGGGCCATACTCGTACCGCGGCGCCGCACGGGCACCGCGGTACGAGGGGGCGACATGGCTGAAGTGCTGGTTTTCCACCACGGACACGGGCTGACCGCCGGCGTCCGTGAGTTCGCCGAGCGACTGCGACGGGCCGGGCACACCGTGCACGTCCCGGACCTGTTCGAGGGGCGGGTGTTCGACACCCTCGAAGAGGGCCTGGGCTACGTCGAGGACGCCGGGCTCGGCACGGTCGTCGCGCGGGGAACCGCCGCCGCCGAGGGGCTGCCCGCGGAACTCGTGTA
Organism: Streptomyces sp. NPDC038707; assembly: GCF_040636485.1. Taxonomy (NCBI): domain Bacteria; kingdom Bacillati; phylum Actinomycetota; class Actinomycetes; order Kitasatosporales; family Streptomycetaceae; genus Streptomyces; species Streptomyces sp. NPDC038707. The sequence continues at coordinate 40,029 of NZ_JBEZUP010000015.1, forward strand.
CGTCGGGTTCTCGCTCGGCGTCCTGCCGGCGCAGAAGCTGGCCCAGGCCCGGCCCGGCGCACAGGGCGCGCTGCTGCTGGAGGCGTGCCTCCCGGTCGCGGAGCCCGGCGGCTGGCCCGACGGCGTCCCGGTCCAGATCCACGGCATGGACGCGGATCCGTTCTTCGCGGGGGAGGGCGACGTGGACGCGGCCCGGGCGCTCGTCGCCACGGCGGCGGATGCCGAACTGTTCCTCCACCCCGGCGACCGGCACCTGTTCACCGACAGCAGCCTGCCGTCGTACGACGCGCACGCCGCGACACTGGTCACCGACCGAGTACTGGACTTCCTCACCCGCGTCCCGTAGCCCGGGACAGCGGGTGAGGACCACCGAGGCCGGAGGAAGCCCGCTCCCACGGCCCGGGACGCCGGGCCGTGGCTACACCACCCGGATGCCCACGATGCAGGTGTCGTCGTCCGTGTCCGACCTGCTGTAGGTCAGCAGGCCGTCCAGCTGCTGGTCCAGGGTCTTCGGTACCGTGCGGGCCGCGGTCAGCAGATGGGCCAGGGATTCCTCCACGGACCGGTCACGGCGTTCGATCAGGCCGTCGGTGTACAGCAGCAGCGTGTCCTCCGGCGCGAACTCCAGCTCGGCCTCCTCGTACACGGCCTCCGGCACCGCGCCCAGCAGCAGCCCCTTGACCAGCGGCAACGGCGCCGCCTCCGAGCCCCGGACGAGGACCGGCGGCAGGTGGCCCGCCCGCGCCCAGCGCAGCGTGTGCCGCTCGGGGTCGTACAGCGCGCAGACCGCCGTGGCGGTGACCGCGCCGGTCAGATGGTGCGCCACGATGTTCAGCCAGGACAGCAGCTGGCCCGGCCCGGCACCGGTCACGGCGAGGCCGCGCAGCGCGTTGCGCAGGACGACCATGCTGGTGGCGGCCTCGATGCCATGGCCCGCGACATCGCCCACGCACATCAGGACCAGCCCGGTCGGCAGCACCACGGCGTCGTACCAGTCGCCGCCCACCAGGTGCTCGGTCTCCGCCGGGCGGTAGCGCACCGCGACCTCCAGACCGGGCACCGTCAGCGGCGCCCGGGTCGGGGGCATGATGGCGTGCTGCAACTGCAGGGTCAGCCGGTTGCGCTCGGCGGCCTGCTGCTCGGTGTGGGCGAGCTGGTCCCGGGTCGCGGCGAGCGCCACCTCCGTCCAGTGCTGGGCGGAGATGTCCTGGTACGCGCCCCGTACGACGAACAGCCGGCCGTCGGTGTCCAGCACCGGCTCGGCGACCACGCGGATGTGCCGCGTCACCCCGTCCGGCCGCTGCAGCCGGAACGCGGCCGAAGCGGGCCGGCGCTGGTGCAGCACCGTGCGCAGGAACCGGCCGAGGGATACGGCGTCGTCCGGGTGCGCGTACGCGGGCAGGTCCTCCAGCGGGACGGGCGTGCTCGTCGGGGACCGGCCGTAGAGATGGAACAACTGGTCGTTCCAGGTGATCTCACCCGTGAGCAGGTTCTCCTCGAACCCGCCGATACGGCCCAGCCGCTGGGCGTGCTGGAGCAGGCTCGCCAGCCGCGCCGTCTCGTCCTCGATGCGCCAGATCAGCAGCACGCTGGTGCCGTGCCGGCTGATGCTGATGTCCGCGACCGCCGACAGCGACACCTGGTCGACCAGCGAGGTCAGCTGCATGCGGCGGGCCCGGAACGGCTCCCCCGTGGCGTACACCCGCTCCACCCGCTGGAACAGCTCGCTCTTGCCCGCGGCCATCGGGTAGGCCTCGAGCAGCAGTGCACCGTTGACCACCGCCCGCGGGCGGCCCGCCGGGTCCAGGAAGTGGTTGTTGATGTGCTGGATGCGGAAGTCGGCCAGCTGCCCCGAGTCGTCGAGGTACGGCACCAGCACCAGCGCGGGGTCGTGCAGCCCGTCCGCCAGGTCCATCAGCTCGGCGGTGTCGGGCAGGACGCGGGGTTCCTGCCCGGCCTCCCGGCGCAGCGTGTACGTCTCCAGCGTGTGCGCGCACAGCTCGGCGAGCGCCTCCACCTGCCGGACGACCTGGGGCGGCTGCGGTTCCAGCGGTCCCGGCCAGGCGATCTCCAGCACCCCGTGGATCCGGCCCCCGGTGCCCGCGGGCACCGCCACCCGGCCGCCGTCCGGGTGCAGATGCCGGCCGATGGTGGGCAGCCCGGTCTCGGCGAGGGAGCCGAACCACTGTCCGGCGCGCTCGGTCAGGCCCCGGCGCGCCACCGTCGCCACCTCCGGAGGCACATAACGCCATCGGGTGGCCTCCGCCGGGGAGAACCCCGCGCTGCCGGCCAGGGTCAGCGAGCCGTCGGCGCCCGCGGCCCACACCGCCACGGCCACCGCGCCCAGCGGGCGCAGCGCGTGCTCCAGCAGGGAGTCGGCGACGGCCTGCGTGTCGTCCGCGGCCAGCGCCCCGCTCTCGGCCGCCCGCAGCCGCACGGCCGCGGCGTCCCGCTCCGCGGCGCCCGTGGCGGCGGCCAGGAAGGTGGTGGTGATCTCCGACATCCGGTCCCGGGCGGCCTGGTTGATGACCTCCACCGCGAACTCCAGCGGCGTCGCCCTGGCCTGCTCGGTCAGCTCGGCGAGCTGCCGGGCGGCCTGCGCCGGGCCGCAGCCCAGCCGCTCCACCAGGATGCCCTTGGCCAGCTCGATCAGCGCCCTGCCCTCCGCCTCCGCCTGTGCGGCGCGCACCTCGCGGCGCAGCCGCTCCACGGTGGCGGCGAGCCTGCCGACAGGGGACGTCGGGGCGACACCGGCCAGGTCCGCCGGCACCGGGTCGCCGGTGGCCGGCCGCTCGACGGAAGCGGACGGCTCGGGGCGCGGACCGATGTCCTCGGGCTCGTGTGACTGCTCGCTCGTGCTCACGACAGGGGTACTCCTCGGCGCAAGCGCGCTGGCGCGTTCACGCGGACAGCCAGCGCCGGACGCAGGCGATGAGGTCGTGGGTGTCGACGGGCTTGGTGACGTAGTCGCTCGCGCCCGAGGCCAGGGACTTCTCCCGGTCACCGGGCATCGCCTTGGCGGTGACGGCGATGATCGGCAGATCCGCGTACTGCGGCAGCTTGCGGATCTCGGCGGTGGCCGTGTAGCCGTCCATCTCCGGCATCATCACGTCCATCAGCACCATCGCGATGTCGGGGTTGCCGAGCAGCGTGTCGATGCCCTTGCGCCCGTTCTCCGCGTGCAGCACCCGGAATCCGTACATCTCCAGGATCCCGCTCAGCGCGAACAGGTTGCGCGCGTCGTCGTCGACGACCAGGACCGTACGGCCCCGGAAGCTGTCGTCGACCGGCGGGGCCAGGTCCTGCGGGTCCTCGCCCCGGACCAGGGTCAGCACGTCGCCGGGCTCCTCGGCCGACAGGTGCAGGGCGATGCGCTCGCGCAGCTCGTCCAGGCTGGACAGGAACTCCAGCGCCCCGTCGTCCCGGTGCGAGCGCAACGCCTCGTCCCGGGCCTCCTCCGGCCGACGGCCGCTGTGGACCAGCACCGGTACGCCCGCCAGCCCCGAGTCGCCTTGCAGGGCTTGCAGGAACCGGCCCGCCTCCCCGTCCGGCATGTCCAGGTCCAGCACGACGCAGTGGCACGGCTCGGCGGCCAGCGCGCCCGCCGCCTCCTGCGCCCCCACGGCGGTGATGACCTCCACGGCGGGCAGCGGGGAGCCGTCGTCCGGGCTGTGCCGGGCCACTTCCGCGACCACGCTCTCGGCGACCAGGGTCAGCAGGCCGCGCGGCCGTTCCTCCACGACGAGCAGCCGGCGCGGCCGCTGCCGGGCGGGGGAGACCTGCACCTGCGGTGCGGCGGTGTCCTGCGCGGCCGCGGCGACCGGGTTCAGCTCGGCCGGCTCCTTCGGCGCGAGCCGGCCGCTGCCGAGCAACTGCTCGAAGTCCGGGCGGGCCACCGGCAGGTACAGCGTGAAGGTGCTGCCCCGGCCGGGCGTGCTGTCCACCGCGACGGCACCGCCGAGCAGATGCGCGATCTCCCGGGTGATGGACAGGCCGAGGCCGGTCCCGCCGTACTTGCGGCTCGTGGTGCCGTCCGCCTGCTGGAACGCCCCGAAGATCGTCTCCAGGTGCTGTTCCGGGATGCCGATGCCGGTGTCCCGCACCCGGAACGCCACGACGGCACCGCCCCGCACGACACCGTCCGGGACCTCCTCGTCGGCCGCCGGCTCGATGGCCAGCTCGACGCTGCCCTGCTCGGTGAACTTGACCGCGTTGGAGAGCAGGTTGCGCAGGATCTGCCGCAGCCGGGAGTCGTCGGTGAGCAGGTCGCCGGGCGCGCCCGGCGCGGTGCGGACGGCGAACTCCAGCCCCTTCTGGGACGTCATCGGCCGGAAGGTGGCCTCCACGTAGTCGATCAGCTGGCGCAGCGGCACCCGCTCCGGGGTGACGTCCATCTTGCCGGCCTCGACCTTCGACAGGTCGAGGATGTCGTTGATCAGCTGGAGCAGGTCGCTGCCCGCCGAGTGGATGATCCCGGCGTACTCGACCTGCTTCGGGGTCAGGTTCCGCGACGGGTTCTGGGCCAGCAACTGGGCCAGGATGAGCAGGCTGTTGAGCGGGGTGCGCAGCTCGTGGCTCATGTTGGCCAGGAACTCCGACTTGTACTTGGAGGCCAGCGACAACTGCTGGGCGCGGGCCTCCAGTTCCTGCCGGGCCTGCTCGATCTGCAGGTTCTTCGCCTCGATGTCGCGGTTCTGCGACGCGAGCAGGGTGGCCTTCTCCTCCAGCTCGGCGTTGGAGCGCTGCAGCTCGTCCTGCTGGGACTGCAACTCGGCCGAGCGGGCCTGGAGTTCGGCGGTCAGCCGCTGCGACTCCTCCAGCAGCTCGTCGGTGCGGGCGTTCGCCACGATCGTGTTGAGGTTCACGCCGAGCGTCTCGCGCAGCTGCTCCAGGAAGTCCCGGTGGATCGCGGTGAAGGAGGTGACCGACGCCAGCTCGATGACACCGAGGACCTGGTCCTCGAACAGGATCGGCAGCAGGATCAGCGCGGTCGGGACCGTCCGGCCGAGCCCGGACGAGATGGTGACGTAGCCCGGCGGCAGTTCGTCCACGGTGATCGTACGGCGGCTGCGGGCCGCCTGGCCGACCAGCGAGCGCCCGACGGGGAAACGGTCGGGCCGCTGGTCGTCGTCCGGTCTGCCGTACGAGCCGACGAGCCGCAGCTCGGGGCCGCGGTCACCGTCTTCGGAGAGGTAGAAGGCGCCGTACTGGGCCGCCACCAGCGGCGTCAGCTCCTCCATGATCAGCTCGGCCACCACCGGCAGCTCGCGGTGGCCCTGCATCAGGCCGGCGATGCGCGCCAGGTTGGTCTTGAGCCAGTCCTGCTCCTGGTTGGCCCGCGTGGTCTCCCGCAGCGACTCCACCATGGAGTTGATGTTGTCCTTCAGCTCGGCGACCTCGCCGGAGGCCTCCACCGTGATCGAGCGGGTCAGGTCGCCCTCGGCCACGGCGCTGGCGACCGCGCCGATGGCCCGCACCTGACGGGTCAGGTTGCCGGCCAGCTCGTTGACGTTCTCCGTGAGCCGCTTCCAGGTGCCCGAGACGCCCTCCACCTCGGCCTGGCCGCCGAGGCGTCCTTCGGTGCCGACCTCGCGGGCGACGCGGGTGACCTCGTCGGCGAAGGCGGAGAGCTGGTCCACCATCGTGTTGATGGTCGTCTTCAGCTCCAGGATCTCGCCCCGCGCGTCCACGTCGATCTTCTTCGACAGGTCGCCCTTGGCCACCGCGGTCGTCACCAGCGCGATGTTGCGCACCTGACCGGTCAGGTTGTTCGCCATGGAGTTGACGTTGTCGGTGAGGTCCTTCCAGGTGCCCGCCACGTTCGGCACGTGGGCCTGGCCGCCGAGGCGTCCTTCGGTGCCGACCTCGCGGGCGACGCGGGTGACCTCGTCGGCGAACGCGGAGAGCGTGTCCACCATCGTGTTGATCACGTCCGCCAGCGCGGCGACCTCGCCCTTGGCCTCGACCGTGATCTTGCGGGACAGGTCGCCGCGGGCCACGGCGGTGGCGACCTGGGCGATGGAGCGCACCTGGCCGGTCAGGTTCGACGCCATCACGTTCACGTTGTCGGTGAGGGCCTTCCAGGTGCCCGACACGCCCTTGACGTCGGCCTGGCCGCCGAGGCGTCCTTCGGTGCCGACCTCGCGGGCGACGCGGGTGACCTCGTCGGCGAAGGCGGAGAGCTGGTCCACCATCGTGTTGATGGTGTTCTTGAGTTCCAGGATCTCGCCGCGGGCGTCGACGGTGATCTTCTGGGAGAGGTCGCCCTTGGCCACCGCGGTCGCCACCTGGGCGACGTTGCGGACCTGGCTGGTGAGGTTGCCCGCCATGAAGTTGACCGAGTCGGTCAGGTCCCGCCACGTGCCCTTGACGCCCTTGACGTCGGCCTGGCCGCCGAGGCGTCCTTCGGTGCCGACCTCGCGGGCGACGCGGGTGACCTCGTCGGCGAAGGCGGAGAGCTGGTCCACCATCGTGTTGATGGTGTTCTTGAGTTCCAGGATCTCGCCGCGGGCGTCGACGGTGATCTTCTGGGAGAGGTCGCCCTTGGCCACCGCCGTCGTCACCTGGGCGACGTTGCGGACCTGGCTGGTGAGGTTGCCCGCCATGAAGTTGACGGAGTCGGTCAGGTCGCGCCACACACCGGCGACCCCCGGCACCTTCGCCTGGCCGCCGAGGCGTCCTTCGGTGCCGACCTCGCGGGCGACGCGGGTGACCTCGTCGGCGAAGGCAGAGAGCTGGTCCACCATCGTGTTGACGGTGTTCTTCAGCTGGAGGATCTCGCCGCGCGCGGGCACGTCGATCTTCTGCGACAGATCGCCCTTGGCCACCGCCGTGGCGACCTGGGCGATGTCGCGGACCTGGGTGGTGAGGTTCCCGGCCATGGCGTTGACGGAGTCGGTCAGGTCGGCCCACGTCCCGGAGACCCCGGGCACCTCCGCCTGCCCGCCGAGCGTGCCCTCGGTGCCGACCTCGCGGGCCACTCTGGTGACTTCGGAGGTGAACACGGACAACTGGTCGACCATGCCGTTGAACACGGTCGCGATGTCACCCATGAGACCGTGGGCGTCCTCCGGCAGGCGCGTCCCGAAGTCGCCGTCGCGCACGGCTGTCAGGCCCGCCAGGAGTTGCCGCAGCTCCTGGTCGCCCGGCGCGGCGTCGACCGTCTCGGACTTGTCGCTGGTCATGCGCAACCTCGTCCCGCTCCCCAGGGGCCCTCAGCGGTGAGGACCCGAACACCCCGGCGGCCCGCAAGGGCCCGAACACTGTGCATTTCCGCACTTCACGGATCTGCGCGATGAGAAAATACGCCGAAGGCTAACCCGCTCCGCCCCCGCCGCACAAAACCTCCCCTCCCCGCGCACCCCCGACACGTCGCCCGGGCCCACGGTTGGGTGGGGCAGGCGCGGAGCGTCTCACCGCCGTGGCGCCACGCGTGAGGGCAGCGGGTCCGGGGTACCCGGTGGTCCTTGTGGAGGAGGGGCCGCCGGGACGGGTCCCGAGGAACAGCGACGGTGAGGGCAGGGGCGAGCATGCTGAGGGGTGCGCAGGCCCCGCCGGTCCATGAGCCGGCGGTGTCGTTGCCGGTCCGAGGAGTCGAGGCGGGCTTCCGGCTGCTGGCTCGCCTGCGCCGGGCTCCCGCCCTGCATCCGCACGGACTGATGTGCGCGGGCGAGGTGGAGGTACCGGAGGGCTCGGGCGGCTGGGGCGCTCCGTGGCTGGAGGCACCGGGCCGGTTCGCCGCGACCGTCCGGTTCTCCCGGGCGGCCGGGCTGCCACGGCGCCTGCCCGACGCGCTGGGCCTGGCCGTACGGGTGGACGGGGCCGACGGTCCCGGCCAGGCCCTCGACCTGTTGCTGACCAGCAGCGGCCGGGGTCGCGTGGCCCGGCACCTGCCGTTGCTCCGCGCCGACGCGCTGGGCGGGGCGTACTCCAGTCTGCTGCCCTACCGGGTGGGTGGTCGCTCCTGTGTTCTGGCCGCCTTTCCCCGGCGGGCCGGGCAGGCCCCGGTGCACGGTGACCCGGCGAGCCTGGTGCGGGCGCTGGCCGCCGGACCGCTCGTCCTCGATCTGTGCGCCGCGGAACCCGGCCGTCCCTGGCGGCCGTTCGCCGTGCTCACCGTGCGCTCCGCGCTGCCGGCGGGGCCGAGGGAGAGCGCCGGCTTCGACATCTACGAGCGCGATGCCCGGGATTTCACCCCCGGTCCCGCCCTCGCCGCCGTCCGCCGCGCCGCGTACCGGGGCTCGCGGGCCGGCCACCGCTGAGCGCGGTGGCGTGACATGGCCTCCGGTGCCGCTGGGGCGCCGGAGGCCGTCGGTGGTGTCTCCCGTCTTCCGCCCCTGCCGGGCGACGCTCAGTCCCGCTCCCGCAGCCGCACCTCGAGCTCGCCGTCGGCAACGCGGGTGTCGAAGACGGGCTGGGGAGAAGTGGCCGGGCCCTGTACGTTCCAGCCGTCGGCGAGCCGGAAGACGCTGCCGTGCCAGGGGCACCGGACGCATCCGTCCTCCTCCAGGGTGCCCTCGGACAGCGGACCCGCAAGGTGGCTGCACCGGTCGGCCAGCGCGTGGAAGGTCCCGTCGGCCTCGCGGACGACCAGGACCGGGACGTCGTCAACGGTGCGCCGTACCATCCGGCCCGCCGGGAACCCGGCCACGGGCCCGAGCCGGTGCCAGCCCTCCGAGACGACCTGCGGGACCTCTTCGGCGTGGTTCGCGCCCGCGGCCTGCCGGTAGGCGAGGTGGCCGCCCAGGAGGCCGCCGGCCGCCACCGCCGTCAGCCCCAGGAAGCCGAGGCCGCGGCCGGTCTTCGCGCGGCCTTTGACACGGCAGGCGAGCGAGGCGGCGTACAGACCGAGGGCCGCCGTGTTGGCCAGCGCGTGCACCAGGCCGACGCGCTGCTGGCGGGGGTGCAGTTCCGCCCAGTCGACGGCTCCGGCCAGCGCGGCCGGGGCGGCGGCGGCCAGTCCGACGGCGATCAGCGAGCCCGCCTCCCGCGCCCGGCCGGGGCACAGGTCCAGCACCGCGGCCGACAGCCAGCTGCCGACCGGTACCTGCACCAGCAGCGGGTGCACGGGGTGGCCCAGCCACCTGCCGTGCAGCAGGTCCCGGCCGCCGCGCAGCGGCAGGGCCCGTACGCCCCGGCCGAGCGCGTCGATCACCGCGTCGCCGCGCGGCTGCCGTTCGAGACTGTCCAGGAGCCGCGGGACCAGGTCCCGCCGCATCCGCCGAGGTGATGTTGTCGTCATGAGTCGCTGGGTCCCCCGCCGCGCATGCCGCAAACGGTCCGACCGGGGTACTGGGGACCGCTTCGGGTGCCCCGCCGGTTCGCCGGGGCACCGCTCATGGGGGGTGTGCGGCCGGGGTGCGCCGGAGGCTCGCGGTCCCGCACCGGGAGCCCGTGTCCCACGGATGCCCAGTGCCCCGGGACCGGCCGGTGGGCGGTCCCGGGGCACTGGGCCTGCCGTCGGGCGGTGGTGGCGCGGTTCAGCAGGCGCCGAGGTCCTGCCAGACGCCCCACTGGCCGGTGGTGCCGGGCTCCTCGCCCGTCGTCCACCACTTGGCCTTCCAGGTGTGGCCCTTGTACGAGACCTGCTGCCCGCCGGTGTACACCGCGTCCTTGGCCCACGGGGCGGCCGTGCACTGGCTGCCGGAGCCGCCGGTGATGGTCAGGGAGTAGGCCGCCGAGTGGCTGCCCGAGGCGCCCGCGCCGGTCACGGTGACCGTGTACGTGCCCGACGCCGCGGCCGAGGTGGTGGCCAGGGTGAGGGTGGAGGAGCCGCCCGCGGTGACCGAGGCGGGGCTGAGGGAGGCGGTGACACCCGCCGGGGCCCCGCTGACGCTCAGCTTCACGTCCTGGGCGTTGCCCTTCGTCACGGCCGTCTTCACCGTGGCCGTCGCGGACTGACCCGCCGTCACGGACCCGGAGGCCGGGCTGAGCGCCACGGAGAAGTCGTTGGCCGGGGTGGGGGCGCCACCACCGGTGAACGGCGCGAAGATGCGGGTGAAGTCCCATGTGTTCTGTTCGATGCCCGAGCAGTTGTCCGCGGCTCCACCGCCCGCACAGCTGCCGTTGTCCCGCTGCAGCGCCCAGAAGGACAGGGTGTTGATGCCCTTGGCGACCGCCCAGTCGTACACGGTGCGGGCGTTGGCCAGGGTGAAGGTCTCCGCCTTGCCGAAGTCGTCCACGCCCGGCATCTCGGTGACACCGACCATGTTCCACAACTGCGCCGGCGTCTTGCCCGGGTACAGCTCGGCGAGCAGGTCGTACAGGCCCTGGGCGGCGGTCTGGGTGTCCTTCGCCATGTCGTGGGGCTGGTTGTCGTAGTAGTCGAACGTCATGAGGTTCACGACGTCGACCCGGGCGCCGTTGCTCACCGCGTTGCGCAGCAGCGCCTCGCCGTTCTCCGCGGGGCCGTGCGTGGTGGTCGGCAGGGTGTAGGAGATCTCCACCTTGCGCCCGTTGGCCGCCGCCCAGTCCTGCACCAGCTTGATGGCCTTGTTGCGGCGGTCGATGCCGGCGGAGTTGTCGAGCGAGTCCACCTCGATGTCCATGTCCAGCCGCGAGATGTCGTAGGTCGTGATGACCTTCTCGTACGCGGCGGCGATCTGCTGGACGTCGGTGCAGCTGTCGGCGATCTCGGTGCCGGTGGTGTCGGCCGTGTACCCCCCGAACGAGGGGATGACGTCGCCTCCGGCCGCCTGGATCGTCTTGATGTCGGCGCCGAAGGTCGAGGCGGCGATCGGCATGCTCGTGTCGCCGTTCCAGTACGGCGTGCAGGAGCCCTTGGTGGCGGTCTGGAGGAACGCCATCGTCAGGTGCTTGGCGCCCGACTGGGCGGACAGGGCGGCGGGGCTCTCGCCGGTCCAGGCCTCGAAGTAGGGGGCGAAGACGTGGTTCGGCAGGGGGGTGGCGGCTTCGGCGGTGCCGGTTCCCGTGAGGGCGAGGCCCACCGCGGCCGCCGTGGTGGCGGCCGCGGTGAGGGCCGCGCGGAAGGAACGCACGAGTCTCATGTCAGTCCAGGTGTGTGGAGGAGGGGGCCAAAGGTGTTGCGCGGGGAGGGTGTTGCCGACTACTGGGATAGCGCCCCCACGAGGGTGGGTCAATGGTCTGGACCAAAAAGGGACTAGACCAATTTGCGGGGTGAGCGTGCCCTGGCGCAGCCCAGGACACCCGGCGGCGACTGGACCATCTTTCGAACGTTCGACCAGGTCCGCGTCGGGATGACCACGCGCGCCGAACGCGGGTACAAGGGCTGCCGAGCCGACGAAGTCTTCCGAGGGAGGAGCAGACGATGACCGACGACGCCTATCTGGTGCTGGGGTCCGATCCGACGAGCACGCCCGGTGTGCCGCTCGCGGCGGTCGGCGGCCTGGCCTGTCTCGAGACACCCGCCGTACGGGCCTGGCTCGAGGCCCAGGGAGTCACCGAGACCTCCGCCGAGCTGCGGCTGGTGCCGCCCGAGGAGACGGCGGCCATCCCCGAGGACGCCGAGCGGCTGCCCGTGCCGCTCGGCGACGAGGAACTGAGCCGGCTCCGCCACCGCACCGCCCCGCCCGACCTGGCGCGGCTGGAGGACGAACTGCTGGGCTACCGCTCGTGCACCGACGGCCGTGACGCGCTGCTCGCCCGTGCCCTGGCGGCCGGTGTGCCGGCGCACCGCGTCGCGGAGCTGACCGGCGAGGACCTGGCCACCGTCCAGGCGGCCACCCGCTGAGCACCGTGCGGCCCGTCGGCCGGCAAGGTGGATTCCCGCTCCGCGCGACCGGCCCCCGGACCGGAGCGGGCTCGTGGCGGTCGGCGATGCCCGCGTTCTTCCGCCGAGGATCCGTTGCGCCTTCCGGGAGCCGGCGCCGGTCCGGCGCGTGTCGGTCCTGGCAGCTTCCCGGGCACATCCGGGAGATTCCGCAGGGAAGCCGGGGCGGACGGATCGGAGGTGCCGCGGTGGGTGACGAGGGACTGGGCCTGGACGAGGTGCTGCGGGCGGCGGAGGACGCCGCGCCGGTGGAGTCGGTGGACGTGATCGCCCGGAAACTGGAGGAGCGGTTCGCGGCGCGCGAGGTCTCCTTCTGGCTCGTCGACGTGCTCGGACAGTCGGCCGTGCGGCTGCCCAGAGCCGGCGCCGCCGGGCAGGAGCACAGCGGCAGGGAGAGACTCGAGCTGACCGGCAGCCTGTACGACCGGGTACTGCGCGCCCAGGAGCCGCAGCAGGAACCGGCGGCGGGGGGCGGCCACCGGCTCGCGGCCCCGGTCACCAACCGCGGCGACTGCATCGGCGTCCTGGACCTGGTGGTGCCCCGAGTGGACGGCGCGCTGCGCGAGGCGGTCGCGCGGGCGGCGCACGCGCTGGCGTACATCGTGGTGACCGACCGCCGCTTCACCGACCTCTACCACTGGGGACGGCGCACCACCACCATGACCCTGGCCGCGGAGATCCAGCACCAGCTGCTGCCCTCGGCGTCCTGCTGCGAGGCCGCGCAGTTCACCCTGGCCGGCGGCCTGGTCCCGGCCGACGACATCGGCGGCGACACCTACGACTACGCCCTCGACCAGGACGCCCTCTACCTGTCGATCACCGATGCCATGGGCCACGACACCGACTCCGCCATGCTGGCGACGCTGACCGTGAACGCCCTGCGCGGCGCCCGCCGGGCCGGGGCCGGCGTCCTGGACCAGGCGCACGCCGCGCACGAGGCCATTACCCGGCACAGCCGCGGCATGACCACCGGGCAACTGCTGCGGGTCCCGCTGGACACCGGTGCCTGCGAACTGGTCAACGCGGGCCATCCCTGGCCCCTGCGGCTGCGCGGCGACCGCGCGGAGGAAGTGGCCGTCCGGGTGAACATGCCGTTCGGGGTCCCCGTCCCGGTCACCTACGAGGTGCAGCAGCTTCCCCTGGAGCCCGGCGACCGCCTCATCCTGATCACCGACGGCATGCGCGAACGCGCGGCCGCCGCGGTCGACCTGGTCTCCCTCGTCGCCGCCACGCGCGACGAGCACCCCCGCGAGGTCGTCCGGGCCCTGACCTGGGCCGTGCACGAGGCGTGCGGAGGGGAACTGCCCGACGACGCCACCCTCCTGGTGCTGGACTGGCACGGCAGCCGGTCGGCACGGCGCCGCACCAGCGGCGGCTCCGACACCTGACCCGGCAGGCCGGCCGGCCTCGCCGCAGGGAGACCGGCCCCGGGCATCGAACGGTCGTGCTTCCCCGGCCGCTCAGCCCGGAAAACGGCCCGTGGACCGCAGGTGCCGGCGCCGCTCGGCGTAGGCCAGGTCGTCCCGCCACAGCCGGCCGGCCGCGGCCCGTACCAGCGGCCGCAGCAGCGGCGCGGCCCGGCGCGCGGCCGCGAAGCCCGGGCGGGGCGAGGTGGCGATCACCGCCTCGATGACGGCGGTGCGGGGCCGGCCGGCCCCGTCCGCGCCGAGCGGGGTCGCGTGCGTCTCCACGACGGAGCCCGCACCCTCGCCCCCGGTGACGCGCATGACGACCGTGCGGGGACCGGGCGCGGTGAAGACGGCACGGACCGGTACGACCAGCCGGCCCGCCACCCTGAAGGACACGTCGACAGTCAGCGCGTCCGGGCCGTCGTCGCTCGCACCGGCCGGGTCACCGGGGGCGTCCACCACGGTCAGGTCGACGAACGAGTACGGGTGCAGCCACGCCCCGTGCCACGGATCGAGCCGGTTGGCCACCACGTCCTCCGGCTCGCAGACACCCACGCCCGTGTAGACGGCCGTCAGGGCGCGCGCGGGCTCCGGCCGGGGCGGTACCACCGGCGCGTCCAGCGGCTCCTCGCCGCCCACCGTGTCCAGCCGCGCCCACACCAGCACCCCGTCGTCGTGCACCGGCAGCGGCGACCAGCCCGCGTACGGGCCGCCGTCCAGGGCCAGTCCGTGCCAGTGGCACACCAGCGTGCCGCAGCGCACCGGACTGTCCCGCAGCGGCGCCCCCAGGTGCGGACAGATCCCCGGTCCGCCGACGGCGCGGCCGTCGGGCCCCCGCCACACCACGATCTCCTGCCCCGCCACGGTCCGCGCCAGTTTGCCGTCCCCGCGCAGGGCCCGGGAGGCGCCGACGACGTACCAGTTCCCGGCCGGCCGCGCCTGCGCCCGCTTCAGCGCCCCGGCGATCAGCCCGGGCCGCGCCTCGCGCCACGTGGGCCGCTGCCCCGCCCAGGGCACGGCAGGGCGGCGCACCGACAGCGGCAGGCGCCGGCGGCTCACGCCACCCCCTCGGGCGAGGGGACGGCCGTCGTCGGCGGGAGCGAGGCCGCGGGCAGGGTACGGCGGCGAGCGGCCGGCCGGTGCGGGGGAGCGGTCCGCGCCCGCAGCCGGGCCGCAGCCACCCGGACCAGCCCGTCGGCGGCGACCACCGCCCTGCGCCGCCGCGCCACCGCCGACCGCCGGTGCAGCACGGTGTAGCCGTCCCGGGCGACGGCGTCCAGGATGCCGCCGTACAGGACGGCCGCGGTGCGGATGCAGGGCCGGGCCACCGGATCGAGCAGCTCGATGCCGGGCACCGCCTCCCGGTACACCCCGCGGGCCAGCGCCTCGAACTCCCTGAGCGCGGCGGTCACCCGGCGGTCCGGGCGGCCCGTCGAGCGGCTCCAGACCAGCAGCTCCCGGTCCACGCCGTGCCCGGCGAGCAGATCGGCCGGCAGGTAGACCCGCCCGCGGTCCAGGTCCTCGCCGACGTCCCGCAGGAAGTTGCTCAGCTGGAAGGCGACGCCGAGCGCCGCGGCGTACGGCGCGGCCTCCTCGCGCGGCACCACCGTGCCCAGCACGGGCAGCATCTGGAGCCCGATCACCGCGGCCGAGCCGTGCATGTACACGCGCAGGTCGGCGTAGGTGGGATAGGCCGTCACGACCAGGTCGGAGCGCATGGCGGTCATGAAGTCCCGGAAGTGCGCGTGGTCGATGGCGTAGCGGCGGGCGGTGTCGGCGAGCGCGCGCACCACCGGCTCACCGCTGCCGCCCCGCCGCAGCCCCTCCGCCAGCTCCGCCTGGAGCCGGGCCAGGGCCCGCACCCGTACGTCCGCTCCGGCGCCGGGGTCGAGGGAGTCGACGATGTCGTCGGCCCAGCGGGCGAAGCCGTACAGGGCGTGCACCGCGGGCCGGCGTTCGGCGGGCAGCAGCCGGGTGGCGAGGAAGTAGGTCCTGCCGTGCCGGGCGTTGAGGGCGCGGCAGTGGCGGTAGGCCGCACGCAGCCCCGGATCGCCGATCCCCGCCGCGTCCAGCTCTCGATCGGTCATCCTGTCCTGCCTTCGGTCGCGGGGGCCGGCGGCTCCTGCGCGGCGCGCCGGCGGCGGGGTTCCTCATGCGCCCGGGGGACGGCACGGGCCTGTGGAGCGGCATCGGCTCGTGGCGGGGCAGCCGCTTGCCGCCGGGCGGTCCGGGACCCCGCCGGGGCCGGTGCGCCGCCGCGCTCCGCAAGCGCGGCGGCGGCCGGGGAGGAGCGCGGGCGGCTGCCGCCGCGCCCGCGTACGCCGGTGACGCGGGCCGCGGCCAGCTTCCCCGACAGCAGCACGGTCGGCACACCGACGCCGGGCGTGGTGCCGCAGCCGGCCAGCACCGCGTTCTCCGTGCCGCGTACCAGGTTGCGCGGACGGAACGGTCCGGTCTGCGCGAAGGTGTGGGCGACCGAGAAGGGGGTTCCGGCGGCGTGCCCCCGCGCGTGCCAGTCGGCCGGGGTGACCAGGCACTCCTCCTCGATGGCGGCCTCGACGCCGTCCATCCCGCGCCGTTCCAGCTCCCGCAGCAGCGTGTCCCGGTAGCGCGGACCGAGGTCGCCCCAGGCCGCCGCGTCCGGGCCGATGTCGGTGTTGGGGCAGGGAGCGAGGATGTAGTGCAGGTGCCGGCCCGGTGGCGCGAGAGCGGGGTCGGTGGCGGTGGGCCGGGTGACGAGCAGCGACGGGTCGCTCATCAGGCTTCCGGCGCGGGTGAGTGCGTCGAAGGTGCGGTGCCACGCCGCACCGAACGAGAGCGTGTGGTGGGCGAGGTGGGGCCAGGTGCGGTCCGTGCCGGCGTGCAGCACGACCGCGGAGGGGGAGTGGCGCAGTGCCAGCGGCCGGCGCGGCGCACGGCCGAGCAGCCGGTAGGCGAGGGGCAGGTCCGGGGTGAGGACGACCGCGTCGCACGGGATGCGGCCGGCGGCGGTCACCACGGCCGTGACACGCTCGCCCGACCGTTCCAGACGGGTCACCGGCTGCCCGAACCGCAGCTCGGCGCCGGCCGCGGCAGCCGCCTGGGCCATCGCCCGCGGCAGCGCGTGCATGCCGCCCCGGGGGAAGTACACGCCGGCGACAGTGTCCATGTAGGCGATGACCGCGTACGCGGCCAGCGCCCGCGCCGGGGGCACACCCGCGTACAGCGCCTGGAAGGAGAACACCCGGCGCAGCCGCTCGTCGCTCAGGAAACGGCCGATCCTGGCGTCCAGGCGGCCGAAGCCGCCGAGGGCGGCCAGCCGGGCGAGATCGGTGTGCAGCAGACCGAGCGGCGAGTCGAAGTCGGCGTCGATGAACCTGCGCAGCTGCGCCCGGTACAGCCGCTGGAGCCAGTCGCGCAGCCGCCGGTACCCCGCCGCCTCCGCCGCCCCGGCGAACCGCTCCACCTCCGCGGCCATCGCGTCCGCGCCGCTGTGCACGTCGAGGCTGCTGCCGTCCGCGAAGCAGGCCCGGTAGACCGGGTGCAGGGGGATCAGCTCGACCCGCTCGTACAGGCTCTCGCCGACGGCGGCGAACGCCTCGTCGGCCAGGTGGGGCATGGTCAGCACGGTCGGCCCCGTGTCGATCCGGTACCCGCCCAGGTCCAGGCGCCCGGCCCGGCCGCCGGGCAGCTCCTCGCGCTCGACGACCGTGACCCGGCGTCCGGCGCCCAGCAGGTGCAGTGCCGCCGACAGCCCGGCGAGGCCGGCGCCGACCACCACCACGTGGTCCGTGCGACCGGGCAGGGCGCGCGTCACCGGCCGCCCCCCGCGCCGCCACGGGCCCGGTCCGCGTACGCGTCGTGCGCGGTCCGCGGGCGTACGCCGGCCTGCCCTGCCGGCCGCCGGTCCGCCGCGGCCCCCACGCTGGCGCCCGTGGGTGCCGTCCCGCGCGGAACCGGCGCCACGGGCGCCGCCGGGACCGGCCACGGCGGCGCGGTCGCGGGGTGGTCCTTCGCCTGGGTGCGCCGCATCCCGGTTCCCTCCGTCGTTCCCGTCACCCGTCTGCTTCGGTGCGGACGGACCCGTGCACATCCCGCGCGGACGCGGGGACCAGGGGATCCGCCCCCTCCACCGTGCCGTGTCCGGCGCTCGGCCGCTCGCCACGAGGAGGCGCCTTGCGTCGGCCGGGGTACACAATCCGAGGCGCCGTGTCCCCGGCGGACGGTTCGCGGTCCGTCGCCGCTCGCGCGAGCCGCGGCCGGACAGCGCGCAGGAGACGCGGAGGAAGGGAGGCACCGTGCCGGAGACGGACGTGGCCGTGGTGGGCGCGGGCGCCGCCGGGCTGTCGCTGGCCCACCGGCTCGCCGGCCGCGTTCCCGGCCTGCGGACACCGTCCGTGGTGCTGGTGGACGCCCCGCCCGGCCCGCTGCGGCCGGCCCCGCGGACCTGGTGCTACTGGACGGCGGGAACGGGACGGTTCGACGCGGCGGCGCGGGCCGAGTGGCGGCGGCTGAGGGTGCGCCCGCGCACCGGTGCCCCGGTCGAGGGCGACATCGACCCGCTGCGGTACCGCATGATCCGCTCCGACGACTTCGAACGCCTGGTCTTCCGGGACCTGGCCCGCAGCCCCAATGTGCGGCGCCTGGAAGCGGCCGTCGAGGCGGTGGAGGACGTGCCCGGCGGCGCGCACGTCCACCTGAGGGACACCGGCGGCCGGACCCGCGTGCTCAGCGCCCGCTGGGTGCTCGACTCCCGGCCCCCGGGCAGCCTTCCGGCCGCCCGCACCACCCTGTTCCAGCACTTCCACGGCTGGTTCGTGCGCACCGCCCGGCCCGCCTTCGACCCGGCCGCCGTGGAGCTGATGGACTTCCGTACCCCGCAGCCCGCCCACGGCCTGTCCTTCGGCTACGTCCTGCCGACCGGGCCGTGCGAGGCGCTCGTGGAGTACACCGAGTTCTCCCGGCGCACCCTCACGCCGGACCGCTACGAAGCCGCCGTACGGCACTACGCCGACGAGGTGCTGCGGCTCGGCGAACGGCAGGTCCTGGCCACCGAGACGGGAGTCATCCCGATGACCGACGCGCCGATCGCCCGGCGCACCGGAGCCTCGGTCTTCCGCATCGGCGCCGCCGGCGGAGCGACCCGCCCCGCCACCGGCTACACCTTCGCCGGACTGCAACGCCAGACCAGGGCCGTCGCCGACGCCCTGCGTCGCGGGCGCCGACCCGTGCCGCCCGCCGCCCACCCGGCGCGTTCCCGCGTCATGGACGCCGTCCTGCTGCGCGCCCTGGACAGCGGCCGGGCCGACGGCCCGGAACTGTTCAGCGGCCTGTTCGCCCGCGTCCCCATGGCACGGCTGCTGCGCTTCCTCGACGGAGCCACCCGCCCGTACGAGGACCTGTCCATCGGCCTGCGCACGCCCGTCGGACCGATGCTGCGCTCCGCCCTGGAACTGCCCCGCCTGCCCCGGCGCCCCTTCGACCTGCCCACGCCTCCCGGCACTCCACCGTTGCCCGCGTCGCACCTGCCCCCGACGGAGACCGCATGACACTGCTGCGCGACGAACGCCTCGCCGCCGCCTTCGACCACGCCGCCCGCGGCTATGACACGCTCGTGGCCGCCAACCCCGGCTACCACGCCCACCTGCGCCGCTCCGTGCGCCGGCTCGGGCTGCCCGGACAGGGGCGGGGGCTGCGCCTGCTCGACCTCGGCTGCGGCACCGGGGCCTCCACCGCCGCGCTGCGGTCGGTGCTGCCCGCCGCCCGCATCACGGCCGTGGACGCCTCGGCCGGCATGCTCCGGCGGGCGGCGGCCAGGCCGTGGGCGGACGAAGTCACCTTCGTGCACACCCCCGCCGAACGGCTGCCGCAGGCCGGGGTGTCCGGCCCGTTCGACGCGGTGTTCGCGGCCTACCTCCTGCGCAACGTCACCGATCCCGACGCCGTTCTCGCCACCGTACGCGGGCTGTTGCGGCCGGGCGGCCGGCTCGGCGTGCACGAGTACACCCTGCGCGGGCGGCGCGCGGACCGGGCGGTGTGGACACTGGTGTGCCGGGGCGTCGTACAGCCCGTCGCGACCCTGCTGGGCGACGGGCCGCTGTACCGGCACCTGTGGCGCAGCGTGGTGGACTTCGACACCGCCGGGCGGTTCGCCCGCCGGCTCGGCGCGGCCGGCTTCGACCAGGTCCGCGCCCTGCCGCTGCCGGGCTGGCAGACGGGCATCGCCCACACCTTCGTCGCCCGCCGGGCACCCGGCCACGGGGGCGACGCATGAGGACCCGGTACCCGGGCGCCGCGCGCCGGGGCCGCGACCGCCGGGCCGTGACCCTGCCGGCCCGGCCCGGCACCTCCCGGGTGCAGGGCCCCCCGCCGTCGGTCGCGGTGATCGGCGCGGGCATCGCGGGCCTCGCCGCCGCCACCGCCCTCGCCGAACGCGGGGTGGCCGTCACCCTGTACGAGCAGCGGCCCTACCTCGGCGGGCGGGTCGGCGGCTGGCCGGACGCACTGCGCGACGGCAGCACGGTGACCATGAGCCGCGGCTTCCACGCGTTCTTCCGGCAGTACTACAACCTGCGTGGACTGCTGCGCCGGACCGATCCCGGCCTGGAGCGGCTCACGGGCCTCCCGGACTACCCGCTGCGCCACGCCGCCGGCCTGACCGACAGCTTCCGGCACGTCCCGCGTACCCCGCCGCTCAGCGCCCTCGGCTTCGCCGCGCTCAGCCCCTCCTTCCGGCTCACGGACCTGCGCGCCCTGCGCCCACGGGCGGCCCTGCCGCTGCTCGACGTGCGCGTGCCGGAGGTCTACGACCGTCTGGACGGCACCAGCGCCCACGCCTTCCTGGACGCCGTGGGCTTCCCCCGGAGCGCCCGCCACCTGGCCTTCGAGGTGTTCTCGCGGAGCTTCTTCGCCGATCCCCACGAGCTGTCGGCGGCCGAGATGGCACTCATGTTCCACATCTACTTCCTGGGCTCCGCCGAGGGCCTGTTGTTCGACGTGCCCCGCGCCCCCTTCCCGGCCGCCCTGTGGGATCCGCTCGCCCGCTATCTGGCCCGGCACCACGCGGAGCTGCGCACCGGAACGGCCGTCGAGCACCTCGCACCCACCCGGGACGGCGCTCTCGTGGTCACCACCGGCCGTGACGAGCGCCGCCACGACGCGGCGGTCCTCGCCCTCGACCCCGCCGGGCTGCGCGCGCTGGTCGGGCGCAGCGGACAACTGGGTGACGCGCCCTGGCGCGAGCGGATCGGACGGCTGCGCACCGCCCCGCCCTTCCTGGTCACCCGGCTGTGGCTGGACCGGCCCGTCGCCCCGGACCGCCCCGGCTTCCTCGGTACCAGCGGCTTCGGCCCCCTCGACAACATCAGCGTGCTGGAACGCTACGAGGACGAGGCGGCCCGCTGGAGCGCGCGCACCGGAGGCTCGGTCGTCGAACTGCACGCCTACGCCGTACCGCCCGGAGCCGCCCGGGACGTCGAACAGAAGCGCCTGCTCGGTCAACTGCGCCGCGTCTACCCGGAGACCGGCCCGGCCACGGTCCTCGACGCCCGCCACGAGTGGCACGAGGACTGCCCCCTGTTCCCGGTGGGCGGCTACGGCGACCGCCCCACCGTCCGCACCCCGCACCCCGGGCTGGTCGTGGCCGGCGACCTGGTCCGCACCGGCCTGCCCGTGGCCCTGATGGAACGCGCCGCCACGAGCGGCTTCCTCGCGGCCAACGCCCTGCTGGAGCGGTGGGGCGTGCGGGGCCAGACACTCTGGACGGTGCCGGACCGCGGCCGCAGCGTACTTCTCAGAGCCCTGGCCAGGTGAGGGCCCCCGCGCTCATCCCTTTCCGGCTCGCGGGCGACGTGGTGTGGTCCGTGGATGTCTGCCGGCGAAACCGCATGCGCCAGGACAACACCTGGGAGACGGACGGCCACACCTTCTTCGCGGAGCGGCGTGTCCTGCGCCGGCTGCCGGAACCGCTGGTCGAGGCCGCGTTCGACCGTGAGGAGCGCCGGGCACTGGAGCGGCTGTGCGCGGCCCTGCCCGGACTGGTCCCACGACAGCCTCCGTGCCTGACCCACGGCGACCTGCGGCGGGAGAACATCGTCGCCGCACAGGACCTTCGCCGTGTACGAGGAGATCGCCGGCCTCCAGAACGGCTGGAAGCATCGGATGCCCCTCCGCACGGTCGATGTCCGCGACCGCACCTCGTCTCAGGTGGCGGTGCCCTCCCGGTCCGAGGACGGCCACACGTAGGGCAGGTCGTCGGGAACGCCGGGGAACACGTCCGCGTAGGTCTCCCGGTCCTTGCGGACGAGCGCGGACTGATGGCTGCGGTGGAAGGCGGCGTCACCGAGCCACGGCGGCAGTTCCCCGGCCCGGGCCAGCGCGGCCTGGTCGCGCACGGGAGCACCGGGGTGGCTCCCGGCGTAGTCGGCGACCAGCGACGCCGCGCAGCTGTCCTGGTGCCCCTGCTCCCGCCAGACCCGGCAGATCTCCAGCCCGTAGCGGACCAGCGCCTCCTCGTACCCGCTCCACATCCGTACGGCCGGGTGCCTGCGCCAGCCGTAACCGGGCACGGTCAGTCCCCGGAGGACCTGAAGCGCCTCGACCCGCTGCTTGCCCAGGCGCCGGCGGTCCAGGAGCAGGGCGGAACGCCGGAAGTCGGAGTCGGGCAGGAACGTCTGCATGGGTGCCGTCCTGACGGGGTGCGGGGTGGGTGTCGTCGCGGCGGACGTGCCGCCGCATGCCCGGCATTCCTGCGGTGCGGTGCTCCAGGGGGCTGTGCCGCGGCTTTCGCCCCTTTCCTTGCGCAGCGCCCCTCACGTCCCGGCGGCCGGCGGACGCGCGATGTGGTCGGGGTGCCCCGGGGTGCGGCGGGCCTCCTTCATCTCCGCCTCGTACAGGTGCCGGCGGCCCTGGGCGAGTTCGCTCACCGCGCTGTGCTCCAGCTCCCGGAAGGGCCGGTAGTAGGTGTCGTCGTAGGCCTCGACGATCTGGAACGTCCAGTGGCCGGGGATGACGTTGCGCCCCAGGATCTCGGTCTCCACCTTGTCCGCCCACTCCGGGTGCCCGGCCTCGCGCAGCAGCCGTACCGCCCGGTCGAGTTCCAGGTCGGCCCCGCCGGTGAGCTGGTGGAAGCTGTACAGATGGCCGCGGGCACGCTCGGTGGTCTCCAGCGCCTTCGACAGTGATCCAAGGGCCTCGACGGTCCGGTCGCAGACGCCTTCGGGGCGGCGGTGCCACTCGTCGGGGATGTCCCGGTGGTCGTTCATGGTCCTCCCTGGATGGTGTGGCCGCAGTGTGTGTACCCGTCTTCCTGCCCGTTCCGCCGCGACGGCGGGTGAGCTGTCGGCCGAACGGGTCAGCGCGCCTCCGTTCCGTGCGTCGCGCGTGGTCCCGTGTGGTCCCGTCGGGTGAGGAGGCGCCGGTCGGCCGTGACGCCGGACATCCGGTGGCGCGCGAGCGGGGTCCGTGCGGCCCCGCCACCGGGCGCGCTCCGGGGGCGGGCCACGGCACGGAGCCCCCGCTTCGTGCGGCGCCGCCGAAGCGCTGATGCCCGGCGTTCCTCGCCAGGACATGTCTGGCCGTGCCCGTTTGTTCACCGTCGGGAGCTTCCCGCCGGACGAACAAATCCGGAACACGCGCGACGCGCTCGCTCAGGGCATGGAGCCGGTGTACACAGGCGCCAGTTGTCCGACTCGCGGTCGAGAGCGGTTTGGGCGCCGCCCCCGGCGGTGCCGGTTCAGGCGGCAGCGGCAAGAACAAGGGGGACACACGTGCAAACGGGGAACCCGGTGGGCGTGAGTAAAACTGCACTGCTGGTCATCGACATGATCAACACCTACGACCACAAGGACGCCGACCTGCTGCTTCCCTCGGCTCGCGCGGTCGTCCCGGTCGTGGCGGACCTCTTGCGGAGCGCGCGGGGTCGTTCACTGCCGGTGGTCTACGCGAACGACAACTTCGGCGAGTGGCGATCCCACCACGGAGAGTTGCTGGACAAGGCGCTGAACGGCCCCCACGGCTCTCTCGTGGACCCGTTGCGGCCCGACGGGGATTCCCTGTTCGTGGTGAAGGCCCGCCACTCGGTCTTCTTCGAAACGCCGCTGGAGTACCTCCTGCGGCAACAGGGCATCGACCAGCTGGTGCTCACCGGACAGGTGACCGAGCAGTGCGTGCTGTACTCGGCGCTCGACGCCCACATCCGGCACTTCGAGGTGATCGTCCCCAAGGACGCCGTGGCGCACATCCACGAGGACCTCGCGCAGGCCGCGCTGCGGATGATGGAGCGCAACATGGGAGCGCGCGTGTGCACGAGCGAGGACCTGTGGACGTGACCGGCGGCGCGCGTCTTCGCCGGGCAGCGCCAAAACAGGTACCGCTCGCGGCCGTTGCCTCCTACCGTGGGGCGTCGCAAGCACGCACCCCGTATGCTGCGACCGTCCGGCGAGCCGCCCGCTGAAGGGAAACCGTCCCACCGTGTTCCAGGAGACACCCGTCTACGACCGCCTCGTCGCCGAGCGAGGCGACGTCCCCGTCCAGGTCCGCGGTGAAGCCGACCGGATACACCGCGACCTGGCGCAGGTACTGCACCGGGCGCCCGCCTCACGGCCGAGTGCACCGCGGAGCGTCTTCGAGCCGAAGCTGCCGCCCAGCGCCCCGTAGGCCCTCGGCCGCCCCGCGAGGATCCGACTGCGGGGCGGCCGTCGCTCACGTCACTTGGTGAAGTAGAAGTACTTCCAGGCGCCGTTCGTCGTGGAGTTGACTATGTCGCCCGACGAGCCGTCCACGTAGGACGCGCGGACGCGCATCCGGTAGCCCGTGTCGTGCGGGCCGATCAGCGTGACGGCCGACTTCCCGTTGCCGCCGAGCTTGAAGTAGTCCGAGCCCGCGTCCCGCCACTTGCCCTGGTAGTAGATCTCGAGGGACAGCTTGTGCTTGCGCCCCGGGTAGTAGCTCATCGTGGTCGTGAAGAGCGGGTCCGTCTTCTTGTGGAAGTACGCGTACGACGTCGAGCCGATCTTCGCCGTCTTGTACTGCTTCGAGATGCTGGTCGAGACCTTCACCTGCGCGTACGCCGTGGAGGTGACCGTCTTCGGCGCGTACTTGCCGTCACCCGCGAACACGGCCGTGACCGTGGTGTCGCGGGTCATGTCGA
This sequence comes from Streptomyces sp. NPDC038707, assembly GCF_040636485.1. Lineage (NCBI taxonomy): Bacteria > Bacillati > Actinomycetota > Actinomycetes > Kitasatosporales > Streptomycetaceae > Streptomyces > Streptomyces sp. NPDC038707. The sequence goes on from NZ_JBEZUP010000015.1 coordinate 64,315, forward strand.
CCGTCGTCGACAGATCGCCCTTCGAGTTGACCTTGGCGGACTTGACCCGCTTCTTCGGCTTGTCCGGACCGTAGGGGTCCACGTACAGCTCGACCGTGCGGTTCTTGTACGTCTTGCCGAGGTGGGCGGTGAACACGACGTCCTTGCCGTACGCGTACACCGCCTTGTTGTGGTTCAGCGTCAGCGTGGGCGCGGTCCGGGGCACGTCGACCGTGTCGGAGCCCGAAGCGGCCGAGCGCGAGGCGTCGCCCGCGTAGGACACCCGGTACGTGACCTTGCCACCGGCGGTCGGGGTGTCCGTGAAGGAGAAGGTGCCGTCAGGCTTCAGCGTCACCGGGCTGAGAGCCTTGCCCTTCGGCGACTCGACGTCGGTCCGGGTGACCGTGGCCCTGGTCCCCGCCGGGAACGTGCCCTTGGCCGCCACCTTGCCCGTGACCGTGAGCTTCTTGCCCAGCGCGGACTTCGCCGGCGCGTTCACGGTGACCTTGGTCGCCGACTTCGTCGGGTCGGTCAGCACCCGCAGGGCGTACACGTCCTCGTACACGTTGGTGGTGAGGGCGAAGACACGACTGCGGTCCGGCGCCCAGGCGAGACCGCTCTCGCTCAGGTCGTTCGTGGCGGTGGTGCTGCCGCCGCTGTCGGGGAAGGCGTACGTGCGCAGGGCGGATGTGGTGCCCGACGGATAGACGAAGACGTCCGGCGAGAACCGGGAACTCCCGAGGGCGAGCATGCCGTCCGGCGCGACGGCCACGGCGTTGACCCACGAACCCGTGCGGTACGAACCCGTGAGCGACAGGTCGGCGGTCGAGAACACCAGGGCGGCGTCCTGCGGGGAGCCGCCGCCCACGATCAGCTTCTTGCCGTCCGGCGTGACGTCGAAGTCATTGAGGTACGCGGGGGACGTTCCGTCGGTCGTCTTCGGACCGGAGGCCACCTTCTGCGGGGCACCCGACGAGACGTCGTACACGGCGAGCGAGACGAAGCTGGAGCCCTCCTGGGCCGCGGCCAGGACATCGGGCGCGCCGGGGTCGGAGGCCAGCCGCGGTGCGGAGTACCAGCTGTTCGCCCCGTCCGAGGGAAGCGTCACCTCCGCGCCGGGCGACGACACGTCGATCGAGCCGATCTGGCCGCGGTAGGCCGGGTCCGGACCGTTGAAGCCGAACCAGAGCTTGCCTCCGGCCATCGCCGGATACCTCGGTTCGACGCCCTTGCCGAGGGCGTACCGCTTGGTCTCGGTGAGCGTGGCCGTGTCGATGGCGGCGATCGCCCCGGCCTGCGACACCGCCGCGTACAGGGTGCCGGAATCGGTGGACAGCTCCAGACCGGTCACGCCCGGCAGCGAGCCGATCGTGCGGACGACCTTGCCGCTGTAATCCGTCGCGACGACCTTGCCGGATGCCGGATCACTGATGAAGACCCGCTTGTGGACGCCGTCCACCACGATGTCGCCGCTCGACTTGATCGGCAGCGAGGCGCTCGAATCGGCGACGGCCGGATCGGCCGCACCGCCGACGAGGACGACAGAGCTGAAGAGGACCGCGAGCGCCGTCGCGGTCGCGGTTCTGCGCGTGCGCAAAGTGACTGATACCCCCACGGTGAGAGGGGCCGCTCGACGCCCGGGACAGGAGACAGGGCGGCGGCCCGCACCGCAGCGTATGCCATCACACCGACACGCACGTTCGGATATCCGGGAGAGAATTCCCGGCTCACGTCCCTGGCGGGGCTCCACGGCCAGCGCGTCCAGCCCCCGGTCAGCCGCTGGACCGGGGGCTGGACGCGCTGGCCGTCACCGCTTCCAGGTTCGCCGGGCGTTCACCCGAGGAACTGTGCCGGGCGCTGCTCGACCACCTGCCCGGAAACGGACACGACGACAAGGCGGTCATCGCCCTGCGCACCCCACCGCTCACGGGCTACGCCCGCTCCTGAAGCGCCGGGAAGCCGTCACCACGGCCCGGCGTCGCCCTGGAGGCGCGCGTGGAGGTGTTCGTCGTGCCAGCCGTCGGCATGGAGGAGCGCGCTGCGCATGGTCCCTTCCAGGGCGAACCCGGCTCGGGTGGCAACCCGGCAGGACGCCGCATTGGCCACGGAGTGCGTGATACGCAGGCGGTGCAGCCCGAGAGCGCCGAAGGCCCATCGGCTGACGGCGAGCGTGGCGTCGACCATGACCCCGCGCCCACGGCCGGCAGGCAACAGCCAGTAGACGAACTCACCGCTGCCGCCGGGCAGGTCCAGGTCGGACAGACCGATCAGTCCGACCGGGGCATCGTCGTCCGCGGGAGCGATGGCCCAGATCGCAGCCTCCTCGTCCTGCCACCGCACCTCCCACCGCGCGATCCTCTCCCGGGCCGTGCCGGCGGTCAGCCGACCGGGACGGTTCCAGTACTGGATGTCCGGATCGAGGCACGACCGCACCAGGACCTGTGCGTCGCCCTCCCGCCATGGGCGCAGGAGCATCCCTCCGGACAGCGCGAACTCCGGCTGCCGTATCTGCCTCATACGGCCGGGTGACACCACGGGGGCCAGCGGATCGGTCATCGACCCATCATGCCGAAGAGTCGATCACCGCGTGGGCGGAACACGTACAGGCCCGGGGTCAGAGCAAGCCGGTCCGGTGAGAGCCAGGGAGGGACTTCCCGCGATCGAGCCGAGCGGCGACGACGAGTCGCGCACGCGGCCGCCCGGCACCGCGTCCCCGGGCCAGTCCCGCCCGCCGGAAGAACCGGCGGGCGGGGGAGAGGCGTGACGAGGAACCCGCGGCACGGAGCCTGCCGGTCGGGCGCGGCACGCCATGGAACTCGGCCGGGGTGGCGGAAGACGTCTCGGGCCGTCAGGCGTAGTGGCGGTAGACGGCCTGGGCGATGCAGGCCGGCTTGGTGCTGTTCTCCACCTCGACGGTGAACGTCAGGGGCATCTGCACGCCGTTGCCCTTGACCTCCTCCACCGTGCCGACGGCACCGTGGAGGCGGATCCGCGCGCCGACGGGCACGGGGCTGGGGAAACGAACCTTGTCCAGGCCGTAGTTGACGCTCATCTTGGTGCCGGTGATGCTGAGCAGCTCACCGAAGAGGGGGATGATCAGGGAGAGGGTGAGGTAGCCGTGGGCGATGGGGCCGCCGAAGGGGCCATCCTTCGCCTTGTCCGGGTCCGTGTGGATCCACTGGTGGTCGTCGGTGGCGTCGGCGAAGGTGTTCACGCGCTGCTGAGTGATCTCGAACCATTCGGTGCGGCCGAGGTCGGTTCCGCTGAGGGACTTGAGTTCGTCGAGGCCGTTGGCGGTGGCGGGCATGCGAAGGTCCTTCCGGTGCACGGGAGTTGTTCGGCTGTCACGGGTGGGAGCGAGCGGGCGGATCAGTCGCGTACGTGTCCCGCACGACGGACTTGACGATCTTCCCGCTGGCCGTTCGGGGCAGACTCCCCGTCACCACGAGGGACTTGGGGATCTTGTACGGGGCGAGCCTGCCCCGCAGGTGACCGAGGAGGCCGGCCTCGTCCGCGTGAGCACCGGAGTCGAGGACGACGACGGCGCGGCCGACCTCGCCCCACACCGGGTCGGGCACGCCGACGACCGCGCACTCGGCGACCGCGGGATGGGTGAGGAGCACGGCCTCCACCTCGGCCGGATAGACGTTCTCGCCGCCCGAGACGAACATGTCCTTGACCCGGTCGACGATGTAGGCGTAGCCGTCCGCGTCGACGCGCGCGACGTCGCCGGTGCGCAGCCAGCCGTCGTCGGTGAAGGCGGCCTCCGTGTCCTCGGGCCGGCTCCAGTAGCCGGTCATGACGTTGGGGCCCTGGACGAGGATCTCTCCGCGCTCGCCGGGACGGGCGTCGCTGCCGTCGGGCAGGACCAGGCGGGTGTCGGTGAAGAAGTGCGGCACGCCGGCGGAGCCCGCCTTCGCCCGGGCCTGCTCCTTGTCCAGGTAGAGGACCCCGGGGGATGCCTCGGTCATTCCGTAGCCCTGGCTGAAGGCCAGGCCCCGGTCGAGGTAGGCGGCGATGGTGCGGGCCGGGACGGGGGCGCCGCCGCAGTTCAGGGTCCGCAGACTGGACAGGTCCGTGCTCGCCCAGCGGGGCCGCGCCGCCATCGCGTCGTACATCGTGGGCACCCCGAACATGCAGGTCACCCGTAGGCTCTCGATCAGCTCCAGTACGCGCTCCGCGTCGAAGGAACCGAGCAGCACCACCCGGCCGCCTTTGAGCAGGGTGGGCAGACAGGTCATGTTGAGTCCGGCGGTGTGGAACAGCGGGGCCACCACGAGGGTGACCTCGTCGCCGGCGAGGTCGGTGTCGACGAGGACGTTGACGCTGTTCCAGGTGACGTTGCCGTGGGAGAGGACAGCGCCCTTGGGACGGCCGGTGGTTCCCGAGGTGTACATGATCATGCACGGGTCGTCCAGCGCCACGGCCTCGTCCAGGGGACCGGTCTGTCCACCGGTGAGCAGTTCCTCGTAAACGAGGGCGCCGTCGTCGTCGGGCCGGGCGAGTGCGATCCGGTGCCGGACCCCGGCCTCCTCGGCGGCCGCGCGGGCCTCCTCGGCCTGTTCCGGGCCGTGGACGAGGACGGTACTGCCCGAGTCGGACAGGTTGTACGCCAGTTCCGGAGCCGTCAGCCGGGTGTTGAGCGGGACGAAGACCGCGCCGAGGACTCCGGCGGCGAACAAGGTCTCCAGGAAGACCGGATGGTTGGGACCGAGGTAGGCGACGCGGTCCCCGCGTTCGATGCCCAGGCCGCGCAGGGCGTGGGCGAGCCGCAGTACGCGCTCGTGCAGTTCCCGGTAGGTCCAGGCGCGCTCCTCGTGGACGACGGCGACCCGGTCGGGTGTCTTGCGGGCCCGGCGCGCCGGCCATGAGCCGATGCCTTGGTTCAACACGACGGCTCCTTCAGTCGGTGCGCAGGCCGAGCAGGCCGGCGGCGTTCTCCTTGAGGATCTTCGGCCGGACCTCCGGCTTGATGTCGAGCCGTTCGAAGTCGGCGAGCCACCGGTCGGGCGTGATGACGGGGTAGTCGGAGCCGAAGAGGACCTTGTCCTGGAGCAAACTGTTGGCGTACCGCACGAGTTGCGGCGGGAAGTACTTCGGGGACCAGCCGGACAGGTCGATGTACACGTGGGGCTTGTGGGTGGCCACCGCGAGGGCCTCGTCCTGCCAGGGGAAGGACGGATGGGCCAGGATGATCCGCAACTGCGGGAAGTCCACGGCGACGTCGTCGACGAGCATCGGGTCGGAGTACTTCAGCCGGATGCCGCCACCGCCCGGGACGCCGGCCCCGATGCCGGTCTGACCGGTGTGGAAGAGGGCGGGCACACCGAGTTCCTCGATGGCCTCGTACAGCGGGTAGGCGAGCGGGTCGTTCGGGGAGAACGCCTGGATGCTCGGGTGGAACTTGAAGCCGCGCACGCCGTACTCCTCGACGAGGCGCCGGGCCTCACGCACCCCGGCGCGGCCCTTGTGCGGGTCGATGGAGGCGAAGGGGATCAGGACGTCGGTGTGGGCGGCGCAGCTCTCGGCGATCTCCTCGTTGGAGATGCGGGGATGACCGGTGGCGTGTTCGGCGTCGACGGTGAACACCACGGCCGCCATGCGGCGTTCACGGTAGTGGCCGGCCATCTCGTCGATGGTTGGCTGCCGGTGTCCGTGGGCCTTGAAGTACGCCTCGGAGGCCCCCAGCAGTTCGAGGCTCAACGCGCTGTGGCCGTCCTTGGACACCTCCGCGTGCGTGTGCACGTCGATGGCGGTCAGCCGGTCGAGGTCCAGTGCGAGGCCGCCCATCTCACGCCTCCGGTGCCTGCGGTGCGGGGATGCCGTAGGTCTCGGGCTCGGCGCCGACACCGTCCGCCCACGCGGCGGCGATGGCGTCCGCGTTCCAGCCGCCGTCGGCGAAGGCGACGGCCTTCTCCTTGGGGTGGGCCCACAGGGCCAGCCGGTCGCCGCCGACACCGATGGCCTGCCCGGTCACGTCCTTGGAGACGTCCGAGGCCAGGAAGGTGATCAGACCGGCGACGTCCTCGACGGTGCCGAGACCCTCGTCCTTGCGCAGCCAGTCGGGCAGCGGCCGGCCGGTGCGCTCGGACTCCTCGATGAGCGGGGCGAAGGCCGGGATGGTCTTGGTCATCTCGGTGGCGGCGACCGGGATGACGGCGTTGACCGTGATGCCGGCGCGGCCCAGCTCCATCGCCCAGGTGCGGGCCATGGCGACGATGCCGGCCTTGGCCGCGGCGTAGTTGGTCTGCCCGAAGTTGCCGCGCTGTCCGGCGGGCGAGGAGATCAGGATCAGCCGGCCACCGGTGCCCTGTTCCCGCATGCGGACGGCGGCGGCCCGGGCGCAGGTGAACGTGCCGCGCAGGTGGACGCGGATCACGGCGTCGAAGTCGTCGTCGGTCATCTTCCACAGCACCCGGTCGCGCAGGATGCCGGCGTTGCTGACCAGCACGTCGAGGCTCCCGAACCGCTGCACCGCCGTGTCGACCAGCCGCTGGGCCGTCTCGCTGTCGCCGACCGCGGCGACGACGCCGGTCGCCCTGCCGCCCGCCGAGGTGATCGAGGCGACGGCCGCGTCCACGACGGCCTGGTCGGTGTCGTTGACGACCACGGCGGCGCCCGCCGCGGCCAGGGCCTGCGCGTAGGCCAGTCCGAGACCGCGTCCGCTGCCGGTGACGACGGCGACTTTGCCCTGAAGGTCCATGAGAGGTGCCTCTCGTACGGGGTGGGAAGGACGAATACCGATACCGAGTGCGCCGGCCCGAGCCGGGATCGACAGGAATCCTGACGAATGCCAGTCTGGGGAATCAACAGGATTCCTGTCAATGCCCTAGGGTGGAGCCGGCGAGTCCGACGCCGGCTCCGCGGCGCACAGCGAAGGGAACGACATGAACCGACCCGCGCGGACCCTCGACACGGGAGGGCGGGCATGAGCACCTCACTGCTCTACCTGATCAAGAGAACGGAACTGGCGGTGCGCGCCCGCCTGGAGGAACTGCTCAAGCCCGCCGGGATCACGGCGTTGCAGTACACTGCCCTGACCGTGCTGCAGCGGCACGACGGCATCTCCGCCGCGCAACTCGCCCGCGACTCCTTCGTCACCGCCCAGTCCATGGCCGACATGGTCCGTGCCCTGGAACGCCACGGTCTGATCCGCCGGGAGCCCAACCCCGCCAACCGCCGCGAACGCCTGATCCTGCTCGCCGACGGGGGACGGCAGTTGCTGGCCGAGTACGCGGAGCCGGCCCGCAGGCTGGAGGAGCGCATGGTCGCTGACCTGAGCGCCGAGGAGGTCGACGTGTTCCGCCAGGTTCTCGTCCGCACGTGGCGGTCCCTGTCCTAGCGGGCGGTTCGGCGCGACTCCGCCCTGGCCCGCGCGGCCGGCCACGCCGGCCACGGCGGGGCCGCCGGCCCAGCGCGTGCGAACGTGCCATGGCGGACCGTCGGTCGAGCGCGTGTACGCGGGCCACGGGGCGTCAGCCGAGCGCGTACACGCGGATGATCACGGCGTGGTCGCCGTCCGGGCGGGCGAGTCCGACGAACACCGTCTCCGCGAGCCAGCGGTGCGCGGCGGCGTCCGTGCGGAAGACCGGCGAGGTGCGGAAGTAGTGGCCGGCCTCGGCCACGTGCAGGTCCCCGTCGAACTGGTCCGCGGTGTCGGCATCCGGCCGGTAGTAGCCGCGGTTGACGACATCGATCACGGCGCCGTCCTCCGCCTTCAGCAGATAGCGGGCCTCCAACCGGCGCACCTCCCCTCGCCTGCTGCTCCAGTCGCCGCCGCCGGGCAGGACCTCACCCCGCAGCCGGGGCCCATCCACGCTTCCCCCGGTGATGGGGATGAACTCGGTGGTCTCTCCGTCTCCGTGGCCGATGTGCAGGAGGTCGGACACCTCGGCGCGGATCTCGAACACGAAGTCGAGGGCGGGTGTGAAGGGCATTGCGGTTCTCCGCTTCTGTGGGAGTTCTGTGAGAGGGGCGGCGCCCGTACGGCCCGCCCGGTCCTGTCTCACGGCGTGCCGCCGGCCGGCCCGATGACGGCGGGCGGTGGCCTTCCGTGGGCCGTGGGACGGAGGGGTCTTGCTGTGGCGCGTTGGCCCACCAGGTGCAAGCGTGACATCGGGCCCGTGCGCCTGACCACCGTCACGGCGCCCGGGCACTTTTGGCGTCGGCCGCGTGACCGGGCGCTGCCCCGCGGTGAGCCCACGACACCGCCACGAGGCGTCCACCGGCCGCGGGAGCCCCCGACGCCGCCCTCACCGCCGGAACGAGCCGGCCGTGTCGCCGGAACCGTCGTGGACGCCCTCATGGGCTCTGAGCCAGTCCCGGGCCGACGAACCGCCGGAAGACCGTCACCGGACAACAGTTGTCCCGCACCAGCCCTCCCGCTCTCTTGTCGGACCCGGCGCCTAGGCTGCTCTCCCAAGATGTGATCAAGGAGCAGGCAGTGCAGATAGAGCGTCACCAGGTAGGCGCGGCCGCCGTGTCGGCGGCACGCGAGGACTTCACGGACCGGATCGGGGGACAGGTGCGGTCCATGTCGCGGGCAGGCCGCATGGCCACCTACGAATGGCAGTCGATCGCCGACGAGTTCCTCGCCTACCTGGGCGCTCTGTCGGTGGAGACACCGGACCTCGGCACCCCGGAGGCCAAGGCCGTCCTCAAGGACGCCTCCGAAGCCGCGGCGGGAGCCGTCCGCTACGCCGCGTACCACCCGCACTGCGGTTTCCAGGTCTTCCTGGACTACGTGAACTTCGGCATGAGCTACGACCCCGGGGAGGACGCGCCCGCGGAGAGCGTCACGCCGGGGGAGTGGATCGACGCGCTGTGCCTGGCGGTCCTGAACGACAAGGCGAAGTGGCACGGCGAGGCGTTCCACTTCGCCCGGCAGAAGTTCGTCGGGCGCGCGCAGGGAACTCCCGCCGGCGAGCTCGCCACCGGACTGACGGCCGTGGTCCTGGACGACACCGGCGACGACGAGGAGTACCCACCGAGCGCGCGGGCCAAGCTCTCCGCCCTCGACGCCGCCCTGGAGCGCATCGCCGTCCATGCCCGGGCGACCGGCGAACCGTTCCTGGACCACCCGGATTCGGGGGCGCTGCGCACGCTGCGCGCCCTGGTGGCCGAGGACCGGAAGGCCTTCGACGCCACGCTGGCCGGCCTCTTGGCCGGGCACAGCACCCAGCACGGCCCGACGGCCTCCGCTCGCTCCCTTCTGCCCCTCGTCCCCATCACCCTGGCCGCGCTCGCGTACCGGACTCTCGGCTGGACGCCCGCCGTCCGCTCCGACTACCTCCCGCACGCGCTGATCACCGGCTTCGAGACCCGGGGCCCGCGGGTCGCGGGCTTCGGCCGCGGCCGGCGGCCGGACGCGGTGGCGGCCCTCGCGGCGGGCCCGCTGGTGGTCCAGCGGCCCGGCCGCGAGGGGACGCTGGACCCGCAGATCGAGGCCCTGTACGAGGAACACCTCCGAGAGGCGTTCACCGCCCCCGATGGCGAACCCCTCGCCCTCTGGCGGCTCGGCAGTGTCATGGACGATCAGGTACGCCTCTTCAAGTGGCGTGCGGGAAGCCCCGACGGCGCCACGGACGCCCAGTTCCGGACCCTGCGGCTGGCCTCTCAGCTGGGGGCGGCCCTCTTCCGCGTCGCGCTCGCGGAACCGGGCACCGAGGCCGAGGTGCTCATCGGCGGCCGCACGCTGCGCTACCCGGCCGAGCGGGGTCAGGAAGCCGGCGCCGGCACCTGGCAGACGGCCACCGCCCTGGCCCTGATCACCGGCGCGCGCGAGGATCTCGCCCCGCTGGTCCTCACCGGCCCCGCTTTCGCCCGCCCCGACGACTCCGCCTTCAGCGCGTACCGCGAAGCCCTCCACGCCTATCTGAAGGGCACCGACCCCGAGGCGGCCGCGCAGCGGGCGCTGGAGCAGGCGGAGAAGGCCGAGGACTGGGGTTTCGCGATGCCGCCGGCCGTGCTGCTCTCGCAGCTCGTGGAGGGTGACGAGGAGAGCTTCAACCTGGCCCTGGCCGACGCACTCGAAAGCCACCGCGACTACTACCAGGTCGCCGACCGCGCCGACGATCCGGACGCCTCCGTCAACCTCGACATCCTCGCCCTGGCCTGCCACGCCCGCCGACGGGGATGGGCCATCCGCGTCGAGTCCCCCTACCTTCCGCAGAGCCTCCTGCGCGCCGCCCAGCCCTTCTGAGAGCTGTCCGGAGCGCGGCTGGGAGGACGACGCGGACCCGCCCATCCTCCGAGGCGGGCGACGAGTCCGTGACGCACGGCGGTGAGGGCCTGTGGCTCTCGGAAGTACGACGCCGGGCCCCGGGGCTGGCCGATGGGCGAAGAGGGGCGGAGAGGGGCGGAGAGGAGCGGCTGAAGAGACCCGCCGCACGTGAAACCGCTGATCGCTCGCCGAGGGACCGATCACGGCTCCGGGCCCGGCACACGACGCCGGGTCCGGGAGGCCTTTTCGCTCACGTGCGCGGGTGTGAGACCTTCCGTTCATCGGCCTTGAGGCCGCGGAGTGTCCACAGCCCGTACAGAGCCAGCAGTGGTTTGCCGGCCGGCCACTCACCAGGGCGGTAGTCATCCGCTCGCACGAGCCGCTCGGCGAGATCGGGGCGCTGCCGCCGCAGATACGCACGGGCCTTGAGCGCGTGAGCCGGCTGGGAGACGATCTTGATGCGGTCGACATCCTCCAGGAGCGGGACCACGTTCGCGATGTTCTCCCATGTCGTCGTGCTCTGCTCCTCAAGGAGCAGTGTGCCGTCGAACTCCAGCACGGACCGCGCGTAGTCAGCCATCACCTGGGCCTCCGTGGCCCCGTTGCCGGTCGCGCCACCGCTGAAGACCACGCGGACGTCGCGCGTGCCGTCAGCGTCCAGGGAGCGGATTCCAGCACGGACTCGCCATCGGTTGATGAAGTTCGCCGTCGATCGCGGGTTCCGGTAGCCCAGCACGACCACGGCTTCGGAGGCGCCCGGCCTGTTCCCCACGAGGGCACGGGACCAGCGCCAGTTCACCCACTCGCCCCAGGCCAGTGCCACCACCCCGGCCATCGCCAGTCCCGTCCGTCGTCGCATGCGGCGACTCTAGGGCACCACGGTACCGGGCAGCCGTCACCTGATCTGTTCGGCCAGGGCGAGGATGATGCCTGAGGGCCCGCGGAGGTAGCAGAGGCGGTAGATGTCCTCGTACCGCGCCACCTCGCCGATCAGCTCGGCTCCGTGGGCGCGCAGGCGGGCGATGGTGTCGTCGATGTCGTCGACGGCGAACATGACGCGGTGCAGGCCCACCGTGTTCGGCGGCGGGTGGTGCCGTCCGTCGCCGATCGCCGCGGGGGTGCGGTACTGCGCGAGTTCCAGCCTGCCGTGACCGTCCGGGGTCCGCATCATCGCGATGTCGCTGCGGACTCCGTCGAGTCCGACGGCCTGGTCCGCGAAGAGGCCCTCGATGTGTGCCTTGCCTTCGACCTCCATACCCAGTTCGGCGAAAAAGGCCACGGCGGCGTCCAGGTCTTCGACCACGATGCCGACGTTGTCCATCCGTTGAAGTGCCATGACGGTTCTCCCGTCGCGTCGCGCGGCCCCCTGTCTCCTCGGGGCCGCCGGTTTCTTCTGCGGTGCCGAAGCGTATGCGCACCTCCCCCCGGACATGCCGCTGGAAGCCGTGCTGATCGACCTGACCGGTGAAGCGGTCGAGGCCGCGTTGACCGGATCACTGCCTTCCTGAACCGCCGGGGACCGGAGACACCCACGCCTTCCTGGGAACGGGGGCACTGGCGGGGCAGTCTCCGCGTTCCTGTAAACATGGGAACCCGCCAGCCCGGAATGTACGCGCGGCAGAATTCTGTATTCCTCCGTGCGCGGTCCGGAGTGCGTCGGAATAGGATCTTCATATTCCGACGGTATTGCCTGTGAAGATCCTTTGAATCTGTTGTCGGTGACACGCGGGTGCGATGCGGGAATGCCAGGTATTCGCCTTCACGAAACTTTCGTCCGGGGTGGCCGGAACGCACCTTGTTGCCCCAACTGACTTTCCATCAAGGTTGATTCGTCTACGAGCATCAGGAGCAACAAGCGTTGCTTGGCCCCGGCCGGCCGACCGCCGACCGGGAATCGGCGGGGGAATTCGAATGCGTGCGCACGTCCGGCGCTGACCGATCGGTCGCGTGAGGCCGTCTGCCACGCCGGAACGGAACCTGTCTCTTTGCCGCCTGCCTCTTGGTGCCATTGTCCGGTGCCCGAGGCAGGGGCAGGAGGGGAAAAGCCGATGAGCTCGGTGAGCGCCGCCAAGCCGACGTATCCCGGCGTGTACGTCGAGGAGCTTCCCAGCAGCACCCGCACCATTTCGACCCTGACCACGTCGGTGACCGCTTTCGTCGGGCACACCCGGCGCGGCCCGCTCGACGAGCCGGTGCGCGTCACCAGCTTCGCGGAGTTCGAGCGCCGCTTCGGCGGTCTCAGCGCGCACAGCGCGGTCGGCTACGCGGTCCACCAGTTCTTCGGCAACGGCGGCACCGTCGCCGTCGTCGTCCGGGTCACCAGGGCGTGCAGCGGAAGGGCCGCCCGCGTCACCCTGAAGTCCACCGAGGGACACAGCGACAGCGACGTCCTGGAGGTGCACGCCAAGGAGCCCGGCGTGTGGGGCAACGGCCTGCGCCTGGCCGTCGACCACGACACCCCCCACCCCGACGACACCTTCGACCTGCGCGTCCACGACGCCCGGGGCGCGGCCCGCGAGAGCTTCACCGGTCTGTCCATGGACCCGGCCGGCGCCCGCTACGCCCCCACCGTCGTCAACGCCGGCTCCCGGCTGATCCGCGTCGACGCGGTCGGCGAGGGCCGCCCCGACCCGTCCGGCACCGTCTCCAAGCCGTTCGGCCACCGGCTGCCCGACCTCGCCGTCGACCTGACCGTCAAGATCGGCGAGGTGGAGCGCGAGTTCACCCTCTACGACCCCGACAGCGACGGTGAGGCGCCGTGCTCCGTCGCCGAGCTGGCGCCGCTGCTCGAACGCAAGCTGCGCGCCCTGCCCGACGCCCCCGGCAAGCACGCCTTCGCGGGCGCCCAGGTCACCGTCTTCGGCCGCCGCCTCCAGGTCGTCGCCGGCTCCACCGACCCCGAGGACGTCGTCCGCTTCGTCGGCGAGTGCGCCAACGACCTCGGCCTGGAGGCCTCCGTCAACCCGCCGGTCTTCCCGCTGGCCGGCGGCGAGGACGGCGCGGCACCCGGCCCCCGCGACCTGATCGGCTCCGAGGCCGCCAGGACCGGCATCCAGGCGCTGCGCCAGGTGGCCGACGTCAACCTCCTCGTGCTGCCCGAACTCGCCGCGTACGAGAAGACGGAGGACGCCCTCACCGTGATCTCGGCCGCCCAGCGGCTGTGCGAGGAGCGGCGGATCTTCCTGCTCGTCGACGCCCCCTCCGCCTGGGTCAGCGCCGACGCGGCACGCGCCGGAGTCGCCGCCTTCGACACGGTCCGCGGCAGCCACGCCGGCCTGTACTTCCCTCACCTCCAGCTCACCGACCCGCTCACCGGACGGCTGCGCGCCTTCCCGCCCTCCGGCGCCGTCGCCGGCGTCATCGCGCGCACCGACGCCGAGCGCGGCGTGTGGAAGGCGCCGGCCGGCACCGGGGCACGGCTGGCCGGCGTGCACTCCCTCACCGTCGGCCTCACCGACCGGGAGACCGGGCTGCTCAACCCGCTCGGCGTCAACTGCCTGCGCACGTTCCCGCTGACCGGACCGACGGTCTGGGGCGCCCGGACCCTGGAAGGCACGGACGCGCTGGACGGCGAGTGGAAACACGTGCCCGTACGGCGGCTCGCCCTGCATGTCGAGGAGAGCCTCCAACGCGGCCTGCAATGGGCGGTGTTCGAACCGAACGACGAGAACCTGTGGCAGCAGATCCGGCTCGCCGCCTCCTCGTACCTGCACACCCTCTTCCGGCAGGGCGCCTTCAAGGGCAGTACCCCGCGCGAGGCCTACTTCGTCAAGTGCGACGGCGACACCACCACCGACGAGGACGTCGCGAACGGCGTCGTGAACGTCCTGGTCGGCATCGCACCGGTCCGTCCCGCCGAGTTCGTGATCGTGCGGATCCAGCAGACGTCCGGCCAGTTCGAGCTGTAGTCCCGCGGGAATTCCGGAGAGCCGAAGGAATCCGATGGCAGAGTTCACCGTCAACGCCCATCGTTTCGACCCCTACAAGAACTTCAAGTTCCTGGTCCTGTGGGACGGTCGTACGGTCGCCGGCATCAGCAAGATCAGTCCGCTCAAGCGCACCACCGAGGTCGTCAAGCACCGTCACGGCGGAGACCCCAGCTCCCCGCGCAAGTCGCCGGGACGCTCCGAGTTCGACGGCATCACCCTGGAGCGCGGCGTCACCCACGACCCCGAGTTCGACCGCTGGGCCAACAAGGTCTGGCAGGTCGGCGCGGGACTCGGTGCGGAGGTCTCCCTCGCCGACTTCCGCAAGGACATCGTCATCCAGGTCCTCAACGAGGCCGGCCAGGTGGCCGTCTCGCACAAGCTGTACCGGACCTGGCCCAGCGAGTACCAGGTCCTCGGCGAACTCGACGCCAACGCCAACGCGGTGGCCATCCAGTCGCTGAAGCTCGAGTGCGAGGGCTGGGAACGGGACTACGAGGTGCCCGAGCCCGAGGAGCCCTCCTTCCTCAACCCGGCCTGACACGACGCGCGGTGAGGCGAGAGGAACCGGGGGGACAGATGGCGGACACCGGGCCGGCCGCGCTGCTGGCCACCTGGGAGGCGGGCCTCGCCGAGGCGCCCGCCGGGCGCGCCCTGCTGCTGCACGGCACGGCGCGCCCGGACCTCGACTCCAGGGCGCTGCCCGCCGTACCGCTCGGCGAACGCGAGGGCGACCTGCTCGCCCTGCGCCGCGCCCTGTTCGGGGAGCGGATGCAGGTGCGGCTGGACTGCCGCGCGTGCGGCACGGACATGGAGTTCGACCTGGACGCGGGGGAGTTCGCCCGGACTCTCGACCGGCCCGCGCGGCCGGTCGTGCGGCTGACGGAGGACGGCTGGGACATCGCCTTCCGGCTGCCCGCCGCGGCCGACCTCGCGGCCGCGGCCCGCACCGCCGACCCGCGCACCACGCTGCTCGACCGCTGCCTGGTCTCGGCGGCCCACGACGGGACACCCCGCACCGCCGGCTCGCTCCCGGCGCCGGTACAGCGGCGGATCGCCGAGGCCGTCGAGGCCGCCGACCCCGGCGCCGACGTGACGCTCCACATCGGCTGCCCCGAGTGCGGCACCGCCACCCGCGCCGAGCTCGACATCGCGTCCTACCTGTGGACCGAACTCGACGCCTGGGCGCGGGACACGCTCCTCGACGTCCATCTGCTCGCCACCGCCTACGGCTGGAGCGAACCGGAGATCCTGGCGCTGAGCCCGCTGCGCCGCCGCTACTACCTGGAGCTGTGTGCGGATGCCTGACCCCTCCGTGACCGGGCCCTCCCGGGCGCCCGACTTCCTCGACCGGCTCATCGCCCGGCACACCACCACCGCACCGGACGCCGTCCGGGTACGGCCGAGGCTGCCCGGCCCGTTCGAACGCGTCGAGGCCGTCCGGCCCCGCACCCCGGAGCCGGACCCCGCCGGCACCAAGGGGCCGGTCACCACCCCCGGGACCACGCCCGAGCGGGACGGCCCCCGGCCCGCCACCGAGATTCACCACCGCACGGAACGCGAACGGACCGTCGTGCGCACCGAACCGGCCCCGACGGGGCCGGAGTCGGGCAAGACACCTCCGGCCGTCCCGTCCGAGCCGCGGCTGCTGCGCCCTGCCGCACCCCTGACGGCCGGACCGTACCCGGTGCCCCGCACCACTGCGCGCGGCACCGGGCGACCGGCCCCGGAGGCGGGTGCGGACCGTATCGCGGCGACAGAGCCCGCCCCCGTGGGCGCGGAGGCCGCCCCCACCGTCGTGCCCAGGGCGGCGCGCCCCAGCGCCGAGGACACCGCGGCGGCCCGCACGGCGGTACGGCAATCCGCCGGGCGCCGCGCCGGCCGGGCGCCCGAGCAGGTGGTGCGGGTGCAGATCGGCCGGCTGGAGGTGACGGCCGCCCAGCCGCCCGCCGGCACCGGTTCCCGGCCGGGCACCCGCCCCGCCGGACGGCCGGGCGCGACCCTCAGCCTGGCCGACTACCTGGCCAGGGAGCGCGAGTGAGCACGAACGGTGCCGGTGAGCGGGTGGGGATGCCGGTGAACGGCCGGGTACGAGACGGCAGCTGGAGACAGGGAACGGGGAACTGACGCCATGAGCAACGCACTCGCCATCGCCCATGTCAGCCAGGCCCTCGCCCTGCTGATCGAGTCCCATCTCCGGCCGGAGATCGACATGGCCGTCAAGGTCGAGCCGCGCAAGCCGCCCGCCGAGCCGCCGGCCGAACCCACCATCTCCGTCTTCCTCTACCAGGTCGCCCCCGACCCCTCGCGGCGCAACGACGACCTGCCCACCCGCGCCCCCGACGGCACGCTGACGCGCCGGGCCCGGGCGGCGCTGGACCTCCACTACGTGATCAGCGCGTACGGAGACGAGACCGAACTCGTCGGGCAGCGGCTGCTCGGCTCGGTGGTGCGCACCCTGCACGAGGTCCCGGTGCTGCCCAAGGACATCATCGAACTCGCGGGGGAGAAACCCTACTTGGCGGGCAGCGACCTCGCGGAGACGGCCCAGCGGGTGCGGTTCACACCGAACGTGATGGACATCGACGAGACGTCGAAGCTGTGGGGGATGCTCTACCAGACCCCCTACGCCCTCTCCGTCGTCTACCAGGCGTCCCTGATCCTCATCGACGGCCGGGAGACCCCGGTGCCGGGCAGGCCGGTGGAGCGGCCGGAGGTACGGGTGCTGCCGTTCGGCGCGCCGGGGGCGCCACCGCCGCCGGGGACGGGGACGGGCGGTCCCTCCGGGGAGGACGCCCGGGCGGGAGCGAGGGACACCGCGCCGGCGAACGCGGACCGCACCGGCGCGAAGGGAACCGCGCCGGCGAAGGCGGCCGAGGCCGTGATCACGAGCCCGGCGAAGGCCCCCGCCAAGGCTCCCGCGAAAACCCCCGCCAAGTCGCCCGCGCGCGCCCGCAAGGGCGCCCTCAGGGCGGCGAAGGCGGCGCGTCCGACCGCGCGGAGGACACACCGCGACGCGGACGGCACCGACCACACCGACCACGACTGATCCGGCGCGAACGACCCGACGAGGGCAGGTGAGCACATGGGGAACGACGAGTCCACGACCGACGGCACTTCCGCGCTGACCACCGGGATCAGGCGCGTCCTGGCCCGCGTCGACGCCCACGCCGCCCGCACCGGCCAGGGCCGCACCGAGGAGCAGGACGCCCCCGGCACGGCCCCCGCACCCTCGCCCGCCCCCGTCACCCCGCTCGACGCCCTCGTCGCCCTCTTCGGACTCACCCCCTTCGAACGCGACCTGGTCCTGCTCACCGCCGCCGACGAACTCGACCCCACCGCCGCCGCCCGGTGCGCCGCGGCCGCGGGGGACCCACGGCGCGCGTACCCCACCTTCTCCCTCGCCCTGGCCGCCCTCGCCGAACCGCACTGGAGCGCCCTCACCCCCGTGGCTCCCCTGCGCCGCTGGCGGATCGTGGAACTGGAGGACGAGACCCGGCTGACCGTCTCCCGGCTCCGGCTGGACGAGCGCGTCCTGCACTTCCTGCTCGGCTCCCCCTACCTCGACGCCGGACTGCACGGCAGACTCCGCCGCACCACCCCACCGAGCACGCTCCCGCCGTCGTACGATCTGGCCGCCAGCCGGCTCGCCGAGGGCTGGCGGGAGGACGGCCGAGGCTCCGACGCGCCGCCCGTGGCCGAGGTGACCGGCGGCGACCCGCGCAGCCGCGCCGAACTCGCGGCCACGGCGGCCGCCCGCTGCGGACTGGCGCTGTACGCGATGAGCGCCGAGGACCTGCCGGCCGACCCCGTCGAGCGCGACCGGCTGGCCCGGCTGTGGCAGCGCGAGGCCGTCCTGCTGCCCGCCGCCCTGCTGGTGGAGGCCGGCGACCTGGACCGCGATCAACGCGCGGCCACCGAGGCCTTCCTCGCCGGGGCCGCCGTACCCGTCGTCGTCTCCAGCCAGGACCCGCTGCCCTCCGGACGCCCGCACGGCACCCGCGTGGCCGTGCCGCGCCTGGACGACGACGAACAACTCGCCCTGTGGGCCGACGCCTTCACGGACGTGGCGGTCCTGAGCGACGGCGAACTGCGCTCCCTGGTCGCCCAGTTCGAGCTGCCCCCGCACGTGGTCCGCTCCACCGCGGCCGCGGTGGAGCGCCGACTGGGCCACGAGGACGCGACGGGCGCCGCCGAACTCGCCTGGCGGGCCGGGCTGGAGGAGGCCCGCGCGGGCATGGACGAGCTGGGCCGCCGGACGGCGCCCCGGGCCGGCTGGCACGACCTCGTGCTGCACGACCGCCAGACCGCCGTGCTCCGCGAGATCGTCGCACACGTGCGGCAGCGGCCCACCGTCCACCAGGAATGGGGATTCGCCGCGACACTGCGCCGGGGGCTCGGCGTCACCGCGCTGTTCGCGGGCGGTTCCGGCACGGGCAAGACACTCGCCGCCGAGGTCATGGCCAACGAACTCGGCCTGGACCTGTTCGTCGTGGACCTCTCCCAGGTGGTCAGCAAGTACATCGGCGAGACCGAGAAGAACCTGCGCCGCGTCTTCGACGCCGCCGACCGCGGCGGCGCCCTGCTGCTGTTCGACGAGGCCGACGCCCTGTTCGGCAAGCGCAGCGAGGTCAAGGACAGCCACGACCGGTACGCCAACCTGGAGGTCAGCTATCTGCTGACACGGATGGAGTCCTACCGGGGCCTCGCCATCCTCACCACCAACATGAAGCAGGCCCTCGATTCTGCCTTCCTGCGCCGTATCCGCTTCGTGGTCGACTTCCCCTTCCCCGGCGAGCACGAACGCGCCGAGATCTGGCGCCGCGTGCTGCCGCCACAGGCCCCGTTGAAGGACATCGCCCCGGATCTGCTGGCCCGGCTCACCGTCGCAGGCGGCTCCATCCGCAACATCGCCCTGTCCGGCGCGTTCCTCGCCGCGGAGGAGGGCGACCGGTTGCAGATGCGGCACATGCTCGCCGCGGCCCGCACCGAATACCTCAAGCTGGAGCGCTCACTGACCCCCGCGGAGGTGCGCGGATGGGTGTGAACCGGCGGCCCTCGGCCATCCGCGTGGAGATCGGCGAACTGGTCCTGGACGGCTTCCACGCCGACCCGGCCCGCGTCTCGGCCGCGTTCGAGAGCGAACTCGCCCGTCTCGTACGGCAGCACGGCGTGCCGCTCGCGGCGAACGGCGCCGTGACCGTGGCGGCGCTCACCGGCCTGCCCCCGCTGCGCGCCGGACTGTCGGCCCGCCGCCTCGGCCAGGAGCTGGCCCGCGCGGTCCACGAAGGGCTCAGCGGCCACGGGGAGGTGACCCCATGACCCCCCGGACCCAGGACGCGGACGACCGGCAGACGGCCGAACAGCGCCGCCGCAGACGCAGGGAACGCGCCGCCGCGTCCCGCACGCCCGAACCGAAGAACATCGTCAGCGGCGCCGGACAGCCCCTCGACCCGGGCGTACGAAGGGAGTTGGAGGAGCGGCTCGGCCACGACCTGAGCCGCGTCCGCCTGCACACCGACCGTGACGCCGACCGTCTCACCGAACTGCTCGGCGCCGACGCGGTGGCCGTCGGCCAGGACATCCTCTTCCGCTCGGGCGCCTTCCGGCCCGGCACCGACGAGGGCCGCCGCCTGCTCGCCCACGAACTGCTGCACTCCGTCCAGAACCCGCACGGCCTGGGCGCCTTACGGGCGGGGCGCGAGTCCGGCACGGTCAGTCTCCCCCAGCAGTCCATCGAACGCGAGGCCGAGTCCGCCGCCCAGGACCTCGTCCGCCCCCCAACCGGGGAATCCGCACCGCAGATCACCGAGAACCGGCCCACACCCGGCTGGCTGCGCTACGCCACCGTGGACGCCGACCGCGGCCGCGCGGAGGCGATGGACCCGGCGACCCTCCTCGACCGGCTCGCCAACTCGGTCGTACGGTCCCTGCGAGGTGACCCGGAGGACCTGTCCCGGCGGACCCGCAAACAACTCGCGCGACTGCCCGAGGAGTTGCTGGACGGTGTCCTGGTCCGCCTGGAGAACCGGCTGCTGGCCCCGGAGCACGACCGGCTGCTCGACCTCGTCGAGGAGGCCGGGGCGTACGACGACCACGCCCAGGACCTCGGGACCGACGTGCCCGACGCGCCCGAGGCCGAGCCGGACACGGCCGAACAGCTGCGCACCGAGCGGGAGAAGGCACTGCGGACCCGCGGACAACGGCGGGCCGAGGCGGAACGGCTGGAGATCGCGCCGGGACCGGAGAAGGAACGGGCCGTCGACCAGGGCGCGGCCGGCAGTACCCCGCAGAACGGCGGTACGCCCGAGCACGCGAGTACGCCGCGGGGCGGCGGCGCCCCGCACGCAACGCGGGAGAAGCCGCCGGGGCCACCGGGCCCGGCGCGGGACCCGGCACCGGAGGGTACGGCGACGGCCCCCGGCCGGCAGCCACAGGCCGCGCCGACCACCACTTCCGGGGCGGCACCGGACGGCGGACGGCGAAGTGACACGGAGCCGGCGCCGGCGGCGGAGCGCGAGCGGAGCGGGAAGGCGGGCGCCGAGGGCCGGGAGGGGACCGAGCAGACGCGGACCCACGCCGCGAGCGAGGAGGAGTCCGCGGCGAGGAACCGTCCGGGTGCGGCCGAGGCCGCCGTCACCGGACAGCAGCCGCGGCAGCAGGACGGAGGAGGGCGGCAGGAGCCCACCGGCTCCCCGACGGCTGCGGGCACGGCCATTCAGCTCCCGGGACCGTTCAGTACGCTCGAGGGCAGGCGCAACCAGGACCTCGACGGTTCCGGGGAGACGACCGAGGACGAGCCCCTCGCCTCCGGCAGCGAGTCGGAGGTCGACGTCGGGGGCGGGGAGCGGAGCGCCTGGGACGTCACACTCCGGCCCGAGGACTTCCTGCCGGCTCAGGACCTCGACGTGTCCGCCGTACCGACGGCGGACACGCTCGACCCCGGCACGTCCGCGACCCCGTCGGTCCCGGCCTTCCCCGCCCCACCACCGACCAGGGCGGAACAGGTACAGGCCGAGCGTGACGCGGAGGACGCGGAGGACGCTGCGGCCGGACCCGAGGAGGAACCGGCCGGGACCGGCCCGGCGGACGGACCCGGACCGTCCGCGCCGGAGACCGAGGGAGGTCCGGACGACCCCGCGGTGGAACGGGCCGCCGCGGCCCCGCCCGCCCCCGGTACCCGGGACCCCAAGAGCGGAGACGACCCCAAGGCGGGCCCGGTCGCCGCGCAGACCGCGGTGCAGCAGGCGCCGGGCCGGGCCGAAGGGGCCACCGAGGGCGGCGGCGCGGCGGGGGAGGCGGCCGCGAAGGCCGAGAAGGGCACCGCCGCCGCGGGGGACAAGGGTGCCGGCGGACAGGAGAAGGAGTCCCAGAAGGCGACCGGCGGCCAGTCGGCGCAGAAGGACGCCGAGGCCGACGAGGCGGGCGCGGGGGCCGGTCCGGCCGGGACCGCCGGAGGGCAGACAGCGGGCGCGCGGGGCGCCGGGACCCCGGAATCCGTGCCGGACGCCTCCGCCGCCCCGGCCGGGCCCACGGCCCCGGGCGCGCCGTCAGTCCCCGTGCCGCCTGCGCCGGCGGCGGGCGAGGCCCCCGCCGGCGAGACCGGTACGACACCGAGATCCGGCACGGCGACAGCGGCGCCGGAGCCGCGGTCCGCGCCCGCCGCCGCGAAGCCCGCCCCGGGGCCCGCGAGGACGGCCACGGAGTCGCCCGCCGAGCCGGAGTCCGCGCCGCGCCCGGCACCGGCGCCCAAGGCGGCCGGCGGGGCAGCCTCCCGGGGCGGTGCGGGTGCCGCCCCGGCCCGGCCCAGGGGCAAGAAGGACAGCGCGCCGGTACCCGACCTCTCCGGGGTGTCCCCGGAGGCGGGCCTGGCGACGGCTTCGAAACTCAAGCCGCACAAGGCGCTCCAGGCCATGGGCGGTGTCGGTGGCGCGGTGGACCGCTCCGTCGGCGACGAGCACAAGGCCCTGGCCGCCGCGCCCCCCTCGATGCAGCGCCCGGCCGGCGCGCCGCAGACGCTGCGGGGCGAGCCGCGGACGGACGCCCCGGCGCAGTACTCCGAGGACAAGCCCCAGGAAGCCCAGGCGCCGGAACAGAAGGACGCCGAGGTCACCGGCGCAAGGAAGCCCGAGGGCCGGATCGAGGCGGAGAAGGCCGAGGAGCCCGGGGGCTGGGACACCTTCAAGATGGCCCTCGGCTTCATCGGCGCCAAGATCGTGAACGGTGTCGCGAGCCTGTTCGGCGCCGACAGGCCGGTGGTGGATCCGCAGGCGCTGGCCGCGAAGTTCGCGGGGCTGCCGACGAAGGACGACGCCCTCGAACAGGCCCGGGCGGGCGACGCGCCGGGCGTCGGCATGAAGGGCGCGGCGGAGCAGTCGGCCGGCGAGCAGGACGGCCATGTCGACGCCAAGGGCCAGGAGACGATCGGCACCGCCCGGGACGACGCGGGCCGGCGGATGGGCGAGGACCAGGTCTACCCGGACGCGCCCCGGGAGACGATGACCGCGAAGGTGCCCGGCGCCCGGGGCGGTCAGGGCGCGGCGGCCGACAGCGGCGGGGCGAACGGCGCCGTGCCCCCGGAGGCGGCCTCCGAGGTCGCGGAGCACGAGCGGGGCCCGCAGTTCCGGGCGGCGTTCACCGATGGTGCGAAGGGCATGTCCGAGGGCCGGCAGACCAAGGACCGCGACGTCCGTGACGCGCAGGACCGGCATCGGCAGAAGGTCGACGCCGAGATCGCGGCCGGTACCAGGGCGCAGGCCGGGGAGCGCGAGAAGGCCATGGGCGAGGTCACCGCCCAGCGGGAGGACTGGCGCAAGGAGCAGGACGAGCGGCTCAAGTCCCTCGGCGACAAGAAGAGCGAGCGGCACGACAAGGTCCGCAAGGACGTCGAGGACAAGGAGAGGAAGACCGACGACGACGTCGACAACGAGAAGAAGGACAGCGACAAGAAGATCCAGGACGAGAGCGACAAGGCCGGACGCGAGGCGGACCAGAAGCGCGACGGCGCCGTCAAGGACTCCGGCAACTGGGTCAGCAAGGCCTTCGAGTGGATCAAGCAGAAGGTCATCGAGATCAAGAACGCGATCGTCCGGGTCATCCGGGCGGCCCGCGACGCGGTCGTCGGCTTCATCAGGAACTTCAAGGACACGGTCGAGCGCTGGATCAACGAGGCGCGCAAGAACATCGTCGACGCGATCAAGAACCTCATCAAGGACTTGATCGAGTTCGCGGTGGCGATGGTGCGGGCGGTGATCGAACTCGCCGCGCGGATCCGGACGTTCATCACCCACCTGATCTCGGCGGCGATCGCTTTGGTCAACCGCCTCGCCCAGGCGCTGAAGCAGGCCGTCTCCGACCTCCTCGACGCCATCGGCACGTTCCTCAGCGGCCTCCTGGACATCCTGAAGAAGGCACTCCAGGCGGCGGTGAAGGCGGTCGTCGCGGCGGTGAAGTCGGTGCTCGACCTCGCCTCGAAGCTCCTGAACGCGCTGGGTGCCTGGATGCTGATCGCGGTCGACTTCCTCTCCGATCCGGGCGGCTGGCTCGGCGGCGCGAAGAACTCCGCGGTGGACGGCGCGAAGAACCACCTCTTCCGAGAGGTGTCCACGGCCGTCAAGACCTGGTTCCAGGAGAAGATCCAGGAGATCATCGGCGTCCCGAAGGCGATCATCGACAGGCTGATCAGGGGCGGCTTCTCCCTCGCCCGGATCGTCAAGGAGGCCTGGGACGCGGTCGTCCCGCAACTCCCGCTGATCATCGGCGAGTTGGTGATCACCAAGGTGGTCGCGAAGCTCATCCCCGGCGCCGGCTGGGTGATGGCGGTCATCGACGCGATCCGCACCGCGTGGGGCGCCCTCAGCGCCATTCTCAGCTCCCTCGACGCGGTCCTCGGCTGGCTCAAGGCCGTCCGCACGGGCGGCGCCGGCATCCTCTTCGCCAAGGCCGTCGCCGCGGGCGTGGTCGCCCTCCTGGAGGTCCTCTACCAGGCCCTCCTCAGCCAGATCGGCAA
Organism: Streptomyces sp. NPDC038707; assembly: GCF_040636485.1. Classification (NCBI taxonomy): domain Bacteria; kingdom Bacillati; phylum Actinomycetota; class Actinomycetes; order Kitasatosporales; family Streptomycetaceae; genus Streptomyces; species Streptomyces sp. NPDC038707. The sequence goes on from NZ_JBEZUP010000015.1 coordinate 88,451, forward strand.
GTACGTCGCCAAGGTGGGCCGCCGCCTGCGGGGCGTCGCGGCCGGACTCGCCAAGTCCGGCAAGCCGGGGGGCCGGGGGCGCGGGGGTACGGGGGACACGGAGGGCCGGGGCCGGAAGAAGCCCGAGGACGCGGAGCCCACCGGCCGCAAGCCCGACTCGGACGGCAAGACACCACGGGTCGCGGATCCGAAGGCGCCCCGGACCAAGGACGGCAGACCCAACAGGCCCACCGCCCCCGGGCCGACGGCCAAGGACAGCAACGGCCGCCCGAAGGCTGCCACCGAGAAGCCGGACACCACGCCCACCCCGACCGCCAGGCCGAAGCCCGAGCCGGAGCCCCGTCCGAAGCCGGGGACCGAGCCCGAACCCAAGCCCGTGCGCGCCGACGACAAGGCACCGGACCGGGGTCCGGGCAAGCCGAAACCCGGGGAGCGGCATCCCAACCGCCCGAAGCACGAGGCCGACACGGCAGAGCCCAAGGCTGACGGGAGAGGGGCCGGCAGGAAACCGGAAGACCGCGCGGACGGCAAGGGCACTGAAAAGGACCGCAAGGACGGCAAGAAAACCCGGAACGATCCTGAAAAGAATCGGAAGGATGGTCGGGGCTCGAAGCGGGCGAAGCGGGATGCGGAGGGAAGGCCGAAGAAAAAGGGGTCGGAAGAGGGAAAGGAGAGGCGCGACAGGAAAGACCGGCGGAAGAAGGAAGAACAGTCGACGTACACGAAGGAGGACCGGCTCCGCAAGATCGTCGCGAAGACGAAGCCACGGGTCGATGCCAAGCTCCGCAAGGGGACCGGGTCGTTCGTGCTCCGGGCTGTGCTCGCGGCGCTGCGGTCCTGGTATCGATTGACCTCGCACACTGTCGAGGGTGGGGACAGCGAGGTCGTCAAGGCGCGCCTGAATCCAGAGACGGAGGGAAGCGAAAAACACAAGCTCGCCAAGCAGTTCCAGCTGGTGCAGAAGGCTCAGGAATTCGCCCGGAAACAGTCCGAGAAGGCGCTCCCTGCTGCATCGGAGAAGCTGGAACCGAAGGAAGGGACCAGCACCTTCACCGCCCATCTCGTCCAGGAACCTCTCCTCAGGCAGTTCCCTGTCATCGATCAGGCCATGGCCGCGGCGAAGGCCCACAAGGGCGGGCGGGTCGATGTGCAGGTACCCAGCGTCGATCTTGTGCTGCGGTGGAACAGAGGATTCAAGAGCGATCCCGGTGGCTTCCTCTTCTCCAAGAGCGGCTCGGGGCGTTACCAGGACATGAGGCTGACCGCCAAGAAGATCAAGGATTACAAGAAGTTCATCCAGGGTGTCGATGCCATTCAGCGTGGAGATTTCGCAGCGGCGGCGGACACGGGTCAGGACATGCAATTGATGCTGGAATTCGCGTTCTTGCGTACCGTCGTGGAGTCCCGGCGTGAGCCGTTCATGAAGGTGATGGGTCAGGCAGAGATTGGCTGGGCGAAGCGTGCCGACTCCCAAAGCCAGGCGCGAGTCCGGCTGGACGAAATTCTCAGTAAAGGTTTGATGACGCAGAACAAGAATGTGGCACTGGCCCGTGACCTGCGTGCAGCAGCACACATCGTGGCCCCAGGAGGAGAGGTCAATACGGAAAATCTTGATGACAAGGTTGTGCGGAAAGTGTTGAAGGAGCCTACTGTAAGTGCGCTCAAATATGTGCACAAGAAAGAGGTGAAGTGGGCCGAGAAGCAACAGCAGCGCATTCCCTCCGAGGCCGAGACAAAGCCGTCCGCGGAGACCGGAAGGCAGTTGCTCGACAGGACGACGCTGTGGATCGCACGGATGACTCCGGATGATGTGCATGTCACCTTTGATGGCTATGAGGACATGCTCGAGAGGATGCAGGAGATCATCCGCGAGATAATGGAGCACGATCCGCAGGTCCTGGACCGGGTTCCCGGGCTGTGGACCCCGTGACCCTGCACGTGAGGAGAAATACTGTCATGCAATGGGGTGCCCATCGCGGCCGCCGCGTCATCCTCTCTGCTGGACTCGACGAGACCGATGTGGCCGAGGCGGCGTCTCTCATGAACGCTGAAAAGGTGCGAGACGTGGTCGCATCAGTGGAAATCGGTCTTTCGCGCGAGGTCACGTGGCGGGTGGTCGATGATTACTACCTGCACTACGGAAAGGAATACCCGTTCGGCATCCAGTTCGTCTTCGCTTCCGGGCCGGCGGAGGCGCAGGTTGCCGAATTGACGCAGATGCTGACAGACTATTTCGAGCCACCGAGCGGCGAAGAGGTTCTTGCCGACGTCGACCGTGCCGATTCTGTCGAACGGAAGAGGGAATCCCTGGTGCGTCTCGGTGTTGCGGCCCCCGCCGATGAAGAGCCACGCTTTCTGGCGAAAATCATCGAGGCAATGCACTCTGGTGATGAGCAGGTACGTGAGGCCGGTCTGTGGGCGGCAGCGCATGCGTTGTGGCCCCGGCTCCTCCCGGAAGTCGAATCGATGAGCGAAAGTGAAGTGAATCCGGTTATTCGCGCCCAGGCGACCGCGTTCGCGGGGTACATGCGTCAGGAAGGAATTGTTCCATGACCCGCTACCCCGACATCCCCAGACCCGTCCGCTCCGGCCTGGTCGTCATGGACCCTGACCACGGCACTCCCCGACGCGTCATCGTCCTCCAGTTCAACCCCGACACCCTGGAACGCGGCATCTCGCCCCAGTCCGCCGGGGACAGCGGGGACGCCGGTGGCGGGGGGACCGGCAGCGGGGACCGGAACGAGGCTCTCCGGCTGAAGGGCCCCGCGCAGGAGACGTGGAAGTTCACCGCCGAGATCGACGCCACCGACCAGCTGGAGATCGCCGCGCCGGACGGGATCCATCCGCAGCTCGCCGTGCTGGAGATGCTGGTGCAGCCGACCACCGCGCAGTTGCGCGCCGCCACCAGACTGACGCAGCAGGGCAGCATCGAGATCAGTCCGATCGAAATGCCGTTGACGCTGTTCACCTGGGGGAGCAAGCGGGTGATGCCGGTACGGCTCACCGAACTGTCCGTCAATGAGTCGGCGTTCGACGTGAACCTCAACCCGATCCGGGCCTCGCTCAGCATCGGGATGAAGATCCTGACCGTCAGTGACCTGCCCGCGGGACACCGGGGCGCGGATCTGTACCTGGCGCACCTGGCACAGAAGGAACGGCTCGCGGCCGCCGCGCGCGGAGCCGGCCTCGGCCCTCCGGGCCCCGGCGGTGCCGGCCTGCCGACCGGAAGGGGATGAGGACGAGATGGCGGAGACCGAGCCGTACGAGAACGCGCTGGACTCGATTCCGGGCGCCCATCCCTACCCACGCACCAGCCGGTACCACGACGCCGAGATCGGTGTTCACCGGCGCGCCGACGGCACCGAAGTCCGTTACGCCAAACGGCGGTTGCTCCCGCCGCTGGACGAGGAGACCGAGCCGCACCGCGTCGGCGCCGGCGAGCGGCCCGACCTGCTCGGGCAGCGCTTCCTCGGCGACCCCGGCCAGTGGTGGCGGATCGCGGATGCCAACCCCGTACTGGACCCGCGGGAGTTGACGGACGAGCCGGGACGGGTCATCGGCATCCCGCTCGCCGGCGGATTCCCGCGTGGAGAGCGGCGTGTCTGAACAACCCGTGGGGAAGGGCCCCGTACACCTGCAGCTCCTCATGGGGCCCAAGCTCGCCCGCCCGGTCCCCCGGGAGGTCGCCGAGGCGCTGCTGTCCGCGCAGATCACGGCCACGGCGGGGGAGCGCAGCGGGTTCCAGTTCGCCTTCGACCTCACGAAGAACGGGCCCCTCAGCCGACGGCTGCTGCCCGAAGGCTTCTTCGACCCGAAGACCCGCGTCATCCTCACCGTCAGTGTCCGCGGCACCCCCGAAGTGCTGTTCGACGGGCTGATCGTGCGCCAGGAGGTCGGCGCCAGCAACCTCCCCGGCCACTCCACCCTCACCGTCACCGGAGAGGATCTGACGCTCCTGATGGACCTGGAGGAACGCACCGCGCGCTACCCCAACCTGCCGCCGTCCCAGCGGGTGCTGGCGATTCTGCGCCGCTACTCCGACTACGGCATCCGCCCCGACGTCTACCGCGAGAAGATCGCCCAGCCCCCGCACCAGGACCTCCGCGTCCACTACCAGACCGGCACCGACCTCCAGTACGTCACCGAACTGGCCCGCGCCAACGGCTACACCTTCTATCTGGAACCCGGCCCCGGCCCGGGTCACTCGTCGGCACGCTGGGGCCCCGAGATCCGGCTGGGACTGCGCCAGCACGCCCTCAACGTCAACATGGACGCCCTGTCCACCGTGGACCAGCTGACCTTCGCCTACGACGGCACCGCCCGCGAGGAACCCCAGGCCCGCTGGCAGGACCCCGGCACCCGCCAGTCCACCCTGCTGCCCCAGCCGCCGATCAGCCCCCTGCGCCCGCCGCTCGGCCGCCGGGCCACCCCCGCGCTCAAACGCAAGACCCTCTCCGGCACCGCCAAACAGCAACGGGAGCAGGCCGAGGCCGAACTCCTCGCCCGTGCCGCCGTCTCCGCCGACGTCATCTCCGGCTCCGGCTCGCTCGACGTCAACCGGCACGGCTACCTCCTCCAGCCACGCCGGCTCGTCGGCGTCCGCGGCGCCGGACGGGCCTACGACGGCGACTACTACGTCAAGTCCGTCACCCACAACCTCCGTCCGGGCTCCTTCCAGCAGAACTTCACCCTCTCCCGGGAGGGCCTGGAAGCGCGCGGGGACGTCGTCCGGCCGTGACACACCCGACCCACCGACCAGGAGAGCACCCCGACCATGGCGGCACCCAGCACTCGCTACCTCGGCAAGTTCCGCGGCCGGGTGGTCAGCAACGACGACCCGTTGCGGCTCGGCCGGATCACGGCCGAGGTCCCGGACGTCCTCGGCGACGAGCCGTCCACCTGGGCGCTGCCCTGCCTGCCGTTCACCGGGCCCGAGTCCGGGCAGTTCGTGGTGCCGCCGCCCGGCGCCGGCGTCTGGATGGAGTTCGAGCAGGGCGACCCCAGCTTCCCGGTGTGGACCGGATGCTGGTACGGCGACGCGAGCGAGCTGCCGCCCGACGCGCGGCGCGCGTTGCAGGCGAACGCCGCGACCAAACCCGTCGTCGTACAGACCCCGGGTGACCACAAGATCGTCCTCAATGACACGCCCGGCGCCGAACAGGGGATCCTCCTGCAGGCCCAGGGCGGCGCCTACATCCGTATCACCAAGGAAGCGGTGGTCATCGCCACCGGCGCGGGCGCCGAGATCACCTTGCGTGGCCGTGAAGTGACCATCAATCAGGGCCAGTTGACCGCTCAGTCCAAGCGATAGACAAACGGGGGAAGACAGTTGTCCGGGAGTCTGCTCCACGCGGGCGCCGTGATCGGCTGCCCGCACGGCGGCCGAGCCGCACCCGCCACCGCACCCTCCGGCGGCGTCCGCGTCGACGGCGCCGCCGCGGCCACGACCGCCCACGCCTACATCGTCACCGGCTGCCCGCACACCGTGGACGAGGTGCCCTCGCCGTGCGTGTCCGTCCGCTGGACCGCCGCCGACACCGGCGTCACGGTCGACGGCGCGCCCGTGCTGCTCGACACCTGTGCCGCCCAGTGCCTCAGCGCGGCCCTCGTCCCGCAGGGGCCGCCCGTCGTCCAGGCCGCGCAGCGAAAGGTCACCGTCCGATGAGACCGCCCAGCCGACACCCCCGACCGCGCAGCGACATCGCGTTCCCCTTCCACGCCGACCACCGCGGCCGCACCGCGCACGCCCGCCCCGCCGAACACGTCCACGACCTCATCGAACAGCTCCTGTTCACCAGCCCCGGCGAACGCGTCATGCGCCCCGACTTCGGCTGCGGACTGCTCGACCTGGTCTTCGCGCCGGCCGGCCCCGAACTGCTCAGCACCCACGAACTCTCCGTCCAGGCCGCCCTCCAGCGCTGGCTGGGCGATCTGATCGAGGTGGTGTCCCTCGACCTCGCCGGCGACGACGACACCGTACGCGTCCGGCTGTCCTACCTGGTCCGCGCCACGGGCGCCGTCCACGAGGACCTCTTCGAAGGGAGGGCGGCATGAGCGCGGGAGCCACCCGGCGGGCCAAGGTGCGCGCCGCCGACCTCAACGGGATCGACGCCGTCGAGGTGAGCGACGACGGGCTGCTGCTCACCGTCACCTTCCTGGGCAAGGCGCCGGCCGCCCTCGGCCCCGAGAACGTCCGCATCGACGGCGGCCGGCGCGTCACCGGCCTCACCGCCGTGGACGTCAGCGTGGAACGCGAGGAGGACCCCGAGCTGGACGACCGGCTCCACGTCACCCTCGACCGGGCCGGCGACACCTCCCGCTACCGGCTGTCGCTGGTCGAGGCCGACCACTGCGGCAGACCGGGCACCGAGCCGTACCACGGCTTCGACCAGCGGTACGCCGGCGCGGAGTTCGCGTTCTGGCCCGACTGCCCGAGCCCCTTCGACTGCGCGGACGACGACGAGGGGAGCCCCGCCCTCCCGGCCGCGCCCGTGATCGACTACACGGCCCGCGACTACGACACCCTCCGCAAGCTCCTGCTCGACCGGCTCGCGCTGACCACCCCCGACTGGGCCGAGCGCAACCCGGCCGACCTGGGCACGACCCTGGTGGAACTGCTCGCCTGCACCGGTGACCAGATCAGCTACCAGCAGGACGCCGTCGCCACCGAGGCCTACCTCGACACCGCCCGCCGCCGCGTCTCCGTACGCCGGCACGTCCGGCTCATCGACTACGCGATGCACGACGGCTGCAACGCCCGCGCCTACGTGACCGTCCAGACCGCCGCCGACCGCACCCTGGCGCCCGGCAGCTACCGCTTCGCCTCGGTCGACGTACGCACCCTCGACCCGCACGACCGACCCGAACCCGGCACGGTCATCGACGAGACTGACCTCGGCGACCTCGACGAGCGCGGCCGCGTGGAGGTCTTCGAACCCGTCGTCCGCACCGAGCCGCTGGAACTGCGGGTCGCGCACAACGCGATCCGGCTGTGGACCTGGGACGGCGAGGTGTGCGCCCTGCCCGTGGGAACCACCGCCGCCACCCTGCGCGACGAGTGGGCCGATCCCGAGACCCGCCGGGGCCGCAGGCTCGCGCTGAAACCCGGCGACGTGCTGATCCTGGAGGAGGTCAAAGGCCCGCGCACCGGCACCCCGGGCGACGCGGACCCCGCCCACCGGCAGGCCGTCCGCCTCACCTCCGTCACCCCCGGCCTGGACCACGTCGAGCACCAGCCCGTGCTGGAGGTCACCTGGGCCGCCGAGGACGCCCTGCGCCACCCGTTCCGCCTCACCACCCGGGGCGGCGGCGACTGCCTGCCCGTCGAGGACGTCACCCTCGCCCGTGGCAACACCGTCCTGGTGGACCACGGCCGCTCCGGCACCGCCGGGACGCTCACCGTGCCCCCGGCCCCGGCCGTCGCGGCGCCCTGCGGCCCGCCCGGCAGCGGATGCGAGGCGCACACCGGGGGCAACGCACCGGCGCGGCTCATCGCCTCGCTGACGGAGCGCGCCGACAGCGGCCGGGCGCTGCGCCCGGACGACGTCCGCGAACTCTTCGGCAGCGTGGGGGAGCGGGCCGTCCTGCGCGCCGGGATCGGTCTGGAACGGGCCGGCCAACGGCATGAACACGTGGTGCCCGGCACGGTGCACGCGCAGGCCGCGGCGCTGCGGACGCTGCTCGCCCAGAGCATCCACCCCGGCATCCGGCCGCGCTTTTGCCCCGTCCTCGGCCACGCTCCCGTCACCCAGGCCGCGCCGTTCCCCGACCCGGCGACGGTCGCCGCCGCACAGGCCGAGCGGATCGCCGCGATCCCGGACCGGGTCCGGCAACGACTGGTCGAGCTGTGGCGCAGCGCCCGCGACCGCGACGGACTCGCCGAGGGCGAGATCGCCGAACTCGCCGTGATCTTCGGCCTGAAGCTGCTGGAACGGCTGGAACTGCGCCGGCACCCCGTCCGCGCCCTGCGCGAACTGCTGCACCGCGGCCCCGAGCTGCTCGCCCCCAAGCAGCGGCGCATCGCCGTCCTCACCGCCCGGGCCCGCGCCGGCACCGTCCTCGACGCCTCCATCGCCTGGGAGATCGCGCACAGTTGGGGCCCGGCCCACGCCGCCGGACTCCACCCAGACGAGCCGGTGCTGCGCGGCCCGGCGAGCGCCGCGCTCAGCCAGGACCCGCGCCGCGCCCTGCCCGCCGTACGCCTCACCGACGGCGAGGCGGTGTGGGAGCCACGCCGTGACCTGCTCGACAGCGCACCCCGCGACCGGCACTTCGTCGGCGAACCGGAGGACGACGGACGGCTCGCCCTGCGCTTCGGGGACGGACGGCACGGCGCCGCCCCGGCCCCAGGAGCACGCCTGACGGTGCGCTACCGCGTCGGCGGCGGCAGCGCGGGCAACGTGGGCGCGGAGGCGATCAGCCACCTCGTCGTGGCCGGGGGCGATCCCGGCGAGCCGGTACCCGCCGCCACCGTCCGCAACCCGCTGCCGGCCACCGGCGGCACGGAGCCCGAACCCCTGGAACTGGTGCGCCAGTTGGCCCCTCTGGAGCTGCGGCGCACCCGGCTGCGCGCCGTCACCGCCGCCGACTACGCGGCGCTCGCCTCCGCCGTGCCCGGCGTCCAGCGGGCCGCCGCCGACCTCCGCTGGACCGGCAGCGCCCAGGAGGCCCACATCGCCGTCGACGCGTACGGCGGTCCCCCGTCGCAGCGCCTGCTCGACACGGTGGCCCAGACCCTGGAGAGGTACCGGCGCATCGGTCACGACCTGGTGGTCGGCCCCGCCCGGCCGGTGCCGGTGGACATCGCGCTGCGGGTGTGCGCCCTGCCCGGGCACCAGCACGGGCGGATCCTCGCCGACCTGTACCGCGTCCTCGGCCGCGGCCGGCTGCCCGGCGGCCGGCTCGGCTTCTTCCACCCCGACGCCCTGACCTTCGGCGAACCCGTACGGCTCAGCCGTCTGGTCGCCGCCGCCGCGGCCGTCCCCGGTGTCGAGGACGTCGAAGTCACCCGGCTGCGGCGGCTGTTCGCACCGGACCGGGGAGAGAGGGCGGACGGCGTGCTGCGGCTCGGCCCGTTGGAGATCGCCACCTGCGACAACGACCCCGACCGGCCCGAACAGGGGCGGCTGGAGATCACCCTGGGAGGCACCCGATGAACCGGCCCTGCTCCTGCGGCGGCGCGTGCGGCGGCCACGACGAGCGCCTCGCCCCCGCATCCCTCCACAACCCGCCCGGCCACACCGCCCTCCACTACCGCGTCGGCGAGTACGGCAGCTTCCTCGCCGCCCTCCTCGACCGGCTCGCCTCACCCGCGTACCCGGCCCTCGCCCGGCTCACCGTACGCACCCCCGACGACCCGGCCGTAGGGCTCCTCGACGCCGCCGCCGTCCTTGCCGACCTGCTCACCTTCCACTCCGAGCGGATCGCCGACGAGGCCTTTCTCCGCACGGCACGCGAACACCGCTCCCTGGTCCTGCTGGGGCGGCTCGTCGGGCACCGGCCGCGCCCCGGAGTGGCCGCCACCACCCACCTGGCGTACACCCTGGAACGCGACCCGCGCGCCGAGACCCTGCCGGTGGCGATCCCGCGCGGGGCCCGCAGCCACAGCGTGCCCGCCTCCGCCGACGAGCAGCCGCAGACCTTCGAGACCTCCCAGGACCTCACCGCCCGCTGGGACTGGAACGAACTGACGGTGCGGCGCCGCCGGCCCGCCCTGATCACCCCCGAGGACCTCGCCCGCCGCTCCGAACTGTTCGTCGAGGGCACCGAGACCTCCCTGCGGACCGGCGACCGGCTTCTCTTCGTCTTCGGGGAACGGGCAGGCGGACTGAGGAAGCTGATCCCGGTCGCGGGCGTCCGCACCGACCGCGAGGAAGAGATCACCGCGCTCACCCTGCCCCAGTCGGCCCCGCCCACGCTCAGGGAACTGGTGGCCGAGGTACGGCGCTGGACCGCCGAGCCGGCCGCCCCCGGCGAACCCGGTGACGAGCCGCCGACCCCCGAAGTCCCCGGCCCGCGCCCGGTCAGCCGTCTGATCGAGGACTTCGACGACCAGGTCCTCGCCCCCCTGCGCACCGACCTGGACACCATCGACACCCCGGAGAAGCTCGCCGCCCGCCTCGGCGAGCCGGTGGCCCGCCTGCGCGAGGCCCAGGTCCTGGCGGAGCCGTACGAGCAGGTCGCGGCGTGGTTCGAACAACTGGAGGCCGTCCTCACGGAACTGGCCGCACGAGCGCTGGCACTGGCGCCCGCCCAGCCCGCCGTCACCGCCGCGGGCAGTCCCGCCGCCCAGGGCGACGGCACCCAGCGAGCGTGGACGGGCGCCCCCGACCCCACCCGGCCCGACCCCCGCGAAGCCGCCCTCCGCGCCCTGGACACCGTCCTCCCCGCCCTGCGCACCGCCGCCCCCGCGCCCCGGCGAGAAGCACGCACCCGCCGCCCCGGCAGCGACACCGCCCGCCTGCTGACCGCCCTCGACCCGGGCCTGGCCGGCCTCTACCCGGCCTGGCGCACCGCCACCGCCCCGGCCACCGGCCCACTGCTGCGCGCCCTCCTCGCGATGCGCGTCACGGCCGCCCCCTTCGGTGCGCACGCCCCCCTCAAACCGGTCCAGGACGCCCGCGGCCGGGTCATCCGCACCGCCGACTGGCCCCTGACCGGCGCCGCCCTGGTGAGCATGCGCGTGGTGCACGACCCCGCGGGCAGGACGCCGGTCCGCGCCGAGTTCCAGTACGCCGAGGGCAGCACCTCGGACCAGCGCGCCGAGAACCTGCCCGCCGTCCAGCCCGTCACCTTCGCCCTGGGACCCGGCCGGGTCGACCTGTCCACCCGGGCCGCCCGTGACCACGAGCCGGCGCGTCCGGCCGCCGACGGGGAACCCGGCGTCACCGCCCGCCTCCACGCCGGCCTGCCCGAGGGCAGCCTGTTCGTGTCCCGGCCCGAGGACGACGGCACCGTACACATCGCCCTGACCGACGGCACCACCGAGCGGTTCTCCCTCGAGCCCGGCGACAGCAGGCAGTTCCCCCACGGCGAGTACCAGGTGAGCGTCGCCTACACGGTCGGCAGCACCGAACCGAACGTCGAGATCGTCATCGCGAGCAGGCCCGCTCCCCTCAACCGCCGCGTCCTGCGACTGGACAGCGTCCAGGACGCCGTCACCGTCGGCAGCTGGGTGGCGATCGAGCGCCCGGGCAAGGGCACACATGTCCCCGGCGACGCCGCACTCGCCCTGGTCACCACCCAGGTGGTGGCGGTCCGCACCACCGCGTACGCCGCCTACGGCATCACCGGCCGAGGCACCGAACTCACCCTGGCGGACGCCTGGCTGGACGAGTTCGACGTGCTGCTCTCCCACATCCGCGACACCACCGTGCACGCGGCGGGCGAACCGCTGCGCCCGGCCGACGAACCGCTCGGCGAGGACGTGCACGGCAACGAGATCGAACTCGCCGAGCTGTACGACGGACTGCGCCCCGGCCGCACCCTCGTCGTGAGCGGTGAGCGCACCGACGTACCCGGCGCACGCGGGGTCACCGCAGCCGAGGTCGTCACCCTCGCCGCCGCAGACCCGGCAGTCGACCCGGGGCTCCCCGGTGACCACGTCCACACCCGCCTCACCCTGACCACGAACCTGGCCCACCGCTACCGCCGGGCGAGCGTGCGCGTCCTCGGCAACGTCGTCGAGGCCACCCACGGCGAGAGCCGCGAGGAGGCCATCGGCAGCGGCGACTCCGACCGCGTCAACCAGACCTTCGCCCTCTGGCAGTCCCCGCTGACCTGGCTCGCCGCCGGCAACCCCCTCGGCGCCGCCCCGGTCCTGGAGATCCGCGTGGACGGCCTGCTCTGGCACGAGACCGACAGCCTCGCCGGGCGCGGCCCCGCCGAGCGCGTCCACCTCACCGGCACCACCGCCGACGGCCGCACCACCGTGACCTTCGGCGACGGCGTCCACGGCGCCCGGCTGCCCAGCGGACACGAGAACGTCCGCGCCCGCTACCGCTTCGGCACCGGCAAGGCCGCCGACGTCCCCGCCGAGCGGATCACCCAACCGCTCACCCGTCCGCTCGGCGTCACCGCGGTCACCAACCCGCTCCCCGCCACCGGCGGTTCGGACCCGGACGGGCCGGGTCTGACCCGGCGTACGATCCCGCTCGCCGTCCTGGCCCTGGACCGGCTGGTCTCACCGGCCGACTACGCGGACTTCGCCCGCTCCCGTGCCGGCATCGGCCGGGCCGCCGCCCGCGAACTCTTCGACGGACGGCGGCGCGTGCTCCATGTGACGGTCGCCGGCACCGACGACGTGCCCCTCACCGACGACAACCTCCGGCCGCTGCGCGCCGCCCTGACCGAGTACGGCGATCCCAACCTGCCGGTCCGGGTGGACGCCCGCGAACTCGTCCTGCTGCTGGTCGCCGCCAAGGTGAAGCTCGCCCCGGACCACGCTTGGGAGACCGTCGAACCCCGGTTGCGCCAGGCGCTGCTGCTCCGTCTCGGCTACGAGGGACGGGAACTCGGCCGGCCCGCCCGCCTCTCCGAGGTGCTCGCCACCGCCCACACCGTGCCCGGCGTCGACCACGTGGACGTGGACGTCTTCACGGGCGTGCCCGCCTCCGCCACCCCGGACCGGCTCACCGCCCTGCTCGCCGGCCCCGGCACCCCGCGGCAGTCGGTCCCCGCGCATCCGGCGGCCTACGACGAGCAGACCTACACGGTCCGCGACCCCGGCGGCGAGACCCTGTCCTCGGTCTGCGCCCGCCACGGCATCCCGCTCGGCCGGCTGCTGCGCCTCAACCCCGGCATCACCGACACCCGGCGCCTGGCCAAGGGCCGGACGGTGGTCGTCTTCCGCGGCATCCGCCCGGCCCAGCTCGCCATGCTGCCGGCGCGGGCCGCGGACACCCTGATCCTGACGGAGGTCAAGTGATGTCCCCCGACACCGAAGCGCGCACGCCGGACGGCCGGCACCCCGACGGACTCGCCGAACTGCTGCCCCGTTGGCACCGATGGCGCGACGCCGAGGAGGGCGAACCGCTGCGGGCCCTGCTCGCGGTGATCGGCGAGCAGCTGGACCGGGTCCGCGACGGCGTGCGACAGGGTTACGAGGACCTGTTCGTGGAGACCGCCGCACCGTGGGTGCTGCCCTACCTCGGCGACCTCGTCGGCTACCGCACCCTCCCCGGGTACGAGCGGGTTCTCACCACCGGCCTGCACGGTGGTGGCCGCGCGGCGCTCGCCGAGGCCGTCGCCCCCCGCCGGGACGTGGCCGCCACGGTCGCCCAACGCCGCCGCAAGGGCACCCTGCACCTGCTGGAGGAACTCTCCGACCGCGTCGCCGACTGGCCCGCCCGCGCCGTCGAACTGTCCCGCCACCTGGCCCGCACCCAGCCGGTCCGGCTCCACGGCACCGGCCGGCGCACCGAGCACGGCCGGCTGCTCGACCTCAGGGACGGCTCGGCGCTCGCCGCCGCGGGCGGCCCCTTCGACACCGCGTCCCGCACCGTGGACGTACGCCGTGCCGACTCGGCGAGGACGCAGGGGGGCCGGACGCCGGCCGGTGTCGGGCTTTTCGTCTGGCGGCTCGAGCCGCACGCCCTCACCGCCTCCCCGGCCTACTGCGTCGACCGCGCCCGCAACCTCTACACCTTCTCCCTCCTCGGCAACGACACCCCGCTGCTCACCCGCCCGGTGCCCGAACCCTCGCCCGCGCACCTCGCCGCCGTGGACAACGTGCCCGCGTTCATCACCCGCCGGCTGCTGCACGACCGGCTCGCCGACTACTACGGCCCCGGAAAGAGCCTGTGCATCCGGCGCGACGGCGACGACCGGCCCGTCCCCCTCGAGGACATCGTCGTCGCCGACCTGTCCGACTGGCGCTACCGGCCCGGCCGCGGGCAGATCGCCGTCGACCCGGAACGGGGCCGGATCGCGTTCGGCGCCCGCCGCGCCCCCCGCCAGGGCGTCTGGGTCGACTACCACCACGCCTTCGCCGCCGACATGGGCGGCGGCCAGTACGAGCGCCCCGACCGCGCCCCCCGCCCCGACGCCGACCTCTACCGGGTCGGCCCCGGCGGGCCCTACCGGCGGATCATGGACGCCTACCGGGCCTGGCAGGACCGCCGCCGCCCCGGGCGGACCGGCATCATCGAGATCACCCACAGCGGCGCCTACCAGGAGCAGCTGGACCTCGACCTCGACCCCGGCGACCGCCTCGAACTGCGCGCCGCCGAGGGCACCCGGCCGGTGATCCGGCTCCTCGACTGGTACAGCAACCGCCCCGACGCCCTCAACATCCGCGCCGCGGACGCCGACTGCGCCCCGCACGAGCGGCCGCGCATCGTCCTGGACGGACTCCTCGTCGCCGGGCGCGGCCTCAACGTCACCGGTGCCGTCGGCGCCGTCGTCGTCCGGCACTGCACCCTCGTACCCGGCTGGTCGCTGGAGCCCGAGTGCGCGCCGCACTCACCCGACGAACCCAGCATCGTCCTCGAACGCACCACCGCCTGCCTCCGGATCGAACACAGCATCCTCGGCACCATCGAGGTCATCGGCGACGAAGTGAGCGAGGACCCCCTCGACATCCACCTGCGCGACAGCGTCCTGGACGCCACCGGCGACGACCGCACGGCCCTGTCCGCCCCCGACTGCCGCCACGCACACGCCGTGCTGCACCTGCACCGCACCACCGTCATCGGGGAAGTGCGCACCCACGCCGTGGAGTTCGCCGAGAACTCCCTCTTCACCGGCCGGCTGCACGTGGCCCGGCGCGGCACCGGCTGCCTGCGCCACTGCTATGTGCCGCCCGGCTCGCGCACCCCGCGCCGCCACCGCTGCCAGCCCGACCTCGCCGGCACCGAACGGGCCGGGTCGGTACGGCCGTTGTTCACCTCCACACGGTACGGAACGCCCTGGTACGGCCAGTTGGCCGACCGGGGCCCCGAACAGATCCGGCGCGGCGCCGACGACGGCGGCGAACTCGGCGCGTTCCACGACCTGTACCGCCCCCAGCGGGAGGACGCGCTCAGGGCACGGCTCGCCGAGTACACACCCGCCATCGCGGACGCCGGGATCTTCTTCGTGACGTGAGCGGCGCCGCCGTACGACCCACCCGCAGACTTCCGAACCAGGGGGACCCCCTTCATGCACGCCGATCTCTCCCGCGCCACCTTCCGCCCTGAACGGCACTACTCCGCGGTCCTCGCCCAGCAGGGCCGGGTCCAGCTGGACGCCGACCTCAACGAACAGACCGCGATCCAGCTCCACCAGGCCCGCACCCTCGCCGCCGACCTCATCGGCCGGCACGGCGGGCCCGCCGGCGCCTGCGGCTTCCGCATCGAGTACGTGGGCGGCAGGCACGACATCGACACCCTGTACATCCACGGCGGCCGCTACTACGTCGACGGCATCCTGTGCGACGCCGTCCGCCCCGCGCCCGGTGTCCCCGTACCGGACGAGGACACCGAAGACCAGCAGCCCGCCGGGACGGAGACCTGCTGGGACTACTGGAACCAGCCCGACGCCTTCCGTGACCCGGAGCGGCCCGGTGACCGGCTGCCCTCGCCCGCCCGGTCGCCCTTCGTCGTCTACCTCCAGGTGTGGGAGCGGGCGGTCCCGGCGGCCGAGGACCCGGCGCTGCGCGAGGTCGCCCTCGGCGCGGCGCTGCCGGACACCGCCGTCCGCGCCAAGGTCGTCTGGCAGGTGCTGCCGCTGCCCCTGACCGCGCTGGACATCGAAGGTGCCGAACCGTCCCCGAAAGCCGTCCGCGACGCCTTCGAGAAGTGGGCCGAGACCCGGACGGCGCCCTCCGCCCGGCTCGCCGCCCGCAGCGAACGGCCCGACCACGCCGACGACGACCCCTGCCTGGTCCGCCCCGACGCCCGCTACCGGGGCCCGGAGAACCAGCTGTACCGGGTGGAGATCCATACGGGCGGCGAGGCGGCCGACGCCACCTTCAAGTGGTCCCGGGAGAACGGCTCGGTCGTCTTCCCGGTCGACGAACTCGACGGCACCTGGGTGCAGTTGGCGACCCTGGGCCTCGACTCCAAACTGGCCCTGGAGGTCGGCGACCACGTCGAGTTCACCGATACCGCCTACGCCTCCCGGCTTCAGGCGCTGCCCCTGCTGCGGGTCGAGGAACTGGACCTGCCCGGCCGCCGCGTCCGCCTGTCCGCCGAGCCGGACCCGCGTGTCGGACGCCTGCCGCACCTGCACCCGTTCCTGCGCCGCTGGGACCACCGCGAAGGACCCCGGCGCAAGGGCCGCGCGCCCTCCCTGAAGGGCGGCGCCGTACCGCTCACCGAGGGGCAGTGGCTGCCGCTCGAGGACGGCGTCGAGGTCTACTTCGCCGAGAACGGCGCGTACCGCACCGGCGACCACTGGCTGATCCCCGCCCGCACCGCCACCGGAGGCGTCGAGTGGGACACGGACGCCGCCCGCCGCCCGCTGCTGAAGGCCCCGGCGGGCATCGACCGGCACCTCGCCCCGCTGGCCCTGGTCACCGGCGAGGGCAGCACCGCCGATCTGCGCCGGGCCTTCGGCGCGCTCGCCGCGGACGTCCCCGCCGCCGACCAGGCGGCCCTGGACGCCGAGGCCCGCGCCGCGCACGAGGAACGCACCGCCGAAGCCGGCCCCTCCCGGGGCCGCTCCCGGACCACGGCGGCGGGGGCCGCCGCGGAAGGAGACGAGTGATGGCACAGCCGATGAGCGCGTCCAAGCTGCTGCAAGTCCTGCGCGCGGAGGGCCTGACGGTCCACGAGGTGCGCGACTGGCGCCACCACAACCGCAACACCAAGGGGCCCTGGGGCCCGGTGAACGGCGTCATGATCCACCACACCGTCACCTCGGGCACCCGGAACTCCGTGAACATCTGCTACGACGGCTACCCCGGCCTGCCCGGACCCCTGTGCCACGGGGTCATCGACAAGGAGGGCCACGTCCACCTCGTCGGCAACGGCCGCGCCAACCACGCAGGTCTCGGCGACAGCGACGTCCTGCGGGCGGTGGTCGACGAGACGGGACTGCCGCGGGACAACCAGGCCGACGTCGACGGCAACCGGCACTTCTACGGCTTCGAGTGCGTCAACCTCGGCGATGGCAAGGACCCCTGGCCCGAGGTGCAGAAGGAGGCCATCGAGAAGGTGTCCGCCGCGATCTGCCGGCACCACGGATGGTCGGAGCGCTCCGTCATCGGCCACAAGGAGTGGCAGCCCGGCAAGCAGGACCCGCGGGGCTTCACCATGGACGCCATGCGGGCGCGCATAGCCGACCGGCTCGCCGGCAAGGGCGGCAAGGAGCCGGGCGGCCCCAAGCCCGGAACCGAGCCCGAGTACGTGCCCTTCCCCGGCGCCGGCTTCTTCCGCACCGGGCAGAAGTCCCACGTGATCACCGCCATGGGCCGCCGCCTCGTCGCCGAGGGCTGCGGCCACTACGGGAAGGGCCCCGGCCCCGAGTGGACCGACGCCGACCGCACGTCCTACGCGGCCTGGCAGCGGAAACTCGGCTACCGCGGCAAGGACGCGGACGGGGTGCCCGGCCGGGCCAGCTGGGACCGACTGAAGGTCCCGTCGGACGACTGACCGGCCCGTGCGGCGCGGGCGCCGGCCGGCCCGGCGCCCGCGCCGCACACGAAGGCCGTGAGGGCGTCTTTCCGGCCGCCCCACCGGTGTCTTTCGTGCCCGTCGTCACCGGCCACTCCCCGTGCCGCTCCGGCAGGGCCATGATGGGAGCGCTCCCGCACTCTCGTACGCGCTCCGACACCGGAAGGACCGCTCATGCGTACCGCTCCCCCTGTCTCCCGGCGGACCCTGCTCACGGCCGCCGCGGCGAGCGTCACCGCGGCCGTCGCCGCCGCGGCGGCCGCCCCCGCCGAGGCGTCGGCCGCCCGCCGCGCCCTGCCGTCCGCCGGCTTCGCCGGGTTCCGGACGGTGGGCCGGGTCAAGGAGGCGGCCGACGGCTGGGTGCAGTACACCTGGCCCGGCATCGTCTTCGAAGGCCGGTTCCGCGGCACCGGCGTCGGCATCGTGCTCGACGACTCCGCCAACGACTACGACGTCCAGATCGACGGAACGACCGTCGCCACCCTGGTGACGCCCGGGCGCACCACGTCCTGGGTCAGGGATCTCGCCGACACCGAGCACACCGTGCGGCTCGTCAAGCGGACGGAGAGCGCGTGGGCCGCCGGCCGCTTCGGCGGGTTCACCGCCGCCCGGGGAGGAAAGGTGCTCGCCGCCCCCGCGGCGCGGAGCAGGCAGATCGAGTTCATCGGCGACTCCTTCACCGCCGGGTACGGCAACGCCTCGGGTACGCGGGACTGTTCGGCGAACGGGGGAGTCGACCGGAACAGCAACGCGAACCTCGCCTTCGGTCCCCTCACCGCCCGGAAGCTCGACGCCGACTACCAGCAGAACGCGTTCTCCGGCCGCGGCATGGTCCGCAACTACAACGGCGGTGACCCCGGCACCGACTACCGCACCTACTACGACCGGGCCCTGCTGAACGTCGCCGGCGACGTCTGGCGGAAGCCGCGCGGCTGGCGGCCGCAGGTCGTGGTCATCGGCCTGGGCATCAACGACTTCTCGACCCCGCTCCGCCCGGGCGAGCCGTGGGCCACGCAGAGCGAGCTGATCACCGCCTACGCGAGCGCCTACCACGGCTTCCTCGACACACTGCGGGCGCGCTACGGAAGCAGGACGTTCCTGGTGGTCAGTGCCACCCCGGTGGCCGGCAGCGCTTTCGCCGACACCGCCCGGGCCGTCGTGAGGGAGCGCAACGCCCGGGGGGACGGCCGGGTCGGCTACTGGTACTACGACGATCCCGGCCTGGACCGGCTCGGCTGCGACTGGCACCCCTCGCTGCACGACCACCGGATCATCTCCGGCCTGCTCGACCGGCACCTCGCCACCCTGCCGCTCGACTGGTGACGGGGCGGACGGTCCGGGCCGCGCGGGCCCCGGACCGTCCGCCGAATCTTGCGCTCGCCACGCGAGGCAACGCGCGGCCGACCCCCTTCCGGCAGGCGGCACGACAGGGGCGTGACGTGCGGCGACAGCGCATGCGCACTGCGAAACATTTCGCTGTCAGAAGCGACATCTGCGAGAGGTATTGACGACGTTCAACCGTTCCTTATGATTCAGCATGCTCGACATTCCGAGCGACGTTCGATATCACGAACCTGAGAGCCGTTTCCATCACACAGAGGGCGGTCGCCGGGCCCCGCGTCTCCCGCTCGGCGAAAGGTGAGCCGGGAGCCTGTCGCGTGGATATGTCATGTCCTCCTCAATTCACGCGCCGCGCGCGAGGTGAACCGGAGCCGCCCAGGAAAGGTTGGGAAGTCCCCATGTACGGAAGAAGTTCCACCCGCGGGCATACGCCCGCGGTCCTCGGCGCCCTGGTCGCGGCCCTGGCCGCGCTGGCGGCGTTGCTCGTGGCCACGCCGGCGCAGGCGGCTGCCAGCGGCGCCTTGCGAGGCGTCGGTTCCAACCGCTGTCTCGACGTGCCGGGCGCCAGCCAGACCGACGGCACGTCCCTGCAGCTCTACGACTGCTGGGGCGGGACCAACCAGCAGTGGACGCTGACGGACGGCAACCAGCTGACCGTGTACGGCAACAAGTGCCTGGACGTCCCGGGGCACGCCACCACGGCCGGCACCCGGGTGCAGATCTGGACCTGCTCCGGCGGTGCGAACCAGCAGTGGCGGGTGAACGCGGACGGCACGGTCGTCGGCACGGAGTCCGGGCTGTGCCTGGAGGCCGCCGGCGCCGGTACGGCCAACGGCACGGCGGTGCAGATCGGGACGTGCAACGGCGGCAGCAACCAGAAGTGGACCGGGCTGACCGGGACGCCGCCGACGGACGGCTCGTGTGCTCTCCCGTCGACGTACCGCTGGTCGTCCACGGGCGCCCTGGCGCAGCCGGCGAACGGATGGGCCGCGCTGAAGGACTTCACCAACGTGACGTACAACGGCAAGCACCTGGTCTACGCGTCGAACGTCTCGGGATCGTCGTACGGCTCGATGGCGTTCAGTCCCTTCACGAACTGGTCGGACATGGCGTCGGCCGGCCAGACCGGCATGAGCCAGTCCGCGGTGGCGCCCACGCTGTTCTACTTCGCGCCCAAGAAGATCTGGGTGCTGGCCTACCAGTGGGGTGCCTGGCCGTTCATCTACCGCACCTCCAGCGACCCCACCAACCCCAACGGCTGGTCCGCCCCGCAGCCGCTGTTCACCGGCAGCATCTCGGGCTCCGGCACCGGTCCGATCGACCAGACCCTGATCGCCGACGACCAGAACATGTACCTGTTCTTCGCCGGTGACAACGGCAAGATCTACCGGGCGAGCATGCCGATCGGGAACTTCCCGGGCAACTTCGGCTCGTCGTACACGACGGTCATGAGCGACACGACGGCCAACCTGTTCGAGGCACCGCAGGTCTACAAGGTCAAGGGCCAGAACCAGTACCTCATGATCGTCGAGGCGATGGGGGCGAACGGGCGCTACTTCCGCTCCTTCACGGCCTCCAGCCTGAGCGGCTCGTGGACCCCGCAGGCCGCCAGCGAGAGCAACCCCTTCGCGGGCAAGGCCAACAGCGGTGCCGGCTGGACCAACGACATCAGCCACGGCGACCTGGTCCGCGACAACCCGGACCAGACCATGACCATCGACCCCTGCAACCTGCAGTTGCTCTACCAGGGCAAGTCCCCCAGCGCCAGCGGCCCCTACGACCAGCTGCCGTGGCGCCCGGGTGTCCTCACCCTGCAGCGCTGACCCTGCTTTGCCCGGCCGTGCGCTCCAGGTGGTCCAGGAGCGCACGGGCGCCCCGGACGGCGAGGGCGACGGACGTCAGCGTGGGGTTGCAGGCGGTGGCGGTCGGGATGACGTTGTTGCCGGCGACCCACAGTCCGCGGGTGTTCCACACACGGCTGTGACTGTCGCAGACGCTGGTGCCGTCATCGGCCGGGCCCATGCGGGTGGTGCCCTGGTAGTGCAGTGAGCTGCCCGCGGGCAGCAGGAGAGGGCTGTCGCCGAGGGGGATGCCGATCGCGGCTGCCGCCTCGGCGACGGCCTTCTTGGCCTGTTCGATGGTGGCCAGGTCGCGGTCGCTGTAGCGGTAGTGGATGCGCGGGGCGGGCAGCCCGCAGGCATCGGGCTCGCGCGCCGGCAAGCGCCGCGGCATCAACACCGGCCTCGCCGTCACCGCGGCCCTGTACGTCCTCCTCTTCTTCCTGGACGGACAGCCGGCGGTGTTCCTCGCCGTCTTCCTGTTCGCCAACCTGATCGGCGGCTTCGGCTTCGTCGCGGCCCCGGCGCTCGTCTCGGACACCATCGACCACCACGAGACCCTCACCGGACGCCGCGACGAGGGCCTGCTGTACGCCGGCTACAGCTTCGCCACCAAGGTGGGCACGGCCCTCGGCGGCTCCCTCTTCGCCTGGGCCCTGGCCTGGGGCGGATACCACGCCGACCACGTCTCCGCGCGGGCGAGCCAGGCCATCGAGTGGGCCTTCATCGGGCTTCCCGCGGCGCTCTGCCTGGCACAGGCCGCCTGCATGGCCCTCTACGGCCTGGAAGACCGCACGGCCTGACCCCGCGGCCGCACCCACCACCCCTCCTCACCGCACCCAGTCACGAAGGACGACCATGCTCGAACGGCCGATCATCCAGCAGCGCGGATTCCGCAACGCGACCGACGGCACCGGTGTCACGGGCTTCCAGCTCCTCCTGCGCAACCCCAACTACCGAGGGGTCGCCGGCAGCCTCGTCGACGGCGCCGACGTGATCGTCGACGGACACCCGTTCCCGCGAGAAGCGCAGCGCTGGACACTCCAGGGCCGCACTTTCACCCTCGGCGAACTGCGCGCTTCCAGGGACGTACGCTGGCAGCTCGACGAGACCGCCACGCTCACCGTCGACCACCCGGGCGGCCTGTCCGCGGGCGTCCACCGGATCGAGGTCGCGGTCCACCTGCGCCGGCCCTACATCCCCGAGGTCGCCGGACCCTCCGTCTTCCGCGCCGCCACCGACGCCACGATCGTGCCCGGCCAGGACGGCACCACCCACGGGCTGCGCCACGGGGTCTCGCTCTACAGCTACTCGGGCGACCTGTACGCGACCGCGACCTCACCGCCGAGGAGGGCCGCGCACAGCTGGAGCGCGATCTGCGCCTGGCCAAGCTGCTCGGCTCACCTCGATCCGGCCCAAGTTCGGCGTCGTCACCCCGGAACTCGACCCGCACCCCCTCTGGCAGCCCGCCGTGGAGCGGGTCCTCGGCCTCGCGGCGGACCTCGACATCG
Source organism: Streptomyces sp. NPDC038707 (assembly GCF_040636485.1). Taxonomy (NCBI): domain Bacteria; kingdom Bacillati; phylum Actinomycetota; class Actinomycetes; order Kitasatosporales; family Streptomycetaceae; genus Streptomyces; species Streptomyces sp. NPDC038707. The sequence goes on from NZ_JBEZUP010000015.1 coordinate 110,735, forward strand.
TCATCTGCCCCGAGATCCACAGCCCCACCCCGATCAAGCACCCGGTCACCCAGGCGTACCTCGACTTCATCGACCGGACCGGCAGCGACCACTTCAAGCTGCTCATCGACACCGGCATCTTCCAGACCGCCCCGGTCGACGACGGCCACGAGGGCTTCGAGGGCAAGAAGCGCCCCGCGTTCCTGGAACCCCTGGCCGTCCCCATGTCCGACCTCGCCGACGTGCTGCCGCACGTGCACTTCATCCAGGCGAAGTTCTTCGAGATCGACGATGACCTCCACGACCTGCACATCCCGTGGCACGACATCATCACCACCCTGCGCACGGCAGGCTGGCAGGGCTGGCTCTCCAGCGAGTACGAGGGACGGCGCGAGCCCTGCCGAGGCCGCGACCAGGTCCGCCGCCAGCACGCACTGCTCCGCTCGCTGAACGGGAGCGCCGCCCTGGCATGACGACGCCGGGCGGGCCGAGGGCGTGACGGGCGCCGGTGACGGGGCCTGCCGCCCGCCTCCGGGCGGGGCGGTCCGGCCGCTCCCACCGCCCACCGCGGTCTCCCGCCGGATCCCGCGAGGCGCCGGTCCGCCGGGGCCGCGAGCCGTGTGCGGAGGCGGGACCAGGGGCCGGACCGGACCACCGGGAGCGGCCTGAGAGACTGGCGGGTATGGACATCGCCCGCAGGAACAACGTGACCGTCACCGGCAATCCGCAGGGGCGGGCGGTGGTACTGGCACACGGGTTCGGCTGCGATCAGAACATGTGGCGGCTGACCCTGCCTGCCTTGGCCGAGGACTACCGGGTGGTGCTGTTCGACTACGTCGGTTCGGGCCGCTCGGACGCGACCGCGTTCTCGGAGGAACGTTACGCCTCCCTGACCGGTTACGCCCAGGACGTGGTCGAGGTGTGCGAGACCCTCGATCTGCGCGACGCCGTGTTCGTGGGCCACTCCGTCAGCGCGATGATCGGCGTGCTGGCGGCCGCCCTGGTGCCCGAGCGGATCGGGGCGCACGTCATGGTCGCCCCGTCGCCGCGCTACATCGACGACGAGGGCTACCACGGCGGTTTCAGTGCCGATGACATCGACGAGCTGCTGGCGTCCCTCGATGCGAACTATCTGGGCTGGTCGGCGGCGATGGCCCCGGTCATCATGGGCAACGCGGACCGGCCGGAACTGGGCGAGGAACTGAAGAACAGCTTCTGCGCCACCGATCCCGACATGGCGCGCGTCTTCGCCCGGGCCACGTTCCTGTCGGACTCGAGGGACGACCTGAAGAGCGTGCGGGTGCCGACTCTCGTGCTGGAATGTACCCAGGACGTGATCGCTCCCCGGGAGGTGGGCGCCTTCGTCCACCGGGCGATCCCCGGCTCGACGCTGGTCACGCTGGACGCGACCGGGCACTGCCCGCATCTGTCCGCGCCCGAGGCCACCAACCAGGCGATCATGGAGTTCCTGGCGGCCCTGCGATGATGTGCCGCACCGGGCAGCAGCCCGAGCCGCACGAGACCGGCGACGACGTATCCGCCGGCGACGCCGCGTTCGCCGCGCTGCTCGAGGACAGCGCCGAGGAACTGTACGAGAACGCACCGTGCGGGTACCTGTCGACGCTGATGGACGGCACCATCGCGAAGATCAACACCACGCTGCTGAACTGGCTCGGTGCCGAGCGGGAGGCGGTGGTGGGCCGGAAGCGGTTCACCGACCTGCTGACCGTGGGCGGCAAGCTGTACCACGAGACGCACTTCGCGCCGCTGCTGCGGATGCAGGGCGAGATCAGCGGCATCGCGCTGGAGCTCAAACAGACCGGCGCCGGCCGGATGCCGGTGCTGGTCTCCTCCGTGATCAAGCACGGCGACACCGGCGAGCCCCTGCTGATCCGCACCACCGTCTTCGACGCCCGGGACCGCCGCGCCTACGAAGAAGAACTGCTGCGCCGCCGGCAAGCGGCCGAAGAGGCACGCAGACAGGCCGAGGCCGATCGCGCCCGGTTGCAGGACGCCCTCGCCGTGCTCCAGCAGTCGCTGCTGCCGGACACCCTCCCGGAGGTACCCGGGTTGGAGACGGCCTCCTACTACCACACCGCCCATCCCGACCGGCTCGGCGGCGACTTCTACGACGTCTTCCGCATCGACGGCAAACGTCATGGCTTCTTCCTCGGCGATGTGTGCGGCAAAGGCCCCCAGGCCGCCGCGCTCACCTCACTCACCCGCTACACCCTGCGCGCCGCCGCCCTGCACGACCCCGACCCCGTCTCCGTGCTGACCACCCTCAACCAGGTGCTCCACGAGAGGTACACGGGCAGCGGCGACCCGCGCTACTGCACCGCCGTCTTCGGCACCCTCGAGCCCGACCCCGAGAGGGGGCGGGTCGCCGTCCATCTGGCCTCCGGCGGTCACCCCCCGGTGATCGCCGTGCGGGCCGACGGCACCGCCGGCTTCCTGCCCACCCCCGGTGGCCTCCTCGTCGGCATCCTGCCCTCCGCGCGTTTCACCACCGCCACGACCGTGCTCGGTCCCGGCGACCTGCTCCTGCTCTACACCGACGGCATCACCGAGGCCCGCACCGGCGCGGACCGCACCAGCCTGTACGGTGACGAGGCCCTGCTCGCCTGCGTCGCCGAGCAGGCCGGTCAGCCGCCGCCCGCCGTGATCCAGGCCCTGGCCGGTGTGCTGCGCGGCTTCGGTGACGGCCTCGACGACGACACCGCACTGCTCGCCCTCGGCGTCCCAGCCCCCGATTCCCAGACGAGAAGCATCAGATGAGCCCACTGAAGATCACCACTCGAGACGCTGCCACCGGTCCCGTTCTGGAGATTTTCGGCCAGCTCGACTACGATAACGCCCCGCGACTGCAGCACCTGATCGCCACCGTCGCCCTCCGGCCGGGCCAGCGTCTCGTCCTGGACCTGGCCGGCATGGAATTCTGCGACTCCAGCGGCCTCAGCTCCCTCATCGCCGCCTACAACCACGCGCAAGCCGCCCAGGCGGACGTCGCACTCGCCGCCGTGCCCGCCCCCACCCTGCGCACCCTGCGCATCGTCGGCCTCGACCAGATCTTTCCCATCTACCCCGACAGTGACGCCGTCCCCCCTGCCGAGGACGGCGTGGGCTGACCGGGCGGGACGCCGACCGCGCCGGGACACGGCGAAGGGCCTTCGCGGGGCGCGCCCGGGAAGGCCCTTCGGAGACAGCGGAGACGTGGGTCAGTGCTTGAAGGCGTCCTTGGCCTTCTCCTTGGCCTCACGGGCGTCTCCCGTGCTCTTCTCCGCCTGTCCTTCGGCGGCCATGCGGTCATTCCCGACGGCGCTTCCGGCGGCCTCCTTGGCCTTGCCCTTCGCCTGTTCGGTCTTCGCCTTGGCCTTCTCGCCGGCAGTCATGGAATGGGCCTCCTTGTTCACTCGGTGCCGTTGTCGTCGTAGCCCCCTACTGCCCCGGCTCTCCCGGTTGACGCATGCTCACCCTCCTTGCGCCGCCTCCGCCGATGGGGGCGGTTGGAAGCAGGCGGTGACGTCCTTGCCGCGGGGGCAACGGCGGACCTCCCAGTCGTCGGCGAGGGCGTCGACCAGGAGCAGCCCGCGGCCCCCGGGGGCCTCGTGATCCGTGTGACGTTGTTCGGGCAGCCTCGGTGAGGCGTCGTGCACCGTCACGTGCAGGCACTGCTCGTCCCAGGTGAGGATGAGCTGTGCGGCGCTGTGGGCGTGGACATGGGCGTTGGTGACCAGCTCCGAGACGGCCAGCACGACCGAGTCCACCAGAGCCGGCGCTGTCCGTTCCCAGCCGAGTGCGGTCATATGTGTACGCGTCCAGTCCCTGGCTTCCTTCACTCCGGCGCTGATCGGCAACGAGCGCGCCCACCCGACAGCCCTCATGGACGAATCGTCCGCCATGGTCTCTCCTTCGGCCGACCCAAGGTTTCCCGTCCCGTCTGCCCCGGTACGCGAAAGCTCAACGTGAGCCGGCGGTGATGCTCCGTAAGGCCGGTCTCCGTCCCGCCGCGAGGGCTTCCCGGAGGCCGGGGCAGCAGGGGGAACGCTGTCGGCGCCGACGATCTCCAGGGCCCGCAGGACGGAACCCTGCTCACCGGCCAGGCGCGACCAGCCGCGGGGCGGGGGCCGAGAGCACCGAGTTCCAGACCCCGCCCCCCGTTCAGAGCCCCGCTGAGAGGGCCGACGCTGGGGTGCCCGATCCCGGCCCGCGTCCTGCCCTGCGTCCTGCCCGGCATCGCACGAGGCACCGCCGCCGTGTGGCACAGCCAACATTTCTCCCGGCCCTGGCTTGTCCGGCCGGATCCCGGGTATCCGCGCCGCTGGAGACATGAGGTGACGAAGGCGGTGCGGATGGGACGGACCTTGGTGGGCGAGGACGGCATGACGGCCCACGCGGATGACGCTCTACTGAGTGCTGCGGTGACTTTGGACGGGCACGGCTCCTGCATCGCGGAGGCCCGCCACACCGCCGTCGGGTTCCTGACCCGGATGCGCTCGGAGCAGGGTGTCGCGGTGTCCCAGCGGGCTGTGGAGGTGACGCAGCTGGTGGTGAGCGAGCTGGTCACCAACGCACAGAAGTACGCCACCGGCCCGATCCTCATGGACCTGCGCATCGTCGGCGATCTGCTGGAGGTCCAGGTGTGGGACTCCGATCCGGCGCTGCCGGTGGCCCGGGCCGCCGATGTGGGCCGGGTGGGGCAGCACGGCCTGGAGATCGTCATGGCCGTGTGCCAGAGCTTCGAAGCCATGCGGGAGCCGGTCGGCAAGCGCATCACCGTCCGCCTGGCCCTGACGGATGATCCGCTGGGCGTCAGTCCCTGGAGCGGCAGGTGAGCGACCGGCGGACACGACCGGCGCTTGCCCGCAGACCACCGGAGGCGCCCGCTTCGCCGTGGCCGGACCGCAAAGCGGCGCGGACTCCGGGCCCGGACCACGCGCCGATCACCGGTCCAGACGTTCAGTCAGTTCGAGGACACTCGGGATGCACCCGCCGGTCCTTCGTAGAGCCTGCCTGACCCGTCGGCACGGTCAGCGGACCGAGTGGCCGCCCGCGACGCCGGCCGCGGCCGGTCTCGCCCTGGCCGGCCGGGCCGGCGCTCACCCGAACTCCGCGCTCGGGGGCTGCGTCGGCCGGAGCACCGTCCTGCGCTTGGTCGACGCCCTTCCCGAGCCGGAAGTGCCCGCTGCGCGTGTGGTTGGTGTTGTCGAGTACGCCACCCGCAAGGGCCGTCACTACGGCACCGTTCTCGTCGGCGTCGAGACCCGCCGCCTTGTCGACCTGCTGCCCGACTGGGAGGCATCGAGCCTGGCAGCCCGGCTCGCCGATCGGCGCGGCGTACAGGTCGTGTGCCGGGACCGGGCGCCGTTCTTCGCCGAGGGCGCTACCGCCGGTGCACCGCGGACCGTCCAGGTCGCGGACCGGTGGCATCTCTGGCACAACCTCAGCGACGCCGCCGACCGGAGGCGTCGCCCAGCACCGTCGCCGCCTTCGCCCTCTGGTCCCCACGGTCCCCGCACCCGGTCCCGAACGCGAGGCTGTTCCGGCCGTGGACTCGTCCGGTTCTCCATGGCCGCGCGGGCACCGATTCGCCGATCGGTCCCGAGCCAGGCATGCCGCCGTCCATGCACTGGTGACGGCGGGGCACAGCCGATGCTCGGTTTGGCGTCAGCTCGGGATGACCTACCGCACCGTCAAGCAGCTCGCTGACGCCGCCATGCCGGAGGAGCTGTTCACCGGTCAGTGGCGGAACAGGCCATCCGTCCTCGATGGACCACAAGCCCTGTCTGGACGACCGCTGGAGCGAGGGCTGCACCAACGCCTGGAAACTGTGGGAGGAAATCGTGCACTCGGCTACAAGGGGAACTACCAGCGCGTTCGTGCTTACCTGCACGATAGCCTGACCTCACCGCGGCCCGTGACCGACCGGCCGCCCTCGCCCTGGACCGTCGCCTGACGGATCCTCCGCCGGGCGGACACCTCGCCGAGACTGAGCGCAACTGCAGCTCAAGGGCAATCGATGCGCTGCTGCGAACTCGACGCCCTCACCGGGCACGTGCGCGCCTTCGCGACCATGTTCACCGAGCGCCTGCCCGACTGGCTCGACGCCGTCCGGCAGGACGACCTGCCCAGCCTCCACATCCTCGCCACCGGCGTCGACCGCGACCGCGATGCCGTCATCGCAGAATGCTCAAGCGCCAGATGTGCGGCCGCGCGGGCTACTCGCCGCTGCGTAAGCGAGTTCTCCTCGCTTCGTGACGACATCTGCTGCTGTCAGCACCTCAACGGTTCGCTGCTCTGCGGATGGTCACCACGGACAAGTCCGGTTCGGTAGGCGGCACAAGCTCCCTGGAGGAGACCTCTACGAGGTGCGCCGGAGCATCACCATGTTGCAAGGCGGTCACGTACTCGATGCTTTGAGCGTGGGAGAGCACTGGCACTCGTTGGCGCAAGGTGTGCATGGCATGAACCCTCCCGCGAGCGCCTGCCACCGCCCGGACCTCATCGTGCAGGTCGTCCACTGCGGTCCGCGTGGCCTGCCCCTGCGTGACCTGCCTTCGAATGCGGACTCGGTAGTCCGTCTCCCACGCGTCCGTTACCGCGGAGACGACACTGATCTGATGCAGGCTTCCGTCGACGCGGTCAACAAGGTACGGCCCATTCCCGGCCAGCACGAAGTCTGAGTTTCCGGTGCGCAGGTACTCCTCAGATGTCCAGGAAATGATCCATACCAGCTCATGCCGCTGTATATGCGACACAGCCGTGCGTATCGGTATGAGTCCAAGCGACAGCTCTCGCTGGTAGTCGCGTTCCAGCTCTTCCTCAACGATCTGAACCGCAGCATCTCGTTCAATCACTTTCGCAGCATCTCGTACTGCTCGGATGGCTACCACCAGGTTTCCGCTCGGTTCACGTCTTCGCAGACCGCAGTGGCGCACGTGGACGGTGACAGTTGGCGCTACTGACCTCCGAGCGATGGGGCACCGGACGATCACTTACGGTGACCCCGCCACAGAAGGCGTTCGTGAGGAGGCGCCAGCCTTTCAGCGTGGCCATGGCCTGCTCGCCGAGGCAGCGGTTCCTGGCGTGTGTGCTGTTGCGCCGGCGCGGCCACCGCTCGATGCGGCGGCCGCGGAAGGGTACTCGGATGGAACCACCGGCATCTTGACACGCCTTGTCGGCCCAGCACTTGAGGCCGGCGTCGCCAATCGACCGGATCGCCGCCGCTCACACGGCATGAACATCCAGGCCCTCATACGAAACCTCCGCTGCAGCACCAACCGCATCACCGCGATCGTCCAGGCCGTCCTCGTCCTTCATCACGCCTCGGCATGAGGTTGGAAAAGGCTCAAGGTATGGGGTGACCACAAGGGCACCGACCTGCAGTGCGACGAGTATCCATTCGCATCGACGAAGGAGGGGGCAACCAAGGGAGACAACCGCTTCTCGGTCCGCCTGATCGAAGGCGATGACAATGAGACCGGCGGCCGCAGGCTCGAGCAGATGTACACCCTCAACCGCGTGCTGGACGGTGACCCCTTCTACCTGAGGATCACCGACTAACAGAAAGGCAGCAGCACCATGGCGCTCCTGGCCGAATACAGCTGTAAGGCCACTCCAGGCCGTCGAGTCGTGGAGGTCTATGACGCAGACGCCTACCTCGGAGACGATGACGCTATGGCCGCTGCCCGCAGACAGGTGGTGGCCGGCAACGGCTACCACCTGTACCTGCGCAGCCTCCAGCCCGACATCGACGTCGAGGTCACCATCCGCATCTGGGACACCCCTCCCGCCCCACCCGCCGATGCCGAAGGCCACGTCCGTATCAGCCTCGAGTCCGAGACCGGCATCCTCGTCATCAACCAGGTCGGCCTCGGCCCCGCTGGGGAAATGCGGCTTCCCCGCCCCGGCGTCTACGAAGGAAACGTCTGGTGGATCAACCGTCAGGCCACCGCTGACTACTACGACACCACACTTGAGCCTGACGGGGACAGCCTCTCCGAGCAAGTGCTCCTCGATGCCTGGAACAACAGTCCCGTCACCGAACGCTACATCCTCGATCTCGCGTATACGCGCGAACCAGAACTCATTGACGATGAGGAACTCTGACCGGCGGGGCCCCTCTCGGCGGCAAGAAGACAGTAAGGGCAATAGCTGTCGCCCACCATGCCCGAGTGGCGGAAACGACCCGGTCCCGACTCAGTGCCGCGGGAAACAGGAAGCCCAGACTTTCGTCGATCAGCCGGGCGGCGGATTGCCGTGCCGTGTTCATCACTGCGTCACCTCCGTCCCGGTGGCGGCCGGGCCGCGCGGGTGGGGCGGGCGGGGCGGGTGGTCCAGGATGGCGGAGACGACGGTGCCCGGTGGGGGTTCCACGATCACGCGGACCCGTGTTGACGAGCCGGTGGGTTCGGCGGGGCTGCTGGTCCCAGTGCATCCCCTCGGACACGGCGCGGACAGAGGGCTTCCGGCCGTCTTCACCCGGACGTGGTCAGGTCCTGCCCGGGGGACGCGGTCAGACCTGCCAGACCGCCCCGCGGTCTCCACGGCAGGCAGGTGGGCGCGGCCCAGGCACCCGGACGGCGGGAGCCGGTGCGGCGGACCGTCGGACAGCAGCAGCGCGCCCGAGCCCTGGAGCCGGGCGGGGGAGCAGGCGGGCACGGTGACCGGGGCGGCGTGATGCGGCACGCCGGCCTTCTCTGCCGTCGCGTCGGCGGCCCGCTGTGACGCCCGCCCGCTCACCTCGTCGCGGTCACGTCCCCGCCGCGCCGTGCCGTGTCCCGGCCCGCCTCGTCCTTGCTCGCAGGCCCGCCACCGCTGCCGCTGTCGTGCCGCCGTTCGCCCCGCGGCCGCCGCTGTCAGACCATCCTCCGCGCTCCGGGCTCGGTGCCGGCCGGCCGGCCGTTCACCGTGCGCCCGGCCGCCCCCCGAGCCGGAGGCACGCCCGCAGTCGGCTGCCGTTCCGCCGTCGCCCTCCTGCACGCACTCCGTCGCCATGTGCCGCCCACTCGTCTCCCGGTCACCGGCGCACTCCGGGCGGCCGGCGGGCAGGTGACACCGGGCCGGCGGGCCACGGTCCCGGGTACCGTCGGTCGTACGGTCACGCGCCGCGAGCCGTTGCCCGGAAGGCCGTCGGGGTCGTGCCCGTCCGCTGCCGGAAGAACTTGGTGAAGTCGCTGGCGTCGGCGAAGCCGAGGCGTTCGGCGACGGCGGCGACGGTCAACGAACCGTGCGCCAGCTCCCGTCTGGCCTCCAGCACCACGCGTTCGTCGATGTAGCGCTTCGCCGGCATGCCGGTGGCGGCCTCCGTCGCCCGGGTGAGCGTGCGACGGCTGTACCCGAGTGCCGCCGCGTAGTCCTCCACCCGGCGGGTGACCGCGAAGTCGCGCTCCACGGCCGCGCGGAAACGGCGGAACGTCCCGTTCGAGGCCGGTCTGCCGGGCTCGGACCCGTACGCCCTGGCCAGGCGTACCACCAGCACCGCCAGCAGATGCCGCAGCACCTGCACGTGGGACTCCAGGGGCAGCTCGGCCATCGCCTCGTACTCGTACCGCAAGTGGTCCAGTGCCCGGCGCAGGCCCTCCGCGTCCGGGGCGTCCGGTCTGAGCAGCGCCTGGGCCGGCGCCAGCTCGGCGACCGAGGCGACGGCCGTCTCCGTGTCGGGGAAACCCGCGGGGAAGGCGATCAACAGACCCTCCGCCCTCGCCAGGTTCGCGCCCCAGCGCTGTACCTGCCCGGGGCGGATCCACAGCCAGGCACCGTCAGACAGCTCGTACCGGGTGAAATCCACCCAGACCGTCAGGCGGCTGCCCGGCCACACGGTGACGACCTGGTGGAAGACCGGGCGCAGCGACGCGTACGGATCGTTGCCGTGCCGGCGGGCGCGCTCGACCAGCCCCGCCAGTTCGAACAGCTCCAGACCCGGCGGTGAACCGGCCGTGCGCCGCAGAGCAAGCTCCCGGATGAGCGACCGCTGCCCAACCTGTCCGTTTTTCCCCATGACGAGTCCCGAGTCTACCGCCGCACCCCGCCACCGGGCTCCTAGCGTGAGGACGTAGGCGCAGATCAGCGCGGTGCACGTGGAAAGGGAAGCCGGTATGAGACTGGTCGTGGGGATGACGGGAGCCACCGGCGCCGTGTTCGGTGTCCGGTTCCTCCAGGTGCTGGCCCAGCTGCCGGACGTCGAGACCCATCTGGTCCTCAGCCGGTGGGCGCGGACCACGGTCGAGCTGGAGACGGGTCTGTCCGTGAACGAGGTCGGCGACCTTGCCGATGTCGTGCACCGGCCCGAGGACCAGGGCGCCGCGATCTCCTCCGGGTCGTTCCGCACCGACGGCATGGTGATCGTGCCCTGCTCGATGAAGACCCTCGCCGGGATCCGCGCAGGATACGCCGACAGCCTGGTCGGGCGCGCCGCCGACGTGATCCTCAAGGAGCGCCGCAGGCTCGTCCTCGTCCCGCGCGAGACACCGCTGAGCGAGATCCACCTGGAGAACATGCTCGCGCTCTCCCGGATGGGGGTGCGGCTGGTGCCGCCCATGCCCGCCTTCTACAACCACCCGCAGTCGGTGGACGACATCGTGGACCACATCGTCACCCGGATCCTCGACCAGTTCGACCTGCCCGCCCCCGCCGCCAAGAGGTGGGAGGGCATGCGCGCCGCCCGCCTGCTGCGACCGGCTTCCTGACCCTCGTCCCCGCGGGACCCTGCGCCCCTCGTCCCGCCCCTTTCGGCATCACGGAGTACCCATGGCTCATGACGACCTGCGCTCTTTCCTCGGCACGCTGGAGAAGGAGGGCCAGCTGCTGCGCATCACCGAAGAAGTCCTTCCCGAACCCGACCTGGCCGCGGCGGCCAACGCCGCCGGCCGCATCGGCGAGGGCGCACCCGCCCTGTGGTTCGACAACGTCAAGGGCTTCACCGACGCCCGTATCGCCCTGAACGTCCATGGTTCCTGGGCCAATCACGCCCTCGCCCTCGGCCTGCCCAAGCACACCCCGGTCAAGGAGCAGGTGGAGGAGTTCGCCCGGCGCTGGGACGCCTTCCCGGTCGCCCCCGAGCGGCGCGAGGACGCCCCCTGGCGGGAGAACACGCAGGAAGGCGACGACGTCGACCTCTTCTCGGTGCTTCCCCTGTTCCGCCTCAACGACGGTGACGGCGGCTTCTACCTCGACAAGGCGGCCGTGGTCTCCCGCGACCCGGAGGACCCCGGCCACTTCGGCAAGCAGAACGTCGGGACGTACCGCCTCCAGGTCATCGACAGGAACCGGCTCGCCATACAGCCCGTGCCCGTGCACGACATCGCGCTCCACCTGCGCAAGGCGGAGGAGAGGGGCGAGGACCTCCCCATCGCCGTCACCCTCGGCAACGACCCGGTGATGGCCATCGTGGCCGGGATGCCCATGGGGTACGACCAGAGCGAGTACGAGATGGCCGGCGCCCTGCGCGGCGCGCCCGCCCCGATCGCCACCGCCCCCCTCACCGGCTTCGACGTGCCCTGGGGCTCCGAGGTCGTCATCGAAGGCGTCATCGAGAGCCGCAAGCGGCAGATCGAGGGCCCCTTCGGCGAGTTCACCGGCCACTACTCCGGCGGCCGCCGCATGCCCGTCGTCCGCATCGACCGCATCTCCTACCGCACGAACCCGGTCTTCGAGTCCCTCTACCTGGGCATGCCGTGGACCGAGTGCGACTACCTCGTGGGCCCCAACACCTGTGTCCCGCTGCTGAAGCAGCTGCGCGCCGAGTTCCCCGAGGTCCAGGCCGTCAACGCCATGTACACGCACGGCCTGCTGGCCGTGATCTCCACGAAGAAGCGGTACGGCGGATTCGCCAAGGCCGTGGCCATGCGCGCGATGACGACCCCGCACGGCCTCGGCTACATCACCACGGTCATCGTCGTCGACGAGGACGTGGACCCGTTCGACCTGCCGCAGGTCATGTGGGCGATGTCGTCGAAGGTCAACCCGGCCGACGATGTCGTGGTCCTGCCCAACCTCTCCGTGGTGGAGCTGGCACCCGCCGCCCAGCCGGCGGGCCTGACCAGCAAGATGATCATCGACGCCACCACGCCCGTGCATCCCGACGCGCGCGGCAACTTCTCCACGCCCACCAAGGACCTCCCCGAGGCGAAAGACTGGGCGGCCAGGCTCCAGCGCCTGCTGTCCGAAGCCCGCGGCTGAAAGCCTCTCCCGCACCCCCGCCCCGTACGCCCCGTACCAAGGAAGGCATCCCCATGACCGACTGCTGCCCCCGCTGTGCCCACGAGAACGTGAGGACCCTGCACTCCTCGCCCGTCCCCGGTGTCTGGGACGTCGTGCAGTGCGGGCGCTGCCTCTACACCTGGCGGACCAGCGAGCCGGAGCGGCGCACACGGCGCGCCGCCTACCCGGAGGCGTTCCGGCTCACCCCCGAGGACTTGGCGAACGCCATCGAGGTACCGGCCGTCCCGCCCCTGCGCGCCGACGGCTCCCGCTAGCTGTGCTGACCGCCTCCTGGGATCGCCGGGATTGCCCGGGGAGCACAGCTCATGTTGGCTGGGCCGTATGGCCGAACTGCGCACCGACCGCCTCACTCTCCGTCGATGGCGGGACTCCGACCTCGAACCATGGGCGGCGATGAACGCCGATCCCGAGGTCCGGGAGCACTTGGGCGACCTGCTCACCCGCGAGCAGTGCGATGCCTCCGTGGCCCGGTTCCAGGCGGACTTCGACCGGCGAGGCTACGGGTGGTGGGCGGTCGAGGCGCGGGCCACGGGCGAGTTCATCGGCTTCGCGGGCTTGGACGAGGTGGATGACGGCCTGCCGTTCACCGGGGTGGAGATCGGCTGGAGGCTCGCCCGCCCGGCCTGGGGCCGGGGCTACGCCACCGAGGCCGCGCTGAGGGTCCTGGCCCACGGCTTCGAGGCGCTCGGACTGTGCGAGATCCTCGCCGTGGCGACGGCCACCAACCTCCGCTCCCAGGCGGTGATGCGCCGGATCGGCATGACCCGGGACCCGGCCGGTGACTTCGACGACCCCACCGCGCCCGAAGGGCCCCTACGTCCGAACGTGCTGTACCGCATCCCCCGCGGTGCGAGGATCTGACGTCCTGCGCCGGATCGCCTGATCCGGGCCCGGTGGCGAGGGACCACCGGGCCCTGGCACTCCTCAGCGCGGTACGCGTACAGGCTGATGCTTCCCGGCACGGGCTCCTCGCCGCCCGGGGGCAGGTGAGCGGCGGGCGTCGGAGACGGTCAGGTCTGGCGCTTCGCGCGCCACCGCCGGCCCGCCGTCGCGGCCTTCTTGTTGATGCGGTCCCGGATGCCGGCCCACAGCAGTGCGACAGGTGTCACCACCAGGCTGATGAGCAGGGCGTGGTCCCATTCCATACCGTTGCGCCCGAACCGGAACATGAGTACCGACACTGCGTAGATGCCCAGCAGCAGTAACGCGATCTTCAACGGCTTCGGCAGATTCATGGATGTCGGCTACCCCCGGTTCTCCCCACCCCACACCGGCCCGCTGGCCGGACCCCGCACAGGCCCGCTGGCCGGATGGATCAGTTCCTCTTGACCGAGGAGTCTGGAGCGCATCGCGCATCAGACATGGCGCGCACCTCACACATGCTCGCTCGATCGGAGAACCAGTGTTCAGTTCCAAGTCCTCGCGCCGCACGGTGGCCCGGACCGCCGCGGTGGTCCTGGCGGGAGCGGCATGCGCCGTCACGATGACCGGCAGCGCCGGAGCGATCGTCAACGGGCAGGATTCCACGCAGCGTTACCCGTTCATGGTGTCGATCCCGGTGACAGGTGCGGACGATCCCGCGTTCAAGGGTGTGTGCGGGGGATCGCTGATCGACCCGGAGTGGGTGCTCACGGCCGCCCACTGCGTGGACCCGACGCTCGTCACCCTGGACGGCACCGTCCGGATCGGCAGCGAGCGGAGGAGGTCCGGCGGCACGGTCCGGTCCGTCGCGAAGACGGTGTTCCACCCGGGCTACCGGAACGGCGAGGGCACCGGCCCCAACCGCGACGACATCGCTCTGATCCGCCTGGACCGGCCGGTCCCCGAGAGGCCGATCCGCATCGCGGGCGAGCCGGGGCGGCCCGGCACCCCGACCCGTGTCCTGGGCTTCGGCACCACCGTCGACGCACCCGACCCCACCACATGGGTCTTCCCCGACCGGCTGCAGGAACTCGACACGCGCAGGGGCGCGGTGTCCGAGTGCGCGCCGGGCTACGCGGACAGCACCCGCCTGTGCACGGTCAGCCGGGTGCCCGGGGCCATGGCGTGCAACGGCGACTCGGGCGGCCCCCAGTTCCGGCGGGACCGCAAGGGGCGCCGGGAACTCATCGGCGTCACCTCGGGTCCCGGCGCTCCAGGCGTGCGCTGCAGCGAGGGTCCGGGGCTCTACACCAGCGTCCCCGCCTACGCGGGCTGGATCCATGCGGCGACAAGCCGCAACGGTTGATCCCGGACGCCGGCACGGTACCCGTGCCGCTCGCCGTGCCGTACGCACCGACACCGAGGTGACAGCCCCCGCGGTCTCCTGCGGCATCAGGCCGGCGCAGGCCCGGGGGACCCGGCCGGCGGCTGCGCGGGTCCGGTACGCACGGATGGGCGCCGAGGACCGCCTCCGGGAGGCGACGGAGCGCGGCGGGCCGTGGGGCGCGGCAGCGGGTACGCGTTGTGTGTCTACAGACTCAGTGTGATCGCCGCGGCGATGCCGCCCAGGCCGAGGGCGAACGCCGCTTCCTTCCCTCCGCCGTTGCCCCAGGGGAAGGGGCGGTCAGCGGCGAGCCGGCCGGGACCGATCGCGGCGACGGCCAGCGCGACCACGGCGATGCAGACGCTGTATTCCACGCCGCCGTCCGTCTCCCACAGGCCGTGGGCAGCCGTGACCGTGACCATCGCGTTGATCATCACCCCGATCAGGGCGGCGGCCGCCAGCGGCGTCAGCAGCCCCAGGGCCAGACCGAGGCCGCCGAGCAACTCGGACATGCCGCCGATCACGGCGAAGAGCTTGCCCGGGTGGTAGCCCAGGGCCGCGAACCCTTTGCCGGTCGCCGTCAGGCCGTGGCCGCCGAAGAGTCCGAAGACTTTCTGCGCGCCGTGCGCGGCCATCAGCAGACCGAAGGTCAGCCTGAGGAGCAGCAGCCCGAGGTCGGCGGCGGTCGTCATCGGCGCGGCGGTGGACGCGGACGGGGTCACCGGCTCCGTGGAAGAGGCGGACGAGTGCGAAAGACGTTTGCTCAGCATGGCGATGCTCCGAGTGAACGTCGGAACGGGTGTTTCCCCCAGCTCGACGGAGGCGTTGAGCACCGGCACGGGCGTGCCGCGCGGAGGATCGCGGGCGGTCGACGGCCCGTCTGATCCCTTGGCCGCGGGCAGGAGGTACCGGCCCGGCGGCCCCCGGGGGCGGGCGGCCGGTGTCGTGTCAGTGGTCCTGGGGCGTCTGGTCATCCTGATCGGTGCCGTTCGGGCCCAGCCGTACACAGCATTCACCGGGCTCGGGGGCGAGGACGGCCCGGATTCCGTTGACCTCGAGTCCGGCGAGGTAGCCGCTGAGGAAGGCTTGGTTCATGCCGCACACCAGGTCAGGGGCCTTCGCGGCCAGCGGATGGAACGGGCAGTTGCGCAGCCTCAGCCGGTCGGGGGCTTCCCGGACGGGCTCGTAGCCGTATTCCTCCAGCAGCCCCTCGCAGGCGGTCAGCCCGCGCTCGGGGCCCAGGCGCCCGGGGCGGGTCTCCTCGCGCGCGATCTCGCCCAGTTGCCGGCCGCGCTGCCCGGCGGTCCGCATGGCCGCCTGCGCGGCGTTCTCGTCGGCCTCCTCGGTCAGCACGGCATCGAGAAGGAGGTCCGCGAGCAGCTCGTGGCGCCGGTCGGGGATGCTCACGGTGATCTGGGCGTCGGTGGGCTCGTACACCTTCGGCCGCCTGCCGACCTTGCGGATCCCACCGGGCGTTTCGTAGCGGGCCCGCAGCAGGCCGGCGGCGACGAGCTTGTCGAGGTGGAAGGCGGCCAGCTTGCGGGATATGCCGACGCTCGCGGCGGCCTCGTCACGGGTGATGGCGTGGCCGGCACGGCGGATGAAGGTGAACATGCGCCGCCGTGAGTCCTCGCTCAGGACGCTGACGGAGTCGATGGCGCTGCCGGCCACGTCGGCCGGACCTGTCTGATCGGAAGCCACAAGACCACAGTAAACCCCATACGCCTGGGCACAAATGTTCCTTTGCAGGAAGATGCCTGCCAGCCTTGACGCCCTCCCTCAATAAGACCAAGACTTGTTGGTGAAATCGGAGAGGAGGTCGCGATGACCGATGAGCCGCGGCTTCAGGCGAAACGACCGGTCAGCGCCTTGCTCGCCGGCCCGTACGGTCACCCGTTCCACCCGATCCTGGTCACGGTGCCGATCGGCGCCTGGGCGACCAGCCTGGTGTTCGACATCGCTTCCCATGTGGCCGGCCGGGGTTCCTGACCCAGGGCTCCGAGTGGCTGATCGCGGTCGGGGTGATCGGCGCCCTGGCGGCGGCCATGGTCGGATTCCTCGACCTGTTCGCGATCCCCGCCCGCACCCCGGCCTTCCGCACCGCCCTGGTCCACATGACGTTGAACCTGCTGGTGACCGCCGCCTACGCCGTCAACTTCCTGTGGCGTCACGGCACCTACACCGGCGGCGGGAGCGTCGGGCCGGGGATGCTCGTCCTGTCCGCGGTCAGCTTCGCTCTGCTGGGAGTCTCGGGATTCCTCGGCGGCAAGCTCGCCTACCGCTACGGCGTCCGCGTCGCCGACGAGAACACCCAGGCCGAGGGCTACACACCCGGCGCCGGCGCGGGAAACGCCCGCCCTGCCGCCTGAAACCGCAGCGGCCCGCACCGCGGCCGGCACGGTCCGGCCGTCACCTCATCCGGGAGTTCCCCATGGACATCGCCGCACTGATCGCCTGGGTGGTCACCGCCCTCGGCGGCTTCTACCTGCTCGGTACCTGGATCCAACGCGGCGGAGTCCGCGGGCAGGGGTCCGGTGCCAGCCGCCTGCCCGCACCCGTCGTCTTCGGCCACTTCGCCCTGGCCGCCATCGGACTCGTGGTGTGGATCGTCTATGTCGTCGCCGACAGGAGCGCCCTGGCCTGGACCTCCTTCGGCCTGCTGCTGCCGGTCGCTCTGCTGGGATTCGTGATGCTGGCCCGCTGGATCCCCGTCCGCCGCGACCGTGCCGCCGCCGTCGGCGCCCCGGGCGCCGCGTCGGCCCCGGGGACCGACGGGAGTCTCCCCGCCGAACGTCACTTCCCGATCGCGGTCGTCCTGGCCCACGGCCTGTTCGCCGTGGTCACCCTCGTCCTGGTGCTGCTCACCGCCCTCGGTGTCGGAGGCGTCTGACATGACCGAGCACCCCCAGGAGGCCACCGCCCGAATAGACATGCACGGCGAGGAGGACACGGTACCGGCGCGGCCCGCCCTGCGGGTCGTGCACGAGCCCGGCGGGATCGACCTGAAGGCCGCCGAAGAAGCGGCCGGCCGGTTCCTGAACGCCCTCGGCATCTCCACCACCTCCGAGAGCCTGCGCGGCACCCCGGGCCGGATGGCCCGCGCGTACGCCGAACTGTTCAGCCCCCGCCCCTTCGACCTGACCACCTTCCCCAACGACGAGGGCTACGACGAACTCGTTCTGGCCCGCCGCATACCCGTCCGGTCGGTGTGCGAGCACCATCTGCTGCCGTTCACCGGCACCGCCCACGTCGGTTATCTGCCCGGCACCCGCATCCTCGGACTGTCCAAACTGGCCCGGGTCGTCGAGCACTTCGCCTGCCGCCCCCAGGTCCAGGAACGCCTGACCAAGCAGGTCGCCGACTGGCTGCAGACCCACCTGGAACCCCAGGGCGTCGGCGTGGTCATCGAAGCCGAACACTCCTGCATGACCCTGCGCGGTGTCCAGGCCACCGGCTCCACCACCATGACCTCGGCCCTGCTCGGACTGCTCCGCTCCGACGCCCGCTCCCGCAGCGAATTCCTCGCCCTGACCGGCGCCGTCCCGTGACCCACCGCGCACGGCGGCACGTACGAGCGGGTGACCGGGACCTTCGAGCGGAGTACCTGGTGCGGCGGGTGCACATCAGGCCCGGCCGTGTGCCGGTGCGCCCGGCATGGCCGACGGCCGGCGCGGGCTCATCGGCTTTCAGGCCGACCCCGCGCCGGTGGGGCGGTCGCGGAGAGGGCGCGCAGATCGTCGAAGGCTCGGACGAGATGTGCGTCCAGGCTCTGTGAGGGGTCGTCGATCCAGGCCTGGGCCGCTTGGTGGAAGGCGGCCCAGCCGGTGCGGGCCGCCAGGCCGGCCAGCCGGTCGGGTCCGCCGCGCCGCCGCAGCGCCTCCGCCAGGGCTTCGGTGAGCGAGGCGGCCTTGGCCAACTCGCGTTCGCGCAGCGCCGGCGTCACCGCGATGACCTTCAGTCGCGGTTCGGAGAACGCCCGGTTGTCCTCGATGATCCGTCCGGCCTTCCGGAAGGCGCGGAGCAGCACGTCGAGCGGTCGCAGGCCCTCGGGGGCGTCGGCGACCTCCCGCGTCAGCGCGTCCCGCAGGTCGGCTTCCCCGTCGAAGAGCACCTCGCGCTTGTCCGGGAAGTGCCGGAAGAACGTGCGCTCGTTGACGCCGGCCCGGGCGGCGATCTCGGCCGTGGTGGTCTGGTCGAACCCGCGTTCCCGGTACAGCTCCAGGGCCGCCTGCTGAAGGCGGCGGCGTGCTTCAGCTCCGCTCCGTGGCATGCCCCCAGGATACCGGAAGCGTCAGCGACTGACGCTTCTTGACGTCAGTGACTGGCGCTACCTAGAGTCGGAGCACGTAATGCCAGTCACTGGCGTCAAACGGGAGGGTGTCATGCATGTCTTCGTCACCGGTGGCTCCGGCCAGACCGGTCCCGCAGTCGTCGCCGAACTCGTCGCGGCCGGCCACTCGGTCACCGCTCTGGCGCGCTCGGACGCCGCAGCCGCCCGGCTGGAGTCACTGGGAGCCACACCGCACCGCGGCTCGCTGGACGACCTCGACAGCCTGTACGCCGGAGCCGCGGCCGCCGACGGTGTGCTGCACATGGCCTACGGCGGCGACTTCTCCGACCTCGACGACATGATGCGGCGCGACCGGACCGCGATCGAGACGCTCGGCCGGCCGCTGGAGCACTCGGGCAAGCCGCTCGTCGTCACCTCGGGCACCCTGGTCCTGCCCGCCGGCCGGGAGGCCACCGAGAAGGACGAGCCCGACACGGCCGGGATCGCCGCCTTCCGCATCGCCGGCGAGCGAGCGGGCCTGGACTTCGCCGCCAGGGGGGTGCGCGCGAGCGTGGTCCGTCTCGCGCCCACCGTCCACGGCCCCCAGGATCACGGCTTCATCCCCATGCTCATCGCCACCGCCCGGGAGACCGGTGTGTCGGCCTACATCGGCGACGGCACCAACCGATGGCCTGCCGTGCACCGGCTCGACGCGGCGGTCCTGTTCCGCCTCGCACTGGAGAAGGCACCCGCGGGCAGCGTGCTGCACGGAGCGGCCGAAAGCGGCGTCACCTTCAGGAGCATCGCGGAGACCATCGCCCGGGGCCTGGATCTGCCCACCGTCTCGCTGACACCCGCCGAGGCCGCCGGGCACTTCGTGAGCCCGTTCATGGCCACCGCCTACGGCTTCGACGGGCCCGTCTCCAGCGCTCACACACAGCAACTGCTCGGCTGGTCGCCCATCCACCCGACACTGCTCGACGACCTGGAGCACGGGGATTACCTGGGCACGCCGGTGCCCTGACGCCCTCACACCGGTCCGGCACGCCCCGGCCCGGCTGACGAACGGCGCCGCGAGGGCTGCGACGGCTACGCCGGACTCTGGTCCCTCACGGAGGCGACCGCCCTTCCCTCAGCGCTCGGCCCGCTGTGCACCGGTCATGTAGCAGCGAAAAGCCCGTGACGGTGCGGCAGTGGGTCCGGCATCATCCCCGAGGGTGAGGGTGAGGGTGAGGGTGAGGGTGAGGGTGAGGCGGGCCGCTCACCGGGCCCGCCTCTGCCCGGGCACGCCGACGCCGTCACAGCCGCCCCGCCCGGACCTCGGACCTGGAGTTCACACATTGGCCAGCTTCCAGACCCACCGGGAGCGCGTGCACGACACCCGGCTCTCCCTTCACCGCCGGCACAGCGCGCTGCGCACTTGCCTCACCGTCTTCGCGCCCTACGGCCTGCGGGCCACGTACCACCACCTCACGCTCAGCGCCGCGATCCCCCGGCGGCTGGAGGCGGACCCGGACGCGCTGGTGCGGGCGGTGGAGGAACTGCACGAGGCGCGGATGCTGTGGCTGGCGCGGGCCGAGGCGTACGCCGTGCGGCGCCGGGCGGAGAAGCGGGCCGGGCGACGGGCCGTACCGGACCCCCGGCCGTGGTGGCTGTGGAACTGGTGGGAGGGATCGGAGCGCGGGTGGACCGACGCTCCGTACCGTCACCCGTCGTTGCGACTGCCCGAGTACGTCCGGCGGCGGAACGCGCTGATGGACGGCGCCGAGCTGCCCGGCTGCCCGGCCTGCGGGGAGGAGGGACCGGGGGAGTGGCTCCCGACCGGGCACGGGTGGATCGAGCTGTGCGCCGGGTGCGCGTGGGCGCCGACGCCCTGTGCGTGCGGACGGCGGCACCGGCTCGTGCCGTCCACCCCGTACAGCTGGAACGAGATCTGGCGGCGGGCGCACATGAACGACGACGGCACGCCGAACCCGCACTGGCCCGTGCGCCGATCCCCGGCTCACCGGCCCGACGGGTGAGCTCGGACGGGACCGGATCGCTGCCCCGAGCCGACTGGCACGCGGGGTGCTGCCCGAGCACGCTCGTCATTTCCCGCCGGGACGGTGGAGCGGCGCAGGATTGTGAGGATGCCGTGGTGACCGAATGGCGACCTGTCGCCGTGTTCCCGGTCTCTCTACCCTCCCGTGTCCATGACGACAGGACACCAGGGAACGACCCGCAGACGGTTCCTCGCGGGTGCCGGGGGAACGGTGGGCGCCCTCGCCTTGGCGCCGGGTGCCGCCCAGGCCGCTGCCTCCAGCGGCAAGCACGTCGCCGTCCTCGGCGGCGGCGTCGCCGGACTCAGCGCCGCCCACGAACTCGCCGAACGCGGTTACGGCGTCACCGTCTACGAGTACTACGACGTGCTCGGCGGCAAGGCGCGCTCGATGGACGTACCGGGAACCGGCACGGGCGGCCGCAGACCCCTGCCGGGGGAACACGGCTTCCGCTTCTTCCCGGGGTTCTACCGGAACCTGCCGGACAGCATGCGCCGCATCCCCTTCCCCGGCAACGCGAACGGCGTCCACGACAACCTCCGCAACGGCACCGAGGCACTCTTCGCCCGGGAGGACGGCCGCCCGGACCTTCACTTCCCCCTGCGACGGCTCACCACCCCGCCCGCCCCCGGCGACATCACCCCGTCGTGGATCCGCGACCAGATCCTCTCCGTCCTCGACCTGGGCAGCCGGCTGCCCGCGCACGAGGCCGCCTACTTCGCCGGCCGTGTCCTCGTCCACCTCACCAGCTGCGACGCGCGCCGCGAGGACCAGTGGGAGAAGACCCCCTGGTGGGACTTCATCCGCGCGGAGCGGATGAGCGAGGAGTACCGCACGCTCCTCGGCATCGGACAGACCCGCAACCTCGTCGCCACCCGCGCCGAGGTCGCCTCCACCCGCACCGTCGGCCGCGTCATCATCGAGGCGCTGCTGCTGTGGGGCCTGCTGGGCCGCGGCATGGACGGCGACGCGGACATCGACCGGGTGCTCAACGCCCCGACGAGCGAGGCGTGGATCGACCCCTGGTCCGCTCACCTGCGCGCGCTGGGCGTCCGCTTCGTCCTCGGCACCGAGGTGCGGGAGGTGCTGTACGACGGCGGGCGCGTCACCGGCGTGCGGGTCTCGGCCCGTGACGGGAGCGGCGAACGCACCGTCACCGCGGACCACTACATCTGCGCCATGCCCGTCGAGCACGCCCGGCGAACCTGGGGTCCCGCGCTGCGCGCGGCCGACCCGCAACTCGCCCGGTGCGACGCGCTGGAGACCGACTGGATGACCGGTGTGCAGTTCTACCTGCGCACGCCGACGCCCGTCGTCCACGGGCACATCAACTGCCTGGACTCGCCGTGGTCGGTGACCGGGATCGGGCAGGCCCAGTTCTGGGACGTACGCGACTTCCCGGAGGACTACGGCGACGGACGCGCCCACGACTGCCTGTCGGCGATCGTCTCCGAGTGGGACAAGCCGGGGATCCTGTACGGCAAGACGGCCCGCGAGTGCACGCGCGAGGAGATCGTCGAGGAATGCTGGGCGCAGCTGAAGGACGCCCTGAACGACTCCGGCAGGACGACGCTCACGGACGCCGACCGCATCGCCTGGTTCATGGACCCGGCCGTCACGGGGCTCGGCGGCCCCGATCCGCAGAACCGGGAGCCGCTCCTGATCCACCCCGCGGGCACGCTGTACAACCGCCCCTCGGCGAAGACCGCCGTGCCGAACTTCTTCCTCGCCGGGGACTACGTGCGCACCGACGTGGACCTGGCGACCATGGAGGGCGCCAACGAGTCCGCACGGCGGGCCGTCAACGCGCTGCTCGACCGGGACGGCTCGGACGCCGAGCGGTGCCGGATCTGGGAGCTGTACCGCCCCCAGGAGCTGGAGCCCCTCAAACGCATCGACGAGGTGCGCTACCGGCTGGGCCTGCCCAACACCTTCGACCTGGGGTGATCCGAAGGACCGGCGCTGCGTTTCCTCGCAGACCCGTCCGTCTCGGCCTGCCGGGTGATGCCAGCGTACGGCCGTTCACGATGGCCGGCTCGAACCGGTTCCGGCCCTCCCACCTCCTCGGGGCCAGCACTATCGAGGAAATGGTGGGCAACTCCACCCATGCCGCGCACGTGGAAGAGGCACGCACGGCCGGCCGCCTCAACTCCATGGCTCGCAGCGCCGGCAAGACGCGGGCGGCTCACTTCTGGGCCAATGACGTGGACGGCACCCACAAGCCGCCGGGGCACCTGCTGGCGATCACGGAGAAGATCGTCTCCACAGTGAACGGGCACGAACTGAAGAACGAGTGACCGGCGTCGCCGCACGCCGGTCCGGCGCCGGCGCGACCTGGTGCGGTGCGAGGCCCGCACCCGCGTGACGGAGCGTACGGGACGGAACAGGCCGTAGGGCTGCCAGAGGCGGCGAGTTGGTCGCATCCGTGCCGCGCGAGCCGAGCCACCAGCAACTATGCTGGCCGCACTGATGAGTTCGCGGGCTGCACTGTGCGACCTGCACAGTTCGGGCTGCGGTCTGTTCGCCTCACGGGGGCCGTGGCAGACTGCCCCGAACGACCGCCGCGGGCCGAAAGGGAGAGGGAGCCGGCGTGAGCGAACCGAGCCGGCCCCGACCGTGCCCGCCCTCCTGGACGAAGCAACCGCGCATGGCCGGAAGCGAGCCTGCGGCGCCCTCCCGGCAGCCCGGCAGCCCGGCCGTCATGCGGGGACCCTGATGAGCCTGCGCTGATCCATGGGCGGGGAGAGACAGCAGCCGTCATCATCGGAGCCTGGTCCGGGAAAGCCGGCTTCCTCCCTTCCTGAAGCTCCCAGCGCCCGCAATTGCAATGCCACACTTCCGACACGAAAGAAACCGAACAGCGATGACGTCGAAGCCCATTGACACCAGCCGTCCCCACCCGGCCCGTATGTATGACTACTACCTCGGTGGCAAGGACAGTTACCCGGTCGATGAGGAGGCCGCCGAGAAGGTCATATCGTTCCTGCCCGCGATCCGGGTCGCCGCCCGGACCAACAGGAGCTTCATGAACCGAGCTGCCCGGCTTCTGGCTGCCCGTGGTGTGCGTCAGTTCCTCGACATCGGTACCGGTATTCCGACCGAGCCCAATCTCCACCAGGTCGTCCAGGCGGTCGACCCGCGATCACGCGTGGTTTATGTCGACAACGACCCCATCGTTCTCCGTCATGCGGAGGCCCTGCTGAGGAGCACGCCCGAGGGGGCGACGAAGTACATCGAGGCCGACGTGCGCGAGCCCGAGAAGATCATGCAAGATGCCAAGGAGATCCTCGACTTCGAGGAACCCATCGCCCTCTCGCTCGTGGCCCTTCTGCACTTCGTCTCCGACGAGTACAAGCCGTACGATCTTGTGAACGAGCTCGTGGCCCCGCTCCCCTCCGGCAGCTTCCTCATGCTCTCGCACGTGACGGGAGACTTCGATGTGGCCAGCTGGGACAAGGCCGTCGACATATACCGCAAGAGCGGCATTCCCGCGCAGGTGCGTTCCCGAGAGGAATTCGCCCGCTTCTTCACCGGTCTCGATCTGATCGACCCGGGTGTCCAGGTGGTCACCAACTGGCACCCGGAGCCGGACCAGGAGTTCGCCGACGAACAGGTGCCCCTCTACGTCGGTGTCGCGCGGAAGCCGTAGGCGCACCGAGGCGCGACCGCCTGTGTCTCCCCGTTCCCCAGGGTGGCTCAGGCGGTCGTCGCCGTCTCGGGAACCGTGGGCGTGCCGGTGTGCTGGGGGGTGTCCGTGCGACGCAGGGCGATCAGGGCCAGCAGGCACGAGACCAGCGCCGCCGCGCCGCAGATCGTGAAGCCCAGCGCGTACCCGTGACCGAGCGCTCGCAGCGCCAGCGGTGCGGCACCGCCCGGTGGGGCGGTGGCCGGCACGGAGTTGACGGCCAGCGGGCCGCCTTCCGCCGCGACCTCGGTAGCAGCCGCCTTCACCTGCGGACTCAGCGAGGAGTGGCGCAGGTCGGAGCCGAACAGCGAGGCCGCCCGGCTGAGGGCGACGGCACCGATCACCGCCGGGCCCAGGGTGAACCCGAAGTCGCGCAGCAGGCTGGTGGAGGCGCTCGCCATGCCGGCGTAGTGCGGGGGAACCGTGTTCACGGCGGTGGCGGTGATCGAGGAGACCGTGAACGCGAACCCGGCACCGACCAGTCCCAGGGGCAGCACCAGAGAGGTCAGCGCCCGGTCCTGCACCGGCAGGGTCGCGGCGAGGAAGTCGCCCGCGGCCATCAGCGCCAGGCCGACGGTGAGGATCCAGCGCCCGCTGACCCGCTCCAGCAGCCGCGAGGTGAGCGGGGCCAGGACCAGGGTCAGACCGTTGAGCAGCAGGAAGGCCACGGAGGTGCGCAGCGGGCTCTGGTGCTGCACCGGGCCCAGCCGGATGCTGGTGGCGTAGGCGGTGCCCAGGAAGCTGAACATGCCGACGACCGCGACGACGGAGGCGACCGCGAACGCCCGGTTGGTGAACAGGTCCAGGCGCAGCAACGGGGAACGGGCGCGCCGCTCGGCGACGACGAAGAGCACGACGAACACCGCGGCGACCACGAACGCGGCGACGACCGGGGCCGAACCCCAGCCGTCCGCCGGACCTTGGATCACCGCGTACAACAGCGCGAACAAGCCGATGCCGACGGTGAGTTGCCCGCCGAGGTCCAGTGAGCGGCCCTCGGGTGCCCGGGAGTCCCCGGCGCCCAGGAGGCTCACCGCGGTGCTGGCCGCGGCGATCACCACGACCACCACGAACGCCGCGCGCCAGGAGTCGTGGCTGCCCGTGACACCGCCGATGACGGGGGCGACGAACCCGCCGGTGGACAGGGCGGCCGCCCACACCGTGATGCCGCGCGCCCGGTCCCGGTGGCTGTGCGTGCCCGCCGCGATCATGGCGAGCGAGGTCGGGAAGAGCGCCGCCGCACCGAGGCCGGCGACCACCTGCCCGACCCACAGCAGATGGACGCCGCCGCTCACGGCGGAGACGGCCTCGCCCGCGACGACCACGACGGAGCCGCCGACGAGCAGCCGCTTGCGTCCGAACAGATCGCCGAGGACGCCGAAGGTGAGTTCCAGCACGGTCACCGGCAGCAGGAACGCGTCGGATATCCAGGTCAGTTGGGAACCGATCGGATGCAGGTCCTCCTGGAAGAGGCCGTTGAGGGTGGCGGGCACGGCGAGGGCGATCTGGGCGAGGCAGACCGCGAGACAGCCGGCGACGAGGGTGCCGAGCGGCAGCCGGCCCGGCGCCGGGCCGGCGGGTTGCGGGGAGGAAGGGGGGCGGGTCAGCGACATGGCGGGTCCAGGGGGAAGGCCGGCGGCGGGGGAGCGGAGGATCAGGTGTGGCGGCGGCCGACGACGAGGCGCGTGGGCCGGTACGGGGCGAAGGCCGCTCCGTCGAGGTGGAGCGCCAGCGCGGCGCGTTGCAGGGCCGCCGGTGCGGTGCCGCCGTCCCAGCGGCCCGTGGTCACCCGGTGTTCCAGGGCGTGCACGCCCGCGACGACCTCGGCCGCCGTGAAGTTGCAGTGGCCCTGGCGGGCGACGTAGGCCTGGCGCAGCAGGGCGCCGTCACCGGCGGCCCGCACCCGGGCGGCGAACGCGTTCTCCTGCTGCACGGGGACCAGTTGGTCGGAGGTGGTGTGCAGGTTCAGCAGCGGCATGGTCAGGCCCTGCCCGGCGGTGGAGGTGCGCTCGAGGCGGCGCACCGCCTGCGGATCGGCGTGCACCCGGGCGCCGCGGGTCAGGGCGGTGAGGTCGGCCCGCAGGTCCAGTCCCGCCGTCCGGTACAGCGTCCGGACCTGGTCGGCGTGCTCGGAGGAACGCAGCAGGCCCGCGTAGTCCACGCCCGCGTTCCAGGAGGCGTTGCCGCCCGCCGACTGCTCGACGGAGTAGCGAGCGGGACCGATGAACGACAGCACGCCCTGGGCGAACCAGGAGTACTGCTGCGCCTCCTGTCCTTCGGCGTCGCCGGGCGCGGGCGCGTTCTGCCCCGGGGCCCAGCCGGGCAGGTTGAGGTACGCGGCGGCGAGCGCGATCCGTGCCCGGCCCGCGGGTGTGGTCTGGGCGCGCTCCACGGCGGCGGTGAGCCGGGCCGCGGTCGCGGCGGCCGCGTCCTGGTCGGCGAAGTCCACAAGTTCCAGGTGCTCGTCGGGGGCGAGCAGGGAGGCGATGGTGTACTCGGCGTCCAGCTGGTAGTTGCCCAGATCGACTCCGCCGGCGACCAGGCCGCACAGGCCCAGGGCGCCGTCGAGGACGCCGCCCGCGTCCCGCGCGAGCTGGGCGTTGACCAGCCCGCCCATGGACTGCCCGACGGACAGGGTGCGGACGGGACGGCCCGCGGCGGCGGCGAACGCCTCCCGGGTGGCGAGCTGATCGCGTTCGGCGCTCTCCAGCGCCCACCAGGGGCCGTTCGGGTCGTAGGAGGAGCCGGCCAGCGCGTAGCCCTCGGCCAGGAGGGCCTGGCCGGCGGCGGGGGAGGGCGCGTCCTGGGCGGTGGTGGGGCCGTAGCCGTGGCTGAACAGCAGCAGGGTGCCGTTCCAGCGGTCGGGCACGTCGGCGATCCAGCTCGCGCCGTCCGGGAGGCGCCCGCTCAGGTGGCGCGTGGTGGTGGCAGCCGGTGCGGTGGACTGCGGGGTGTCGCTCCGCGCGGCGGCGGGGACCGCTGCGGCGAGGGCGAGGACGGCGGCCAGCGTGGCCGCGCCGAGCGCGAACTTCGGCATGTGCGGGCTCATCTCTGTACGGCGGACGGGGCTGTACGGCGGATGGGGCGTGTCTGCGCGGAAGGCGTTCTCGAACGGGAGCGGCGTGTCGGTACGGACAGGGCGTACGAGGGGCGTGCGAGCGGGGAACGGCCGCCGAAGGGCGCCCCGGGACGCGGTTTCAGCGGGCTGTGCCGGCCGTGCTGGTGTCCATCAGCCGCCGACGGGCAGGCGGACGGCGCGGCGGAAGGGAACCGCGGAGCCTCGGTGCCAGCGGCGGGTGCGCCGAATATAGGGCTGATTGCGGACGGCGGTCAACGAAGTGACGAATGTTCACGGGTTCCGGCCGTACGGCTGCCCCCGGCCGCGTCGGCGCGGCGGCCCACGGGGCGTCGCACCGTGCCCTCCCGCTCCGCTCAGCCCTGCCCGGCCGGGATGGTGTCCAGTACCGCGTCGGCCAGCCGCTTGGCCGGGGCGTCGTACTGGGCGGACAGGGTGCGGAAGACGTGCTCGGCGCGAATCGCGGGCCAGTCCCCGGGAAGGTGCTCCGCGGGCAGACGCGGATCGGAGCGGACGACCTGCAGCCAGTCGGTGTGCAGCAGGAGCTGCCGGGCCAGGTCGTCCGGGGCGGACGGCAGCGGGTCCGGACGGTCCCACTGGCCGAGGAAGGCGTGGTGGCGCTCGGCGATGCCGGCCGTGTCGAAGGCCCGGTGCAGCAGCTGGGCGGCCTCGGTCGGTTCGGCCGCGTGCCCGCGCAGCACGTTGAGGTGGTCCTCCAGGCCGAGCCCGGCGACGACAGCCGGGACGTCCGGACGGCCCGGAGCGATCCACAGGCCGTTCTGCAACGGTCCGAAGCCGGCCCACACCAGGCGTGAGCGCAGGTCGTGGCGCTGGCTGCGCCAGGCCTCGGGCAGTGAGAAGCCGACCAGGGTCCAGGTGCCGTCCCAGTCGCGGTTGACGGCGCCCGCGCTCCAGATGCGGTCCTGGCCGTCGCGCAGCACCTCGGTGGAGCGCGCGGTCAGCCCGAAGTACATCTTGCGGCCACGGCGGTGACGGGCCAGCAGATCACGTCTGACCATCCGGGTCAGGGTGGAGCGCACCGCGTCCTCGGAGACCCCGACGCGCGCGAACACGTCGATGACGCTGCCCGAGTAGACCGCGCTGCCGTGCTCCAGGACGTACAGCCCCAGGAAGCTCAGCATCAGCGTCTGCGGACGCGCGGACGCCGCGGCGCCTTCCTCCCGGCCCGCCGAGGGCATGGTCCCTGTCCTGGTCACGCGGCTCAGTGTAGGGGGCGGGCATAACGCTCGGCAGATCGTTCACGACCGTCGTGGACGCGCCTGACGTCGGCGCCGTCGGCACCCCGCACCCACGGCTCGGCCGAAGCCGCCCACGACCGGACGACCAAGGCATCCCCCTCAGGGCCATGGCCGCTCCGGGAGCCGGCGAGTTGACTCGGCCACGGCCCGAAGGCCGCCGCGGCAGCGTGTGATCTCAGACTGCGGACAGTTGCACGACCATGCTGGCCTTGGGGTTTACACAGGGGTAACACTGAGGAGCCGGCCGTTTCCCGGGAGGTCAGTGGGACAACTGACGAGGAGCCCGGGGCGGCCCTGTCCTGCGCGCGGCAACGGAGCCGGGCGCCTCACCGGTCTCGTACCGGTGACAGCCGTGCCAGAAAGGGACCTTGTGACGACCCGAGACGAGAGCAAGACCCGACTCGACGCCCTGCGTGCCGAGATCGAGCGGCGCAACCCCGCCCAACCCGAGTTCCACCAGGCCGTGCACGAGGTGCTGGACACGCTGGCGCCGGTGCTGGCGGCGCGGCCGGAGTACGCCGAGCCGGGCCTCATCGAGCGGCTGTGTGAGCCGGAGCGCCAGGTCATCTTCCGCGTGCCCTGGCAGGACGACCAGGGCCGCGTGCACGTCAACCGGGGCTTCCGGGTGGAGTTCAACAGCGCGCTCGGCCCGTACAAGGGGGGCCTGCGCTTCCACCCGTCCGTCAACCTCGGAATCATCAAGTTCCTCGGTTTCGAGCAGATCTTCAAGAACGCGCTGACCGGTCTCGGCATCGGCGGCGGCAAGGGCGGCAGCGACTTCGACCCGCACGGCCGCAGTGACGCGGAGATCATGCGGTTCTGCCAGTCGTTCATGACGGAGCTGTACCGGCACATCGGCGAGCACACCGATGTGCCGGCCGGTGACATCGGGGTCGGCGGACGCGAG
The DNA here is from genome assembly GCF_040636485.1 of Streptomyces sp. NPDC038707. Taxonomy (NCBI): domain Bacteria; kingdom Bacillati; phylum Actinomycetota; class Actinomycetes; order Kitasatosporales; family Streptomycetaceae; genus Streptomyces; species Streptomyces sp. NPDC038707. Next base: position 140,417 of record NZ_JBEZUP010000015.1, read on the forward strand.
ATCGGCTATCTGTTCGGGCAGTACCGGCGGATCACGAACCGCTGGGAGGCCGGAGTCCTCACCGGCAAGGGAACAGGCTGGGGCGGTTCGGCGATCCGGCCCGAGGCCACCGGGTACGGGAGTGTGCTGTTCGCGGCGGCGATGCTGCGGGAGCGCGGCGAGGACCTGGAGGGCCAGACGGCGGTCGTCTCCGGCTCCGGCAACGTCGCGATCTACACCGTAGAGAAGCTGCTCGCCCTGGGCGCCAATCCGCTGACCTGCTCGGACTCCAGCGGGTACGTCATCGACGACAAGGGCATCGACATCGATCTGCTCAAGCAGGTCAAGGAGGTCGAGCGCGGACGGATCAGCGAGTACGCGGAGCGGCGCGGGGCCTCGGCCCGGTTCGTGCCGGGCGGACGGGTCTGGGAGGTGCCGGCCGATGTCGCGCTGCCGTCCGCCACCCAGAACGAACTGGACGAGGACGACGCGGCCACCCTCGTGCGCAACGGCGTGAAGGCGGTCGCCGAGGGCGCGAACATGCCCACCACCCCCGAAGCGGTGCACCTCTTCCAGCGTGCGGGTGTCGCCTTCGGCCCCGGCAAGGCCGCCAACGCGGGCGGGGTCGCGGTGAGCGCTCTGGAGATGGCCCAGAACCACGCGCGGACGGCGTGGTCGCCGGCCCGGGTGGAGGAGGAACTGGCGCACATCATGCGGGACATCCACGCCACCTGCCATGAGACCGCCGAGCGTTACGGCGCCCCGGGCGACTACGTCACCGGCGCGAACATCGCGGGCTTCGAACGGGTCGCCGACGCGATGCTCGCCCAGGGCGTGATCTGACGCGGACGACCGTTCCGCGCGCCGCCCGCCACCTCTCCGGCGTCCACATGGACGCACGGACGGGCCCACCCGCGCGCCCGCGTCCCGCCCCGTACCGCCGGGGCGGGACCCGGGCGAGCCACGGCCGGAATCAGCCCGCGCCGGCACCCGCCGGTGCGCCGGCAACGGACATGACGCCTGGATCCGGACCGCCACGCTTCGCGGCACCCGGCTCACCACCACCGGGTACGCCGAACGGGAGGCTGGACGACGACGAACGGCGCCGCACCCCCGCCGCACACCGCACCTCGCACGCCGTGTACGTACGACACACCGCCGACGCGACCGGACTGCGCCTCTTCACCACGGAAGGACAACTGCCCGCCTGTGGGCACGGCACGGTCGCCGCCCTCGCCCTCCTCGCCGCCCGGCACGACGGTGCCGGGCCCTGCCGGGCCCCCTCCGTGCCGGGGGACGCGTCTTCGCCGGGCGGGCCGAGCACGACGGCGAACTGACCACCGCCGCCTTCGACCCCGGACCCGTCGACCTGCGCGCCCCCACCGCGGAGGAACGCGCCCCCGTTCTCGCGGCCCTCGGCCTCGCACCGGACGTCCGGATCGCCGGCGTGGGCCGCGAACGCATTCTGATACCGGTCCCCACCCGGGCCGCGCTCGCCGCCCTGCGCCCGGACATCGAGCGCCTCAAGGCAATCCGCGACCTCCTGGGCCTGCTCGGCGCCTACGTCCACTCGCAACCCTCGCCCGAAGGCATGCTCGGGGCCCGGATGTCCGCCCCGTCGATCGGCGTCCCAGAGGACCTCGCCAACGCCGACAGCACGGCCTGCCTCGCCGCACACCTGGCCGGCCGGGGCATCCACCGGATCACCGTCGGCACGGGTGACGCCCTCGGCAGTCCCGCCACCATCGTCGCCGCGGCGGGAGCCGACCTGAGAGTGCGACTCGGCGGCACCGCACGCATCGTGACGCGGCAGCCGGCCCACCGGCTCTCCTGAAACCCGGCCGGCCTGGGCCGCCTTGTTACCGAATGCGGACAGACCGGAGCGAACGACGCTCGCCCCGGCGTCGTCTCATGGGGTGCGGCGAAACAGCCGCGACGTCCGGTCACCCTGCGGGCGCAGGGGAGTGCCGAGTCCTGACACACCTTCAGGGAGTTCTCATCATGACCACGCACCGCGTCCCCCGCACCGTCCGCTCCGCCGCCGCCCTGACCGCCGTCACTGCCGCGCTGGCGCTGGGCCTGACCGCCTGCGGCGGCGCCGGCAACGACTCCAAGGCGGCGGGCGGCGACCACAGCGCCGGCAGCGCTGGTGCCGCCACGAAGGAGCTGCGCTCGGCGACCGCCATGGGCGGGGCGCAGGAGATCGCGAGCAAGGCCGCCCCAACGACCGACGCCCAGCCGTGCCGCGGGGACGAGCTGGCGGTCAGCGCGGTACACCGGTTCGCCGGTGAACAGGGCGACCACCTGCTGCTCACCGCGGTCAACGAGGGCACAAAGCCGTGCTGGGTCACCTCGTACCCGGCCGTGGTCCTCGACTGGAATGTGGACAACCGCGTACTGCCGCACTCCAGGAAGGACAACCCGGGCGGCGACAAGCACATCACGCTCCAGCCCGGAGGCAAGGCCTACAGCGCCGTGAACCTCTTCGACTACGGCTCGAAGAACCGGACCGCGCAGTCGCTCGCCATCGCGCTGCGCGGCACGGACGGTCGCAGCGGCCCCTTCTACTCCGTCGCCGTCAAGGGCCAGAAGCCGCAGTTCAGCTGGAACGAGGCCGACGTGCTGAACTGGAACACCAAGAAGCCGTACGACTTCTGACGACCGCACGACCAGCGGCCCGGAGGGCTGACCGCTCAGGTCGGACTGAGGCACTGGGCGCGTGCCTGTGTTCCCGGCCTTCTCGGTTCGGCGCGCCGGGTCCGCCGCGGGCCGTTGCTCAGCAGGTGATGGTGCCTCTGCGCAGAGCGTGGCCGCCGTCGCTGGAGTCGTCCGCCCAGTAGACAGGCTTGGATCCGGCCACGCATTCGTCCGCGCCGGCCAGGGAGAAGCCCTCGTTGTTGTAGTTGGGCATACCCGACGGGCGGTTGAAGACGCCTGCGGTGGTGAAGACGCCGTTGGTGTCGATCTTCAGGGTGCGATGCCGGCCTTCGCAGGTGTTGTCGCAGACCGCCCACAGGCGCGACGCCTGCGGTTCCCACTGGAGTTCCATCACCGCGGGCATGCCGCTGGTGAAGGAGGCGACGCGGGTGTAGGAGCCGGAGTCGGCCAGTACGTAGCCGTAGATCATGCCCGTGCCCTCGACACCCACGAAGAACACCCCGCCGCTGTGACCGCCGTAGCGGGCCGGGTCGTACGCCGTGCCGGTCGAGGCGTCCTTGAACCCGGAGCCGGTCAGCGCGGTGTCCGGGATCCAGGTGATCCCTTCGAGACCGAGATTGGAGCCGGTCGAGGGCAGGTCGGACGTGAGGTTCCACTCCCTGGACGCGGTCAGCGACGAGTCTGTTCCGCTGACGTCGTACTTCAGCACCGACAGGCGGCTGGTGCCCGACGCGTCCCCGTCGCGCTCGCTGGCCACGAACACGCCTGCGGCCGAGCCGGCACCGGTCAGGGTGACGCCCTCCGTGTCGGGAGTGCCCGAGCCCCCCGGAAAGCGCAGGGACTTGCCGGAGGACCAGCCGCCCGTGGTGTCCGGCTTCCATCCGCCGGAGCCGTCGCGCACCAGACGCCACAGCCTGCCGCTGTTCTGCGCCCCCCAGAGCACACCGGCCTCCTGGTAGAGGCCGCTGAGGTCCTGACCGAACACATTGGAGCCGTCCGCGGTGGTCACGCTGCCGCTTCCCGGCCACGCGGCCGGAGTCGTGCCGCCGTCCGGGCCACCGGTGCCGCAGTTGTTCGAGCCGCCGAGGGTCACCGCGGACGCCTGTCGGAACGCGCCGGTGCCGTCAGGGCAGCGTGACCACGACGGGTCGGAGTGCTTGCTCCAGGAGAAGCTGTCCACCTGTGTCTTGCCGTCCGCGAGGTAGAGGTGGGCCTCGTCGTCCGAGCCCAGGCCGAAGGCGCCGCTCACGTCGAACGCCCTGTACGCGCCCGCCGCCAGGGTGGTCCCGGAAGCGATCTTGTAGGTGTGGCCCTGGTCGTCGTCCGTGAGGACCCAGCTCGACACGTCGACCGTGGCGGTGCCCTTGTTGTACAGCTCGATCGAGTCGTTGACGCCGCCGGTAGTCACCACCTCGTTGATGCGGACGGCGTCCGCGCCGGCCGCGTGCGCCGGCGGCACGCCGGTCAGCGCGCCCGCGGCCAGGAGGGGTGCGGCGACGAGAAAGCGAGCAAGAACATGAGGGCGCCGAAGAGCGGCCGATGCGGTCATGGAGCAGGTCCTGACGTTGTCGTGGGCAGGGCGGCCCGACAGTCGCGGACCACTCCGAACAAGCCACCCCACAGCGAAGGACAGCACATGAACGGCTGACGAACTGAGGCGACGCCCGGCCGGCACCCTGCCATGGCGATCGCGGGCATCGACCAGCGAGCGATGCCCCCGCCGCCCTCGGACCGGCTCGTGCCCAGGTGCGCAGGGTGGTGAGTCCTGGCGCGGAGTGGCTGTCCACGGCTTGGTGCTCTGGCATGCTGCGGGCCCCGCACGGCGAAAACGGGCTGAGGGACGAGACTTCGCCGTGCGTCCATGGGGGCCGTGGCTCTCGGGGGCGGATCGATCGTGGAACGCTCCGTCAGCATCTTCACGGTGCTGGAACTGGCCGGTGCCGGCCACGCGACCGCGGGGACCGCACCCTCTGCGGCAATTTCACCGTCCTCGTCGTCCCCGTCACCCTGCGCACCTCGCACCTTTGCGGATCCGGCACGGTCCCTGGTCGCACAGTTCGTCAGCGGCTCTTGCCCGGACGGTAGACGCTGAGGTCGCCGTAGGCGGACAGGACGGAGGCGAGGTCATCGGGTCGGTGCCGCAGAGTGGTGTCCAGGAAGGCGAGCGTGGCTGCGGCGACCACGTGCGGGCTCTCGGTGCGGCCCAGGGAGCCGAGTAGCGAGGGCACAGGCGGCAGGTACAGGGGAGCGTCCATGAAGGTGAGGTGTGCGGCGCCGGGGACGGTGAGCCGGTAACTCGTCGCGGTGTTGCGCTTGAGGACCTCGGTGAGGCGGGGTAGGTAGCGCGGGTCGGTGTCCGGGGTGATGGCCTGGGTGAGCGCGAGGGCCGGCTGGTGGAGCGGGCGCGAGGCGGGATCGTAGGGATAGCCGTCCAGATCGATGACGGCGTCGAACCGGCGATCCTGGCGAGCTGCCCGCACGGCCGAACCGCCGCCTATGGAGTGGCCGGTCACGGCGGCCAGGCCGGTGTCCAGACGCCCGGTCAGCGGGTCACCGGTATCACCTCGGTCCAGACGCTCCAGCCGGGTGAGGACGAAGCTGAGGTCGGCGGCTCGAACCGCCGCCCAGCCGATCCCCAGCTTCTCGTCCTTGTCGGGGTCGCCGGTGGAGGCGACCTTGGTGGTGATCGTCCGGCCGTCGGCGAGGACGACGGCGGCGGAGTCGTACGGGTGGTCGAGGGCGGCCACCACATAGCCGTGGCTGGCCAGTTCCTCCGCCCAGGCGGTGTTCTGGGTGCGCACTCCGCCCAGCCCCGGAGAGAACAGCACGACGGGGAATCGTGTACTCCCGCCGGCCACCGGGGCGTTGAAGACGGAGTGGGTGCGGGCACGCGGGACGCCGTCGACCAGGAAGCCGGGCAAACCGACATAGCGCGCGAGTGCGTCGGAGACGGTGCGCGCCTCGTGCTCCGTGCGGCCGAGATACCGGGCCCGCCGCGCGCTCGCGGGACTCTTCTGCGCGGGATACCAGAGCTGGACCACGACCGTGCGCCGGTCGTGCGGGTCGGCGGTGGCGGTCTCGGGCCGGTGCGGGTCGGTCCACTGCACCACGCGGGTGCCGACCGCGAAGCGGCCCGACGGTTCCGGGAACACGGGTACGGGAAAGGCCCAGGCGGCCACCGGCCCCGTGGCGATCAGGCCGGTACAGACGACCGTCCCCGGCAACGCCAGCCACCACCGGGCCCGCCACGCCGGCCGGCCGGTACGGCGTCGCAGCAGGGGAGAGAGGGCGAACGGCAACGCGAGGGCGGCGCCGGCCAGTACGGGCAGCATCTGCCAGCGGATTCCCACCACGCTCAGCACGACCGCGGACAGCACGAGAACCGCTCCCGCCGCGATCGTGACGCGTGGACGGGCCGCGGGCGGAAGCCAGCGCGCCACCACCAGCGCGACGGCACCTGGCAGGGCAAGCAGTTCCAGAGGGGACATGTACAGCCCCGCGATGATCTCGGTCACCCGGCCATCCTCGGGGCGGGGCACACGATGCCACATCGCTCCAGGGGCGCCATCGCATGCAACCGGAGTCGCAATCGAGCACGCCAGGTGAAGGGCCGCTTTGCGACCGTGGCAGGAGGCGGGACTCCTCCTGCGGTCGTACTGCGTCGCGGTGGCATCAGACGGTGGACTCATGTGCTTCGCGAACTCGTGGCCCACGTGACGGGACCCCACGGTTCACGCCGGAAGCGCGTCGTGTGCCCTCCGCCACCTGCACCTACGGCAACGGCGACGGCGTCGCGACGCAGATGAACTCATGGCGGCGGCCACCGTCATCGACAACTCCCTGCTCGGCCGGCGGCGGCCAACGGCGACACCAGCGCCCTCAACAGCACGACAGACCAGCTCAACTGCGACGAGTTCGCCTTCAACTCCACCTACAACAGCGGCGGAATGCCCTCGCTCGCGGGTGGCCTGAACCCCGTCAGCAGCGGCAACGCCTGTGTGCAGACCTTCACGAGCAAGCAGGGCAGCACCGTCCACCTGTTCAACATCGACGGCCATACGCCGACGTGGAAGGGGGTGTGTGGGCGGGTCCGCGATCTCCGGGAGCGACAACAGCGGTTCGATGGCCGGGTTCGCGGCCTTCAACACGAACCAGCGGCTGCCGGACCGGGACCCGTACTGGCTGAACACGAACATGAATGCGGCGTGCTCCAGCGACAGCACGGCCGTGAAGTGCACCATGACCGCGAAGAACCACTGACGACAGGTCGTCCCCGTGACCACCGGTTCACACCGGCGAGGGCAGGTGCACCGCGGGCAGCAGCCCCTGTTCGATCTCCCGGCGCGGCAGCGACAGTCCAAGATGCTCGCCCACCGTCGTGAACAGCCGCCTCGCCAACTCCTCGTCCTCGTCCTCGGCGTCCTCACATCCGGGGAAGGTGGCCCGCACCGCCCCGGCCTGGCGCATGGCCGCATCCGGAGCGGCGAACGCGCCGAGGCGGTCCTCGAGCGGCCGCTTCGTCCGAACATCGCCACGCTGTCGCCCGGCGCCACGCCCCGCCGCTCGAAGTCCCTGTACAGCGGGGGCCGTTCGGCCCGGTGCCGATCGGCACCGAGGCGGACCACGGAAGTCCACCGGGTCCACGCCGCGCACCGCCGTGAGGGAGATGTCCGCGAGCATCCCGTCCTTGACGACCGCACCGCTGTACCAGTGCTCGCCGATCCACCCCAGACCATTCGTCATCACCTCCTCTTTCCTCTGCCTTCGCCCGCACGCTACCCAGCCGCGGTGGCCTCGGGTTCACCCGTCGGCCCGAGCACTGTCATCGATGGCCGGGGTGTTCGGGCCGGACCGGTTCACCATGGGCGGTGGGGTCGCTCAGGCTGCGCATCTGCCGACCGGACCGGCAAGTCCCCCGGCCGGACCTGGACGGCAGTGCCGACGGCAGGCTGGCAGATCCGCACGGCGCCGCCCTGGGTCGTACGCGGCCCGCCTGTTCGACACCCAGGCAGCAGGCGTCCGTGACCAGCACTCCAAGGAAATCGAGGCCGGAGGATTCAAGGGGTTGTCTTCGAAGACGGCGGCCTCCGCCCCGGTCACGCACGGGAGGCGAGGTGCCTCCATTCGTTCCACATGTCGAGCCGCTTCCGATACGCCGCCTCGACAACCGGATAGGGGTAGGTGCCGAGGAACAGCCGCAGGGGCGGCGCGTCGGTGTCGACGAGTTGGAGGACAACGGCGGCGGTGTCGCGCGGGTCCTGGGGCGTGCGCGCGGACGCACCGGCCCGGCGCGCGGCGCGGACGGGCTCGTATGCGGGCAGCGGCTCGGTGTGCACCGCGGAGGCCCCCGACCAGTCGGTGCCGTAGGGGCCGGGCTCGACGAGGGTCACCTTGATCCCGAACGGGGCGACCTCCTGGGCCAAGGCCTCGCTCATGCCCTCCAGGGCCCACTTGGAGGCGTTGTACAGCCCGAGCGTGGGGAAGGCGGCGAGGCCCCCGACGCTGGAGACCTGCAGGATGTGGCCGCTGCCTTGGGCCCGCAGGTACGGCAGGGCCGCCTGCGTCACCCACAGCGGGCCGAACAGGTTGGTGTCGAGCTGCGCGCGGGCCTCTTCCTCGGTGGTTTCCTCGACCATGCCGAACAGGCCGTACCCCGCGTTGTTGACGACCACGTCGAGGCGGCCGAAGACCTCGGCGGCCCGCTGCACCGCGGCGGTGGCGGCGGTGCGGTCGGTCACGTCAAGGCGGAGCGGGAGGACAGCGTCCCCGTGGGCGTCAAGGAGGGGTCGCAGGGTCTCTGGATCGCGTGCGGTGACGGCGACACGGTCGCCGCGGCCGAGAGCGGCTTCGGCCCAGATGCGGCCGAAGCCGCGGGACGCGCCGGTGATGAACCATGTCTTCATGGCATCGAGCCTGCGCCGTTCGCGCCTGGCCAGCCAGCACCCTCGCAGGGTTACCCTCGCATCATGGCGGCCGACAATCACCTGGGAGAATTCCTCAAGGCCCGGCGCGGACGGGTCGCCCCGGCGGACGCGGGGGTACCCGCCGGCGGACGTCGCCGGGTGGCAGGACTGCGCCGGGAGGAACTGGCCCGGCTCGCCGGAATCAGCGAGCCGTACCTGGTCCGGCTCGAACAGGGCGTCGACCGGCATCCCTCACCCCAGGTGCTGCGCTCCCTCGCGCGGGCGCTGGAACTGGACGCCGACGCCTCCGCCCACCTGCACGCCCTCGCCGGCCCCGCCCCCGTGCCGCCGTCGCGGACCGAGGTCTCCCCGGACGTGCACCGGCTGCTCGACGCGTGGACGGACCGCCCCGCGTACGTCCGCGACCGGCGCTTCGACGTACTGGCGGCGAACAAGCAGGCCCGCGCGCTCGCTCCGATGTACGAGCCCGGGAGCAACCTGGTCCGGGCGGTGTTCCTGGATCCGGCGTCCCGCCGGCTCTTTCCCGACTGGGGGGAGGTAGCGGCGCAGACCGCGGCGGCCCTGCGCGCCGAAGCCGACCCACGCGACCCCAGGACCGCCCGTCTGGTCGCCGAGCTGGAGACGGACGAAGAGTTCCGTCGGCTGTGGAGGCGGCACGAGACGCGGCCCGCCCGGGACGAACTCAAGCGCTTCGCACACCCGGTCGTCGGCAGCCTCGCCGTGCGAAGGCAGGCGCTCACCGTCGGCGGCGCCGAACAACAGGTGATCATCATCTACCAGGCGCCGGCCGGAAGCCCGTCCGAAGCGGCCCTGGCACGTCTTCTGTGACACGCCGGAGGACTGCTGACTGAGCACGCAGGCCGGCGGCTGAGCGTGACACTCGGCGGGCGGGCAGACGGGTTGGCGCGCTCTGCGAGGGCCGGTCCCGGAGAACGGCACGTTCTGGTGGCGATCGGAGGCCGGAGGCGGGGCCCGGCCGCGGGCGGCGTGTGAAGGGACTCTGCGGACGGTGAGCGAGCTGGGGTTCCGATGCGCAGAAGGTGTTCCGCCGCGGAGGACGGCGAACAGGACGCTGACGGCGGCGGAGGGCCCGACCTGCGCTCCGGCTTCGCCCGGGCACTGCGCTCCGGGCCGCGCCCGGACGTGATCACGGCCCTGACGGACGGCCAGACCCCGCGGCCTTCCGGACCCCCGTCCTGGCCGTGCCGTCGACAGGAGCGGAGACGGCGAGGCCGGACCGGGCCCGGCCCGCTGACCTGGGCGGGCGCACGCTGCTCGACCTGACGCCGATGGACCTGAAGGCGCCTGCTCCGGGCGGGGGGCGGTCGGTTCCCGACCCTCGCGCCCGGTGAGCCGACGTTCGCGGTCCGGCTCGCCGCCGCCGGCCCCGGGACCACCACCGACGTCACCAGGCTCCTCGTCCGCGCCGCGTGGCCGGCCGACCCCGCAAGGGAATCCGGTGTGGACCACGGTCAAAAGCCGGAGGCCGGCACCGTCCGGATGTTCCCCGGTGGTGGGGGCTGACCGGCACAAGGCCTGCGGAGGTCTGCCGCACCTTCTGGTTCGCGTGTCCGACGGCCGACCGGGCTCCGGCGCCCGGAGGAACCGTCCGGTGCCCGGGTCAGGGGGTCATCGCGCGGGCCGGCGCGGTCTTCTTCCGGGCGCGGTAGGCGGCGGCCTTGATCTTGTTGCCGCAGGACTCCATGCCGCACCACTGGCGCCGCATGCCCCGGGAGCGGTCGACGTAGACCCGTGTGCACTCGGGGTTGCCGCACTCCTTCATCAGCGGGACGTCCGGGCCGCTGAGCAGCTCGACGGCCTGCCGCGCCACGGTCGCCAGGGCCTGGGCCGGGGTCCCCTCGTTGTGCCGGCCCGCCATGGTGAGCTGCGGTGTCACCGGCGTCCTGCGCGCCGCGCCGTTGACCACGGCGAGTGCCTCGCGGTCGAACTCCTCACCGAGCCGGCGGTTGGTGACGAGGCGGTACACGGCCTCGCGCACGGTGGTCGCCTCCCGGACGTCCGATTCGTCGGCGGGCGTGATCGTGTCCACGAGTCCGGACTCCAGGTACCAGGCGTTGAGCCGGTCCGGTGCCACGAACATCTCGAACCGGGCCGAACGCCGGGCACGCAGGGTGGCCGCGAAGTCGAGGGCCGGATGTCCGCACACGAAAACATGGTCGAGGTTCACATCACCATCTTGACAGGTGACTGATGGGGAGCGCAAGAACCCGTCACCGTTCCAGGGGGTGCCGCGCAAGGAGCGGCACCCCCGTCCGCGGCGCCTGTGACTCAGGCCCCCGATCGGACCGTGGCCGGGTTCTCCCGCCGTCCGCCTCCCGCGTCCGGCCGGCCTCCCGGCTCCAGCCGGAGCTCCCGGCCCCGCCACCGCCGCCGCAGCCAGCGGTCGTGGCTGGCGACGACGATGGCGCCGGGGCCCGAGCCCAGGGCCTCCTCCAGTTCGTCGCACAGCCGCGGGGAAAGATGGTTGGTCGGCTCGTCGAGCAGCAGCAACTGGGGCGGACGGGCCACCAGCAGCGCCAGCGCGAGCCGCCGCCGCTGCCCGACAGACAGCCGTCCGACGGGCTTGTCCAGGTCCGCCTCGTGCAGCAGCCCGAGCGAGGTCAGCGGCACCTGTTCGGCCCGGGCCGGGCCCAGCGACAGCGCGTAGGTGTCGCGGACCGTGCGTTCGGGCCGGTCGAACACGGTGTCCTGGGTGAGCAGCCCCACGGTCAGCCGGTGTCGCCTGCACACCTCGCCCTCGGCCGCCAGCCGTCCGGCGAGTACGGCGAGCAGCGTGGACTTGCCGGCCCCGTTGCCGCCGGTGACCAGCAGCCGGTCGGTCGCCGGGATCTCCAGCGCGTCCAGCGCGAGCCGGCCGGGCACCCGGACGTCCCGCAGGGCCACCAGCGGCCGCGGGCCCTCCGCGGCCGGTGCGGCCAGCTCCCCGGCCGCGAACCGCAGCGGGCGCGGCGGCTCGGCGACCTGGGCGCGCTCCAGCTCCTCCAGCCGCCGGGTCGCGTTGCGCACCCGGCGGGAGATCTGTTTCTGCACCCGGCCCGCCCGGCGGCCATAGCCCATTTTCTCGTTGTCGGTGCGGCCGCGGTCCGGGGCGACCCGGTGCGCGGTCACGCCCGCCGCCTGCCGCAGCTCCGCCAGTTCCTGCTGTTCCTCGGCGTACCGCCGCTGCCAGCGCTCCCGTTCGGCGCGCTTCTCGGCCAAGTAGGCGGTGTAGTTGCCGCCGTAGCGGACCGGGCCGTCCACCGCCGGGTCGAGGTCGACGAGGTCCGTGCAGACGGCGTCGAGGAGCGCCCGGTCGTGGCCGGCGACCACGACCGTTCCGGGCAGGGTGCGCAGCTGCTCCTCCAGGAAGGCGGCGGCGCCGTCGTCGAGGTGATTGGTCGGCTCGTCCAGCAGCAGCGCGGAGGGGCGTCGTACGAGCAGCGCGGCCAGGGCGAGCCGGCCGCGCTGCCCGCCGGACAGCGAGCCGAGGGTGCGGTCATGCCCGACCGTGCCGAGGCCCAGTCCGTCCAGCACGAGGGCCGCGCGGCGGTCGGCGTCCCAGGACTCCCGGTCCTGGGCCTGCTCCAGCCGCCTGCCGTAGGCGTCGAGGAGTTCCTGGTGGCCGGGGTCGTCCTGCGGGACGCGGGCGAGCTCCTCGCCGAGCCGTTCCAGTCCGGCGAGGTCCTCGCGGGCCTCGCGCAGCGCCTCGTCCAGCACCGCGGCGACGGTGGCGTCGGCGTCGTAGGGCATCTCCTGCTGGAGGTAACCGAGTTCGGCGGGGCGCGAGACGCTTCCCGCGTCGGGTTCGTCGACACCGGCGAGCACCCGGAGCAGGGTGGACTTGCCGACCCCGTTCTCCCCGATCAGGCCGATGCGGTGGCCGGGGGAGGCGGTCAGGGAGACGCCGTCGAGGACGCGCCGGCCGCCCAGGGTGCGGACGAGGTCGCGGGCGAGCAGAGCGGGCTGGGGCATGGGGAACCTTCCGTTGTGTTCGGTGGTCGGCCCGCCGGGCGCGGAGCCTCGGACACGGGCCACGTCACACGCCGGGGTTCACCCCACGGGGGCTCCCGTCTCCTTCAGCGTGCCGTCGGCCAGCCGCAGCCAGCGGTTCACGCCGATCTCGGCGAGGAACCGTTCGTCGTGGCTGACCACCAGGAAGGCACCCTGGTAGGAGTTGAGCGCGCTCTCCAGCTGGCCCGCACTGACCAGGTCGAGGTTGTTGGTCGGCTCGTCGAGGAGGAGCAGATGAGGGGCCGGCTCGGCGCACAGGACGCAGGCCAGGGTGGCGCGCAGCCGTTCGCCGCCGGAGAGGACGCCGACGGGCAGGTGGGCGCGGGCCCCGCGGAAGAGGAACCGGGCGAGCAGGTTCATCCGCTCCGCCTCGGGCCGCTCGGGGGCGAACGCGGCGAAGTTCTCCGCCACGGTCCGGTCCAGGTCGAGCAGGTCGAGGCGTTGCGAGAGGTAGGCGATCCGGCCGTCGTTGCGCTTGACCTCCCCGCTGTCCGGGGTGAGGTCCCCGGTGACGAGCCGCAGCAGGGTGGTCTTGCCGGAGCCGTTGGGCCCGGTGAGCGCGATGCGCTCGGGGCCGCGGACGGTCAGGTCGACACCGCCGTCGGCGAAGACGGCGCGGCCGGCGTGGCGGACCTGCATGCCCTCGCCCAGGAAGAGGTTGCGGCCGGCCGGCACATTGGTGTCGGGCAGTTCCAGGGTGAGGCGCTGTTCGTCGCGCAGCGCGCGTCCGGCCTCGTCGAGGCGGGCCCTGGCCTCGCTGACGCGGGAGGCGTGCAGCTGGCCGGACTTGCCGGCCGCTTCCTGCGCGCCGCGCTTCATGTTGCCGGCGAAGATCTTGGGCAGGCCGGCGTTCTTGAGGTTCTTCGAGGCGTTGCTCATCCGGCGCTCGGCGCGTTCGCGGGCCTGCTGCATCTCCCGCTTCTCACGCTTGAGTTCCTGCTCGGCGTTGCGGACGTTCTTCTCGGCGACCTCCTGCTCGGCACGGACGGCCTCTTCGTACTCGGTGAAGTTGCCGCCGTAGAGGCGCACTTCGCCGCTGCCGAGCTCGGCGATGCGTTCCATGCGGTCGAGCAGAACACGGTCGTGGCTGACCAGCAGCAGGCAGCCGGTGAAGTCCGAGAGGACGTCGTACAGTTTGTGGCGGGCCTCGGCGTCGAGGTTGTTGGTCGGCTCGTCGAGCAGGAGGACGTCCGGGCGCTTGAGCAACTGGGCGGCCAGGCCGAGGGAGACGACCTGGCCGCCGCTGAGCGTGCTCAGACTGCGGTCCAGGTCGAGGCCGGCGAGGCCCAGCCGGTCCAACTGCGCACGGGTGCGCTCCTCGATGTCCCAGTCGTCGCCGATGGTGGTGAAGTGCTCCTCGCTGACGTCGCCGGACTCGACGGCGTCGAGGGCGCGGATCACCTCGGCGACGCCGAGCACCTCGCCGACGGTGAGGCCGCCGGTCAGGGGGAGGCTCTGCGGGAGGTAGCCCAGTGTCCCGTCGACCGACACCGAGCCGGTGACCGGCTTGAGTTCACCGGCGATCAGCTTGAGCAGGGTGCTCTTGCCGGAGCCGTTGGGGGCGACCAGTCCCGTACGGCCGGTGGTCACGGTGAAGGACAGGTCGCGGAAGACGGGGGTGTCGTCGGGCCAGGCGAAGGAGAGACCGGAGCAGACGATGGCGGCGTGGGACATGAAGAGACCTCGAAGGCACGGAGGGCAGAACAGAGATCTCTGCCCTGGGCAGACATGGGAAAGGGGGTACGACAAGACGGGCCACGTCGGCGGCGGCGCTCCTCTGCGCCGGCCGGTGGCCGTCAGATCCGGATCTCACCCGGAGATGTCGTCTTCACCCACCACGTCTGCGACTCCTCGATCACACGGTCCAGGTCATCGACAGCGTAGCAGGTGGTGTTGCCGCGTTCGGCCCGGCCGGGGTTCGCCGATCACACGTCCGCGAGCGTTCACGGGCACCGCGGGGCTCGCCACCGCGCCGTATCTCCAGCGCGGCTGGGAGGGGGAGCCGCCCCCGCCGCCGGTCACGCCGCGGTGCCCAGGGCGGCGGTGCCCAGGGCGGTGGTGAAGAAGTCGGTGAGCTTCTCGACGGCGGGGTCGATGTACTCCCTCCTGTCGTACAGGTCGACGTGACTGGCGCCCGGAATCCGGTACAACTCCTTCGGCCCGATGGCCCGTTGGTGCGCCTCGACGGCCATCCAGGCGGTGACGGCGCGCTCGCCGACGATCTGGAGCATCGGGCGGGGGCCGATCAGCGGGACCGCGAAGAAGGCGTCGTAGAAGGCCAGCCTGTCGATGCTCTCCCAGGCCAGGAACTTGGCGGACCTCTCGTGCCCGCCGCGCGAGGTGCAGTAGTACTCGAAACCCTCGACGCCGTGCTCACCGCCGAGTGCGCGCGCCTGCTCCGCCGTCTCCGGGAACATCGTCATCACGCCGGGGTCCTCGCCGCGGGCGGCGGCGGTCCGGGCCCGGGCGGCGGCGTCCAGCAGGGCCTGGAAGACGGCCGGGTCCTGGTCGCCCCCGGCGCCGAGGCGGAACTGGCGGGAGGGGTCGGCGGTGCACACGGTCGCCACGGCCCCGACCCGGTGGTCGCCGCCGGTCGCGGCCAGCGCGTAGCCACCGGAGGCACAGATGCCGAGCAGACCGATCCGCTCCCCGTCGACCTCCTCACGGGTGGTCAGGCAGGACACCGCGGCCTTGAAGTCCTCCACGCGCTGCGCCGGGTCCTCCAGTCCGCGCGGCAGACCGCCGGACTCACCCTGGTGGGCGGCGTCGAAGGCCAGGGTGACGAAGCCGCGTTCGGCCAGCAGCCGCGCGTACGTGCCGGACGTCTGTTCCTTCACGCCCGTACCGGGGTGGCCGACGACCAGCGCCGGGCGCGGGCCCGACGCCGGGGTGTCGGGGGTGTAGAGGTGGGCGGCGACGCGGATGCCGGCGCTGTCGTAGCCGACGGTGGTCCTGACCATGGGGCGCACTCCTGAGAAGAGGTTGACGGGGGAGGCCGTGACAGTGCCGGGCGGTGCGCCCCTCCGGGGCGGGCTGCTTGCCGGGCACACATCCACGGTCCGTCAGCCCCCGCACGGGCGGGAGAGACAGGTCTCTTCCGGGGAAAGAACCTTCCCCCCTTCACGGCCAGATGCGGCGCCCGCATACCGGCACTCCGCGACTCGACAAGAGGCCAGTGGACTCTTGTCGACGCCGAGACGTACGGCGATCGCGTGCGCCTGGTCACCCTGGACGTGACCGACGCGGGTGACGTGTGGTCAGTACGCACCGCGCACCGCACGGAGCCGCCACCAGCCTGAGTTCGGAGACGGAGGTGACGGTCGAGGTGCACGGCGGCGCGGCAGTGTGAGGTGTACATGTTGGCGGCACGAACTTCACACGTGTTTCTCGGTGTGCGGTGAACCTTTCGCACCCGCGGTCCCGTTCCTTCCACGAGACGTGCCCGCACCATGGAGGCGAAGGTGAAGAAGGAAGACCTGTTCTCCCCGCAGGAGCATCCGGCCCGCCCCGGAACGCCGGAGCGTTCGCGACGCGGCCCCGCGCGGGACGCGGGCCCCCTGTCGCGTTCCCCGCTCGGGCCCTATGTGCTGAACCGGCTGCCGGCCGAACTGGCCGCCGTCGCCCAGGGCCGGGGCACGTATGCACAGCTCGCGACGGAGCAGTGCCGCGTGCTGCGCGCGGCCGGCGCGGAGGACGGACCGCTCGCCACCGACCTGTCCTCGGCGCGCCTGGTCCAGCTCGACCTGCTGTTCATGCTCAACGGATACCTTCCGGCGGGCCCGACAGCCTTCCCCCGTCCGCTGTTGGCAGCCCTGGCGGCGCAGTGCGACCGGTACCCTTCGCTCGATCCCCACATGAGCTACGAGCTCCTCATCGACGTCAACTGCGCCGAGTGGGAGACCACCGGGCACATCCGGGTCTTCTCCGACGGCGACCTGGGGCGCCTGGAACGCGACTTCTACCTCGGGCACCATCTGGCGGAACCGGCCGCGCGCGGCGCCTTCGACCGCCTGGGCTCACTGGTGCGGGAGCCGGACGCCGTGGACCCGGCCGCCGCGCTGGAGGAGGCGCTCCGCGGCCTCGACGACTTCCGGCGGTACATGGCGCAGTACGGCAGGCTGCCCAGGGAGGCGTTCCAGGCGTTCCGCCGCTATCACATGGGCCATCCGGGCGGCGCCCGCGGCGCGAGCGGCGCGTTCATGCCGAGCGTGCAGTTGCTGGAGCTGGCGCTGCTGGCGCCGACCGCGTTGTACGAGCGGTACCTCGAACAGTCCCTGGCCTACTTCCCGGCCTGGTCGCGGCCCGTCGTCTCCGAGTGGCGGGAGCGGTCCCGCGCCGGCGGCAACGTCGTACAGGCGGTGCTCGACGGCCGTCTCGAGCTCGACCGCCGCGCCGCCGTCGCCCTGCTCGGCGTGATCGACAGGTTCGTCGACTTCCGCATGGTGCACCTGGGCGTCACCAGGAAGGCCATACCGGAGGCGTTCGAACCGTCCGCGCGGCCCACCCGGCAGAGCATCCTCGCCCAGGACGGCGAACGGGACTTCCTCGACGGTGCCGGGCCGGGTGACGGCCGGGGCAGCGAGCGGGGCACATCCGGCTTCAGCGTGCACAACGTCCTGACGAACGCTGTGCACCGGCTGCTGAGCGCACGCCGCCGCCTCACCGAAACCCTCGGCCCCGTCACGGACTGACCGCGCCGGGTAGCGGACCGGCCGTGCAGCGTCACGGACGGAGCCGCGAGGCGCCACGCACTGCCCGCGGATCGCCACGCCCCGCCCCGCGGATCACTCACGCATCGCCACGCATCGCCCCGCGAAAGGAACACCGTATGCCCGACTTCCAGGTGGCCGTCGTGGATGCCTTCGGCACGTCGCACCGCTATGTGGACGCCTTCGCCGCGGCCGGCGGCGCCGTCATCCATGTCCGCAGCACGCCGGACCTCCTGCCAGGAGTCGCTCCCGTGGACCCGGTGAGGTTCAGTCACACGCTTTTCGACGAGGGGGACCTCGACGACCTGACCGGCAGGCTGTCGAGGCTGCGGCCGCTCGCCGTGCTGCCGGGCCGGGAGTCGGGGGTGGAACTGGCCGACGCCCTGTCGGAGCGGCTGGGGCTGCCGTCCAACGGCACGGCGCTCAGCGCGGCACGGCGTGACAAGTACCTCCAGATCGAGCGCGTCCGGGCTCAGGGCGTGTCCGCGATGCGGCAGTTGCGCACCGGCGACGCCGCGGAGCTGCGTGCCTGGCACGCGGACCTGGGCCGGACCGCCGTGGTGAAGCCGCTGCGCGGAGCCTTGGGCCACGGCGTGCGGTTCTGCGACTCGCCCGACGAGTCGGCCGCCGCGCTCGCGGCTCTCCGGAACGGGACAACGGCGCTCGGCGAACGGATCACCGAGGCGGTCGCCCAGGAGTACCTCATCGGCGCGGAGTACATCGTCAACACGGTGAGCTGCGAGGGCGTGCACACCGTCACCGATGTCTGGAGCACGGACCGCGTCACGGCCAACGGCGTCCGCGACCTGGTCGTCGCCCAGATCCTGCTCCGCGGCGACGACCCGTGCATCGACGAACTGGTGCCCTACGCCTTCCGGGTGCTGGACGCCCTCGGCATCCGCCACGGCCCCGCCCACCTGGAGATCAAGCAGACGCCGGACGGTCCCCGGCTGGTGGAGGCCGGCGCCCGTCCGTCCGGGTTGCCGTACCACGTCGCGGACGCCATCGGCGAGGGCCAGTTGGAGTGGGCCGTCGACGCCTACGTCAGGCCGCGCAGATTCCTCGCGCGGGCCGGCACCCCGTACCGGCGCAGGACCGCGGCCGCCTGGGCGGCCCTGGTCTCGCCCGCGTCCGGTCGTCTGGTGCGCTACCGCGCCCTCGACGAGGTAAGGAGGCTGGAGAGCGTGCGGGAGCTGACGCTGCTGGTCCGGCCGGGCGAGGAGATCGCGGCCACCACGTGGGACCTCGCGTATCCCGTCGTCCTGAGTCTGCGGCATCCCGTGGAGGCGGTACTGCGACGCGACCTGAACACCGTTCGGTACCTGGACGGTGCCGCCATGTACGAGATCGACACCCCCTAGCGGGCGGTACCCGCCCGCCCCACACGAGTGAGGACACACACGATGTTCGACCGACGTCATCTGCTCCGTGCGAGCGGCTCCGCTGCGGCCGGAGTCCTCGGCGCCGCGGCGCTGCCGGCCCCCGCCGCCGCGTCCAGGACGGCCCGCCCTCCCGTGGCCTCCGATCCGACCGCGGGGGTCACCCGCACCCTGCTCCAGGAGCATCCCTCGCCCGCCGACGGCTGGGAAGCCGTGCAGACGCTCGTACGGATCCCCCGGCACCAGGAGTCGGGCCGGCACAGCCACCCGGGGATCGAGGTGGGCTACATCGTCCGGGGCGACGTCCTGATGGAGTTCGACGACCGGCCGCCCCTCCGGCTGCGGACGGGTGATCCGTTCTTCATCCCCGACGGTGCGATCCACAACGCCCGCAACGTCGGCACGGTCACGACGATGATGCTCTCCACCTACGTCGTCGACGCGAGCAAGCCGCTCGTGACCACCTGTTAGAACGGTCGGAAGGACCCCGCCGAAGCGAAATGGCCCCGAGAGGAGCGGCCGTTGCACGCGGTGCCGGCGGCTTTCGCCCCCCTCGGCGTGCCCGCTGCCCGCCTTGGACCTGGGCCGGCAAGTCGTTCTGGGCACAGGACGAATCACACGCTATGTGTGGCTGTGGTCCGCGGAGCCGGCGGGCCACAGCCACGGTCACTCGGGAGAGGCCGTCAGCAGGCGCCGGGCCGCACTGAGCTGATCTTGTCGTTCCAGTAGGGGTTCGGGACCCTCATGTCGACGATCGAGGTGTGTGCGTTCACCGTGAACCTGTCGCCCGAGTAGTTGTTGTCGACGTACAGGCAGAAGGCCGAGTCGGTGAAATTCTGCACCGACGAGGTCTTGTCCTGCATGCTTCCGCTGGGAAGCGCCGAGACCTTGCCGAGGTCGCTCTCCGATTCCCAGGAGCCGAAGCAGATGTGGGTGCCGTTGTAGTTGATGTTGTCCCAGAGCACGAGGGCACCGTCGCAGCTCGCGGTCGGTGCCGCCGAGGCGGGGGAGACGCCGAGAGCCAAGGTCGCGAAAGCGCCGCAGGCGAGAGCCGCGAGGGAACGAACGAGCATGGCCGTCCTTCCGGTCAGAGGTGTGACACGGCGTCCCGCCGGAACGAGGAGGGCCTTCCGTGTCACTGGGTCAGTCAGTACACGGTTGAGGCGGGGTCCCGGGTTCACCCGAGGAGACGGTATCCGTCCGCGGCCCGCACGAGGGGGGCCGCGCGTGTCTCCTGCTGCCCGCCGCCGTTCCCGGATGTCCGCCCGCAGCGCCTCGGGGGACGCCCGGACCCCGCGGAGCGGACTCTCGCCGAGCGGTTCCCGCTGCAGGAGTTCGCTCGCTCACCGGACGGTTCGGGCCGCCTCGGGCCGCACGTCGGCACGCAGCTTGCGCAGGGCGTTGTGCTGACGGCTCTTGACGGTGCCGACCGGGACTCCGAGGATGCCGGCGGTCTCCTGGACGGTGCGGTCGCACAGGTAGATGTGCACCAGCACGGCGCGGTGTTCGGCCGACAGCTTGCGCAGGAGCGGTCGGAGCACGAGACGGTCGTGCACCGCCCCGGTGCCGTCGGTCCCCGGCACCGGATCGTTGTGGGTGTCCCCGACGAACTCCCTGCGGGCGTGGGGCTTGCGCACCCAGTCGATGACCAGGTGCCGGGTCACGGTGAAGAGCCAGCCCCGCACGGATCCCTCCATCCCGAGCAGGCGGTCGATGCTCCGCCAGGCGCGGATGACGGTCTCCTGCGCGATGTCCTCGGCCAGTCCGCGGTCACCCAGCATCTTCTCGGCGTACGAGACGAGACCCTCGCGGTGCTCCCTCATGATGGCACCGAGCAGGTCGGATCGGGACAGAGCGGTGACGGAGGCAGCCATGGCGATGTGAACCATCCTGGTTCTGTGTAGGTGAGGAGAGTCGGAGGTCGGGTACGGGAGGTCGGGTACGGGACGGGGCACTTGCAGTGAACACATGTGTTTCGTGGGAGGCGGTCGGTTGTTCCGGCAGGACAACGTGTGCCGGTCCGTGACCGGCGAGCCGTCCGGCGTCGACACTTGTCTGCGGCGGGAGCCCCGGCGTGGGTACCATGCGCAACGTCGTCCATATCGAGGGAGTGAACGGTTGTGACCAGGGAGTCAGCCGACACGCTCCGGTCGCGGTACGTGGTACAGGCCGCATCGGACCTGGAGGAGAACCGCCGCCTGCAGCAGGAGCTGACAGAGCGGATCAAGGTGTTGCAACAGGAGGAGGCCCTCCTGGAGGACATCCTGAGCCTCGCGCAGCGGTACGAAGGGTTCGCGGACCCCTCCCGTCTGCCCGAGCAGATGCGGGACGAGCCCGTCGTCGCCAAGGCGAAACCCGCGCCCCGGGCCGCCTCGCGGCGCACGACACCGGCGAGGACCGCTCGGACGGGCGGGGCGGGGAAGGCCGGCGCGAAGGGGAAGTCGCGTCAGCCTCTGCTCGGTGACCTGCTCGCGGAGCTGCTCGGCCAGTACGAGGAGCCGCGCCGGGCAAAGGAATTGCGGGACGAGCTCCTGGAGAAGCACCCCGACCGCAACCCGACGCCTCAGGTCGTGCGGAACACCCTTGAGTCCCTTGTCGCCAAGGGCCGCATCCGGCGTCACAAGCGGCAGCGTTCCGTCATGTACACGCTGGTACGGCCGGGCCAGGGCGCGACGGGTGACACCGACTGACACTCGTCCGTCGGTCCCGCCGGTGGGATCCTCTCACCGCCTTGACACGTGTCGTCCAGGAGCATGCGCGGGCGGCGGTGTCCCGACGCCGGTCCGGGCGGAGCGGGCCGTGCCGGCACCAGGCATCAGTGGCCGGGCGCGCGCTCGGTGAGGCCTTCGCCGAAGAATGACGGAGCCCTCGAAGCCGGGCGGCTTCACGTGGACGATCCGGTAGCCGTCGTGGATCGTGAGATCGGTACCGAGACGCCACCGCTGACTCGGCAACACCCTGCCTCCGGGGCATCGGCGGCTGCGGTGCATGTCACGCCGCGGGCGGGAGCGCGAGGGCCAGGCCTGTCGCGGGTGCGGCGCGAGGGCGACGCTCCCCGGGCCCGACATCACAGGAAGTCCCAGGCCGTCGGCCCGAATCCCGAGAGTGTCACACTCGCCGACCAGCTCCACACCTGTGCGATGTCCGGGCATGCAGGTGTCTGAAAGGCACGCGCAGTCCCGGCTCGCCGCTCGCCGGAGCCGGCAGTGGCCCGGTCGTGGGTGCCCTCCGCCCTGTCACGGACGGGAGTCTCCCGGACATGCGCAGCCGGCGCGCGACCGACGTTCTCAGTAACCCCTTCAGAGGGTAATGCCGATGGTGCGGGGGCGGAACGGGGATGTCCGGTCTTCCGGGCGAATGAGTGTGTCATGGAGGTCATGTCCTGCCCTCGCTCTTCGGTGGACGGTGCGGGTGTGCGGGACGAGAGGGAGCGGGCCCCGTGCCGGGGGAAGTAGCACGGGACCCGCCGTCAGGGGGCAGGCGGCAGCCGTGGCGTTGAGAATGACGGGGGTGCTGTCGCGCGTGTCCTGGTCGACGCTGTCGAGGTCCGGCTGAGGACCACGGTGATGCCGGTACTGGTCAGCCGTGTCCCGCGGGTCGTGGCGGCCTGGGGCCGAGCGCCGAGGAAACTGGCGGCCCATCCGGCGGCCAGGAGTTGCTCGGGGTTGGTCCCGGTACGGCTGACTGCCATGGCTGGGGCTCCCCCTGGTTGGAATAGGTCTTCGTCCACCTCTCCTTCCGGGACAGTTCGTGCGTCACCGTTTGAAGTGGTGACGCCATCATGGCAATCGCCGAGTCACCAGTCAAGCAGGTGACTCGCATCTGTTTCGCCCGGCCACCGGCCGCCTGACCTCCATGCGCGGATCCCCGCCGTGGTCACGAGGACGCCGGGCCGTGCAGCAGGTCTTCGGTGGTCACGTCCCAGTCGGCCCCGGCGAGCTCCTGGCCCGCGGGAACGAGTGAGTAGGTGTGCTCCAGCCATGCCGCCAGCGGAGGTATGGGCAGTTCGAACAGCGCTGCCATGTCGCCGGAGGCCAGTTGAAGCCGTGCCGTGGCCGCTTCCTCCTGGCTCGACGGCCACATCTGGACGTCACCGAGGCCGCTCATCGTGTACAGCCCCTGCCGCAGGAGGTCCCGCCCGATCCGCCACAGGACCCGCGGGCCGCCCTCGGCGACGAGCTCCAGCGAGACGGCCAGGGGCAGTGCCGGGTCGTACCGGAACTCGGCCCTGATCGCCTGCCGGGCCGAGACGTCCAGTACGCGCTCGATGTCCAAGGCCAGCCGCCGACGACCGTACGGTGCTGTTCGGCGGTCCGGTACGCCTGACTGGTTGCCGCTCATGACGGGTGGATCCTTCCCTGCTGCGGAAGCTGGCTGGGTCCACCCTCGTCCGCGTGGGATCGCCGTACATAAGTAACTTGACCGTCGCACACGACCTGCCGTGTCGGTTCTCCCCCCCGGCCGGAGTCCGCCGGGCGGACCGCTGTCCGCCTCGGCGCGCCCCTCCAAGGGCCCTTCCACCACGTCTTCGCCGACACGCTCGGAGCGGTGATGAGGTGCTGTGCGAGACCGTTCCGGAGGCAGGGTGACCAGTTCGTCGGCGGGGTCGCGCCGGCCGGGCGACGCGAGCAGTCGAGCAGCGTGTCTCTGTGCCCGCACGGAAGGCCGGCGACAACGTCCGGACCGTGAGGACCTGTCGTCCGGTCAGGGGGCGCCGAGGCCGTGCAGCAGCGTGTCGACGACGATGTCCGCCGCCTGACCGGGGCTCAGTTCGGGCCGCTGCCGGGACACCAGGTGCATGAGGTCCGGCAGGAGCGCGCTCGCCCATCCCGCCGGGAGGCCGGGGCGCAGGAGCCCCTCGTCGGTGGCCCGTTGGAGGAAGGCGTCCACCTCGCGGACGGCCGCGTCGCGGCGTGCGCGCACGTTCTGGTCGGCGAGCATACGGGCGAGATCCACGGGCCAGGCGCGGTTGACGGCGATGATGTTCTCGACGTAGCGGTGCAGGGCCACGGCCACGGGTGCCTCCCGCAGCCGGGCGTCCTCGATGGCCTTCTCGATGGCCGTGAGCCGGGCTTCGTAGATGGCGGCGAGGAGGTCCTCGCGGGAGGCGAAGCGGCGGTAGACGGTGCGCCGGTCCACGCCGGCCTCGGCGGCGATGCTCGCGATGCTCGTGCCCGGGTCGGCGGCGAGCATGCGCGCGCCGGTGGTCAGGACGGCTTCCAGGTTGCGTGCGGCGTCGGCTCTCACAGCGCGAGTGTAACCGTGGGCTGTGGAATCTGATGGAGCTATCGCATCATGCCTGTGACTCACCATCTACTAATCGCTACATTGAAGTGACATGTAACTGAGTGGTGGCCTTCTTGGTCACTACCCGCCACCCCCGTCCGGTGCGC
The DNA here is from genome assembly GCF_040636485.1 of Streptomyces sp. NPDC038707. Taxonomy (NCBI): domain Bacteria; kingdom Bacillati; phylum Actinomycetota; class Actinomycetes; order Kitasatosporales; family Streptomycetaceae; genus Streptomyces; species Streptomyces sp. NPDC038707. The sequence goes on from NZ_JBEZUP010000015.1 coordinate 164,470, forward strand.
TCTCGGAGAGCCGTTTGAGCTGCGCCATCCAGAGGGTGTTCAGGTGCCGTTCCCACACGGGGGACCACGCGGCGGGGGACTTCGCGGCCGGACCGCGGACCACGTTCGCGACCACCGCGTGAGTGCCCTCCGCGACGGCGGTGAGCAGCCAGGCCTGGTACACCTGCATCCCCGCGCCCACCCCCGACCAGCCGAGCCGGCGGGGCGCCACCCGCTCCCCCGCGAAGACCTCGAACCGCCGCCCGTGGAACAGCACCTCGTACGTCCTGGCGAGCGGACCGGCCCGCGCCTCGGTGATGCCCGGGACCCACTCCGGCCACCTCGGCACATCGGCCAGCAGGGCGAAGGCCGTGATGGGCGGCGCGTGCACAACGGCCTGGGCCTGGCAGAAACTGTGGGCCTGCTCGGGCGAGAAACCCGACGGCCAGTGGATGTCCGGATGGCCGTCCGAGGCGTCGGGCATCCGGTCTTCCTTTCACGTCACCGTCGGTGGCTCCAGGGACGGCCATCGCGGGAGAAGGCTCCAGAGCCGCTCCGGCATCCACTGTGCCCGGGACCCACGGCCCCGGCATACGTCGAATGACTGAGCGAACGCCCGTGTCGTCAGTGCTTTTCCACCCCTCGTCACTCCTCCCGTTCGAGGTCCAGTCCGGAGAGCGCGTCCCGCAGCGCGCCACGGGAACTGATGCCCAGTTTGGGATAGATCTGGTAGAGGTGAGTGCCGATGGTCCGATGGGACAGGAACAGCCGCTCCGCGATCTGCTTGTTGGTCAGCCCCGTCGCCGCGAGCGTCGCGATCTGGAGTTCCTGGGCGGTCAGCGGCACGGGACCCGGCCGTGCGGAGGCCGGCGGGGACTGGCCGCTCGCCCGCAGTTCGGCCGCCGCGCGCGTCACCCAGGGCTTGGCGCCCAGCCGCTGGAAGGCCTCCATGGCGAGGGTCAGCTGCTCCCTGGCCTCCGTGGTGGCACGCAGCCGCCGCAGCCGTTCGCCGTGGAAGAGGCGGACCCGTGCGGCGTCGAAGGGCCAGCGCTCCGGCCCCGGCAGGGCCAGTGCCCGCTCGAACAGGGCGACGGACTCCTCGCCGGGAGTCGTCAGCGCCTCACAGGCCGCGACCAGCAGTTCCAGACGCGGCGACAGCTCGGCCATCGCGGACGCGCGCATCGCCGCCGCGTGGGCGGCCGCCTCCTGCTCCCGTCCGGTCCGCAGAGCCGCCTCGACCAGGTCCATCGTGCCCCACATGGCGATCGGCACGTAGGGAGCCACGGTCCCGGGCGGACTGAGCGCGCAGGCGTGCCGGTAGGCGGTCTCGAAGTCACCGTTGCCGAGAGCGGACAGCGCCCTGGCGTGGCAGGCGAAGAACCGCGCGCCGAGGACCCCGCGGGGCGTGGCCCACCGGACGATCTCCTCGGTCAGCGCGGCGGCGGTCTCCGCCTCGCCCCGCGCAGCGGCCACGGCCGCCCGCACGTACTGGAAGTACCACGCGAAGAACCGGTAGTCGTGGTCCGTGCACAGGGCGAGCCCCTCAGCGGCCAGCTCAGCGGCATCGTCCCAGCGACCCAGGTGGAAGTAGTCGAGGCCCAGGTGCATCAGCGCGCCCAGGTGCCGGCGCACCGGCGAAGTGCCGGCGCGGCCCTGCTCCACCAGTCGGCGGGTGGCGAACCGGAAGTCCCCGAGCCGGTCGGCGAAGACCGAGGCGGTGCCGACGCGGATCACCCGGGTGGGGTCGTCCCCGACGGTGGCGATCAGCTCTCCCAGCCGCGGCAGCGCGGAGGCACCTGTACGCGCCGGGTCGGCGAAGGTGCGCACGATGACCCACAGCAGCTCCGGCGGTTCGGGCGTGAGCCGGTCCACGAACGTCAGCAGCGGCTGCCACCGTGCGGGCTCACCGCAGTACCAGCACAGCAGCACCATCAGGTGCAGGGCCTCGACGAGGGCCTCGTCGCAGGCGTCGTAGCCGTGGTCACCGGCCTCGATCGCTCCGACCAGCAGCCGGTAGGCGGTGTCGATGTCGCCGTCCCGGTTGATCAGCAGGAACGCGGACGCGGCCGCCGCGTGCAGCGACTGCCGCCCGGTACCGGGATGGGCCAGGTGGGCCCCCGCCAGCAGACGCGAGGCGTCCTCCAGTTCACCGCTGGAGTCCACCCCCACGTACGCCGCCTCGGCCAGCCGTCGGCTCTCGTCCGCCGCGGTGGGGCTGAGCCCGGCGGCCCGGGTCAGCGCCGTCACCGCCCCGAGCGCGTCCCCGCGGCGCAGCCGGCGCCGCGCCGTCTCCTCCAACAGGGCCGCGACCGTCGCGTCCGGACCCAGGGCCGCCTCTCCCAGATGCCAGGCCCGCCGCTCCAACCGGTCGCCGAGCACATCGGCGAGCGCCTGGTGGGTCCTTCTGCGTTCGGAGGCGGTGGCCAGCTCGACCACCGCGGAGCCGATCAGCGGGTGCCGGAAGGACAGCCGCCGGTTGTCCGCCGAGACCGTCACCAGCCGGCTGCGTTCGGCGGGGGCCAGATCGTCGATGGCGGCCCGGCCGGCCGAGGCCGCCTCGATCGTGGCCAGCTCACCGGTGCCGTCGAGGGCGGCGATCAGCAGCAGCTCCCGGCTGGGCTCGGGCAACCCGGCCACGCGCGAGGCGAACATGGCCTGCAGGCGCTCGGTGAGGGGCAGCACGGTGGGTACCGCCGCGAGGGTCGCGCGCTGCTCTGCGGAGAGCGCCACGGGCAGCTCCACCAGTGCCAGCGGGTTGCCGCGTGCCTCCGCGGCGATACGGCGCCTGACCGCGGGGGAGACATCGGGGTGGGCCAGGGCGAGCAGCTCGGCCGACGCCGCGTCATCCAGCGGTGCCAGCCGGTGCTCGGTCAGGCCACTCGTCTCGAAGAAGCTGTCGGAGCCCGTACGGGAGGCCGCGAGGAAACCGATACGGCTGCCGACGAGCCGTCGCGCCACGAAACCGAGCACGGCGTTGGTCGCCCGGTCCAGCCACGGCAGGTCGTCCACGACGAGCAGCAGCGGCGTCTCGGCGGCTGTCTGCCGCAGCAGCAGGAGGACCGCGGTGGAGGTCAGCAGGCGGTCGGGAGCCGGCCCGCCGCCGATGCCGACGGCGACCCGCAGGGCGTCGCGGTGGGGCTTGTCCAGGACGTCGAGTTCGTCGAAGAGCGGCACGAGCAGCTGGTTGAGACCCGCGTAGCTGATGTCCGCCTCGAACTGCACACCGGCCGCGCGCAGCACCCGGACGCCGTTGTGCGCGGCGCCCGTCGCCACCGCGTCGAGAACTGCGCTCTTGCCCACCCCGGCCTCGCCCGACAGCAGCAGCGCCGCACCATGGACCTTGGGGTTGCCGAAGAAGGACTGGATGAACGACAGGTCCGCGTCGCGTCCGACCAGCCGGGTCGAGGCCGGGCGGAGGGCCGGGGCCAGGTCAGTCATCGGGTTGCCTCCAACGGCCGACGTACGGAGGCCCGGTACCCTGCGCGGCCTGGCTGTTCCCGCACTCAGATCCGTGCACCCCCATGCGATCACCGCAGTCTAGAGGACGCCGGGAGCAGCGCCCCGGCCGTTCGCGTCACGGTGGCCCCCCTCGTCGCCTCCGCGGACTCCGGTGCCCGCCGGCCCAGGAGCAGCGGGCGTTCCAGTCGACGTGCCGTGCGCCGACGACCACGAAACCGTGCGGTCCGGCACACAGGGCCGTGGCCGTCACCTGGTCGGTGCCCGCGTTCCGTGCCGGAGAGATGACCGGGCCACTGGGGGGTCCTCCCCGGCGCCGTCTTCCGGGCGGGCTGCTGCGCGGTCCCAGGAGCCGAGGACACGCAGGGCGTCGTGGGAGGGGCTGCCCGGCTCGGCGGTCAGGACCATCAGACGCTGTCCCGAGCCGTCGGGGCTGGCCCAGGTGTCGCAGTCGAGGACGAGGTCGCCGACGAGGGGATGGCGGTACTGCTTGGTGCCGTAGGCGGCCGTGACGACGCGGTGTTCCGCCCACCACGTGCCGAAGTCGGGGTCTTGGGCGCTCAGTTCGCCGACGAGCCGGGCCAGGCGGGGATCGTCCGGGTCGGCCGCGGCTTCCTTGCGCAGGGCGGCGAGGGCGTCGCGGGCGTCGTGTTCCCAGTGCCGGTGCATACCGCGGACGGCCGGGTCGGAGAACAGCAGGTACACATAGTTGCGGCGGTCGGGCGGGACGGCTGAGAAGTCCGTGTAGAGCGCGACGGCGGCCTGGTTCCAGGCCAGGACGTCCAGGCGCCTCCCGAGCACCAGGGCTGGGGTGTGGGCGAGTTGGTCGAGCAGACGGCGCATGGCGGGCCGTAGACGCTGGGCGGACGGCGGGCGGCGCGGGCGGTCGTCGCTCCGGCCGGCGAGTGCGTACAGGTAACTCTGCTGGTCCTCGTCGAGACGGAGGGCGCGGGTGAGGGTGGCCAGGACGGGGGCGGACGCGCGGACACGGCCCTGTTCGAGGCGGGTGTAGTAGTCCACGCTGATCGCGGCGAGCCGGGCGACCTCCTCACGGCGCAGCCCTGCGACTCTACGGCCGGATCCGGCGTCGGGCAGGTCGCACTCCCGCGGCGTCAACTGCGCCCGGCGGGCTTTGAGGAAGGCACCGAGGTGAGCATGGGAGTTCATGTCATTCACCGTCACATGTCAGTCGGCCGGACACGACGACGCCGGGAACGAATACTGTTGCCGGCCGTCTGTGGCATTCCGCCCCGACGCGCATTGGCGCGCCAGTACCGCGCTCGGGGGCTGCACCGGGCTGCGGGAACCCGTTCCGGCCCGGGCTGGAGGAGCGGGGATGGCCAACGCGCGGTGGCGCGGGCGGCTGGCTCGATGACGTCCGCGACGAGCGAGGGGGGTGGGAGACGGTGACGGAGGCGACGCGGCCACCTCGATGGTGTGGGCGTGGACGCGCGTGGTCATGAAGCGCTGGGCGACGGAGACGGGGCAGCCGGCGGCGGGCAGGCCGGCGATGACGCCGTTCCGGCTGGAGCCGTCGGCGAACGCGCCGAGCGTGAGTCCCGCCGTGAGCGTCGAGGCAGCATCCGTCTCCCTCTCCATTCGATCCATGGGCCTGGCAAGCGGCGCGTGTGCAGGGCGGGGCAGGGCGAGCGTGATGGCCCCGCCGAAGGCCATGCGGTGCTCCGACAGCCCCGTCGGGACGGACGGCGCCACCACCGGGGTCTGCTCCGGGAGCGGCACGCCGCCCTTCGGCCCCCTCCGCGGCCAGGGAGTCGGCCGCGCCGGTGGGCAGATACGGCCCGTGCTGCCCGGTCGGCAGCGGCACCACCGAGACCCGGGCCGCGAGAGCCCGCAGCCGTGCGGCGGCCAGACGGTTCCACCGTACTTCGCTCATAGGGAACTCCTCCTGGAACAGACCGGCGTGGGACGCGGATCATCGCGCCGGTGCGGGACGCGGTGGTACGAAGGCGACCGGTGGCTCCGAGGCCGCCGGTGACCCGGAGGCGCGCGGTGTCTCAGAGGCGGTCGGCGTCGACGACCGCCTGGGCGAAGACGGTGGGCGCCTCCTGCGGCAGATTGTGGCCGACGCGCGCGATGGTGCGGTGCTCGTAGGGGCCGGTGAAGTGGCCGCGGTAGGCGGAGCCGTCCCCGGGCGGAGTGAAGGGGTCCAGGGCCGGATCCAGTGTGATGGTGGGGACGCCGATGGAGGGCTGGGTTGAAAGTCGCTGCTCGTAACGGTCGTAGCGGGGCTCGCCGTCGACGAGGCCGATGCGCCAGCGGTAGTTGAAGAGGACGATGGCGGCGTAGTCCGGGTTGAGGAAGGCCTGGGCGGTGCGCTGGTACGTGGCGTCGTCGAAGTTCCAGTCGGGGGAGACGAGGGTCCACACATAGCGGCACAGGGCGAGACGCTCGTCGGGATTCTCCATCGCCCTCTTGCCGCGCTCGGTGGCGAAGTACCACTGGTACCACCAGTTGTGCTCGACGGCGGGACCGGCCGGCTCCAGCTGTGCCGTGCGGTCGGTGATGACGTAACCGCTGGTGGAGACCAGCGCCTTGACGCGGTCGGGCCACAGGGCGGCGATGATGTCGGCGGTGCGTGAGCCCCAGTCGAAGCCGGCCAGAACCGCTCTGCGGATCTCCAGCGCGTCCATCAGGGCGATGATGTCGAGGGCGATCGCGGACTGCTCGGCGGTGCGGGGCGTGCGGCTGGACAGGAAGCGCGTGGTCCCGTGGCCGCGCAGGTAGGGAACGATGACGCGGTACCCCAGGCCGGCGAGGAGCGGGGCGACGTCGGCGTAGCTGTGGATGTCGTAGGGCCAGCCGTGCAGGCAGATCACGACCGGGCCGTCATGGGGCCCGAGTTCGGCGTAACCGACGTCCAGGACGCCCGCCTTGACGTGCTTCAGCGTGGGGAAAGCGGTGTGGGTGCCGGGGGCGATGGTGGGCACGGTGGGAGCCGTCCCGCCTCCCGGCCGCCGCGCGGCGGCCGTGGCGGACGCCTGGCTCTGCAGGCCGGTCAGTGCCATGGCGGCCGCGCCGGTGCCCAGGCTGACGGCCTTGTTGAAAGTACGCCTGTTGATCATCCGAAATCCTCCGTCGTGCGTGTCCGGTGAGCCTTCCGTGCCGGGAGAACCTCGGCGGCGCGGGATCGCTGCGGCTTTGCGGCATGATGACCCTTGCACATGATGCGTCACTGGTCAAATAGGTGACGCACATCCTGTTCGGACACGTGTGTCCTAGCCGTCGGCCGCGCTGCGCATGACGCGCACCTCTGCCTGGCTGAAGTGTGAGTCGGCGGTGCGGGGTGGCAATCGCATTTCTCCACATTGATGAGTCTGTTGAGAAATTAAATGCTACAGTCAAGTGACATTTGAGTGGCGCGTCCCGGCCATCCCTGAACGCGCGCCAGACGGAAGAGGGAAAACGCATGATCACCTACGACCGGCTGTACATCGGAGGTCGCTGGGTCGGGCCGAGCGACCCGCGATTGCTCGACATCGTCTCGCCGCACGACCAGTCGGTGATCGCCCGCGCCGCCCAGGCGCGGCCGGCGGACATCGACCGCGCGGTCACCGCCGCCCGGAAGTCCTTCGACGGGGGTGCGTGGCGGCTGACCCCGCCGGCCGAGCGGATCGCTGTGCTGCGCCGGTTCAACGCACTGCGTGAGGAGAACGCGCAGGAGATCGCGGAGTTGATCTCGCGGGAGAACGGCTCGGCGGCCTGGTTCACCCGTGCCGGGCAGGCCGGTCTGACCCGCCAGGCCAACGCCTACCTGAAGGCGGCGGAGGACTTCGCGTGGGAAGAGACGCCGGCCCCCTCCGACCCGGCCTCCCCAGTGCGCAGCGTGGTGCGCCGGGAGGCGGTCGGCGTCGTGGCCGCGGTCATCCCGTGGAACTCACCCTTCTCGTCGGCCACCTCAAAGATCATCCCGGCTCTGGTCGCCGGGAACTCCGTGATCCTGAAGGTGTCCCCGGAGAACTCGCCGAGCATGGGCTTCCTGGCCGGGCTGGTGGAGCGGGTGGGCCTGCCCGAGGGGGTGCTCAGCGTGCTGCCCGCGGACCGGGAGACCAGCGAGTACCTCGTGTCCCACAAGGACATCGACAAGATCGCCTTCACCGGTTCGACGTCTGCGGGCCGCCGCATCGCCTCGATCGCGGGAGAGCGGCTGAAGCGGGTGAGTCTGGAGCTGGGCGGCAAGTCCGCGGTCATCATCCTGCCGGACGCCGACCTCGGGAAGGCGGTCGCGGGCCTGAAGACCGGCTCCCTGCTCAACAACGGCGAGTCGTGCATCGCGCAGACCCGCATCCTGGCTCCCCGCAGCCGGTACGAAGAGATCGTGACCGCGGTGAAGGAGCTGGTGGAATCGCTGAAGGTCGGTGACCCCGGCGACCCCGAGACCTTCATCGGCCCGATGATCCGCCCGGACCAGCAGGAGCGTGTGCGCGACTACATCAGGCTCGGCATCGAGGAAGGTGCCCGCCTGGTCACCGGCGGCCCGCAGATCCCGGAGGGCCTCGAGAAGGGCAACTACGTCACGCCCACCGTCTTCGCGGACGTCGAGAACTCCATGCGGATCGCGCGGGAGGAGATCTTCGGCCCGGTCCTGGTCGTCATCGCCTACGACGACGAGGACGACGCGGTGCGCATCGCCAACGACTCCGAGTACGGCCTCTCCGGCGGCGTGTGGTCCGCCGACGAGGAGCGCGCCCTGGCCGTGGCCCGCCGTGTGCGCACCGGCACCGTCACTGTCAACGGTGCCTCCGTCGCCTTCGACGGCCCGTTCGGCGGCTTCAAGGCCAGCGGTATCGGCCGCGAGTACGGCGTGGTGGGCATCGGCGCCTACACCGAGTACCAGACCATCACCGTCTGACCACGTGTCTCGGCCCGGTGTGTCCCAGCAGCGCGCGGAGGATGGCCCAGGTCGCGCAAGGGCGGAGTGGCGCCCAGCCGGTCATGCGCGCCGGTGAATCAGGCTGCCGGCGCGGTTACGCAGGCACCACCCGGTAGCTGAGCGCCGCCCACGGCAGGTCGGACTGCGCAAGCGAGCCGCTGGCCCACGCGGCACCGGTGCAGCCGGTCCCGGAGTAGACCACCAGGGAGCTGGAGCCGGAGACGACTTGGACCGAAAGGGACGCTCCTGACAGGGTGTGACATGTGCCGAGGTCGTCGAGGTCGACCGTCGTCACCGGGCCGGTCCCGTTGCTGCCCGCATACAGATGAGCGCCCTCCTGAAGGGGAGGCCATCCGGCCGCCCCGGCCGCCCCGGCACCGAGGCCGATCAGGGCCGCGGCCATGGCGGCGGCAGCGGCCGCGCCACGGATCTTCTTCCTGGGGATGAACATGTGACCCACCCTCTCGTCGGCGTGCCGCTGCGGCTGCGGCGGCACGATGGGTTCGACATATGACCGCCGGAGATCATTGCACATTGAAGCATGTGTCGAGCAGAGCCGATCCGGCCACACCGGCGGGACGTGGCACACGGGTGTGCACATTTCTCCCGGCCGCCGGAAAGAGGAAGATGCGTCACCGACTTGACAGGTGACGAACGGGTGGCTCAGGCTGGAACCGTCCCCGGTGACAGGGGGACACCCTCCACCGATCGAGGAAGTGGACCATGGCCATGAACGAGGAACGCGACGGTGACGCGGCCGCCGCGGCGGCCCGGCACGCGCGTTACGGCAGGCTGCCCGGACGCATCCGCTTCGAGGAGATGACCGAGGGGGTGGAGGCCGGACCGAACGGCGGGGTGCGCGCCTCCTACGCCCCGGAAGGCGCCTGGAAGTACTACGCGTGCCTGGCCCTCGATCTGGGCCTGTGACCCGAAGAACCCGAAAGCGGCACGCACACCGCCGTCACGGCCGCGTGACGGCGGTCATGGTTCTCGCGGAGCAGGTGTCACCCCGGGCAAGGGTGCCTCCTCGGGCCGTCCGCTCCGGTCTCGGTGGTCCAGCAGGGCCAGCAGCGGGGCCGTCATCACGGTGGTCACCAGGGCCACGACCACCAGGACGCCGAAGAGGGCGGGGGACGCGATGCCCGCGGACAGGCCCACGTTGATGGCGATGAGCTGCATCAGCCCTCGTGCGTTCATCAGCGTGCCGACGCGGACGGCGACGGCCTGCGGCTCACCCAGCAGGCGCGCCGCGGCCCAGCAGGCACCGAACTTGCTGACGATCGCCACCGCGACACAGACCACCGTGAACAACAACAGCTTGCCGTCGGACAGCAGGGTGAAGTCCGTGTTGAGGCCGGAGTAGGCGAAGAACAGGGGCAGGAACACGATGCGGCTCACCGGCGCGACGGCCTCCACCGCGCGGGTCACCACCGGGTCACGGGGGAAGGCGACACCGAGGCTGAAGGCCCCGAACACGGCGTACAGCCCGATGCGGTCGGTGTACCACGCGGCGAGGAACAGCAGCAGGACGGTGACCAGCAGCACCTGCTCCCCGGACAGGCGCCGGGCCCGCTCCAGAGCGCTGGGCCGCACGCGGAGGAAGATCCCGAGGAACACGGCGAGCCCGGCCGTGCCGACGATCGCGCGCAGGAAGGTCCCCGCACCGCTGCCCGCCATGCTGAGCACCCCCGCCAGCAGGACCCACGCCACGGCGTCGTCCAGCGCGCCGGCGGCCAGGGAGACCGCACCGAAGCGGGTCTTCGTCAGGCCCCGCTCGGTGATGATCCGGGCCATCATCGGGAAAGCGGTGATCGCCACGGTGACACCGACGAACAGTGCGCCCACCGAGGGCGAGACCCCGTCCGGGTAGAGGTCCACCGCGTCGTGTGCCGCCCAGGCCAGTCCGGTGCCCAGGAGGAGCGGCACGACGATGCCCGCCGCCGAGACGGGCACCGCCGTACGGCCCACCGACCGCAGCCGGTCGGTGCGGAACTCGTAGCCGGACAGGAACATGAAGACGACGAGACCGACCTGCCCCGCCACGTACAGCACGGGACGGATCTCGTCCGGGAACACGGCCTCCTCCAGGCCGGGTGAGAGGAGGCCGAGCACGGAGGGACCGAGGGCCACGCCGGCGACCATCTCGCCGACGACGGGTGGCTGGCCCAGCGGGCGCAGCAGCCGGCTGACGAGGCGGCACGCGATGAGGATGACGGCCACGGCGAGGAAGAACGCCGGGCCCATCTCGGTGGTCGACAACGGTGACTCCTTGATGAGGAGGCGTATGGGGGGTGTTGCCGCTGTCAGGCACCGGCGCCGGTGTACGGGCAGCCGGCCGCGGCCTGTCCAGGCCCCGCCGGGTGACCGGGCGGGGCGTGAGGGCCTTCCAGCGGCCGGCCCTCGGTGTCGTGCCGGGCGAAGTACGTCGCGGCGGGCCTGGTGCGGCGGGCTTCGATCACCATCCAGGTGCCGAAGAGGAGTTGGAGCAGGCTGCGTCCGACGTCCTCGGCGCGGTCGCGGGCGGTCAGTGCCGTGCGCAGGACGCGTCGCAGACGGTCCGGGACCGGCCGGTCCCGGGGAAGGAGCAGACACGGAGCGCGGTGCGGGATGGAGCGGGTGTGGCCGACGGGGGAGTCGAGTACGTACCGGGCCAGTACCTCGCGGGTCGCGGCACGCATGACGACCGGTGCGAGGCGCCAGGCGGGGCAGGGCCGGTTGGCGGCGACTCCGAAGGGGATGTGGTGGGCGTCCTTCGCGGAGCGCGCCGCCCAGCGTCCGGGGTCGAAGCGGTCGGGGTCGGTGTAGCCGGTGGCGTGGTAGTCGGGGTAGCTGAAGGTCAGGACGGAGCCCGCCGGGATGGTGGGCAGGCCGTCGAGGGTGATGTCCGCGGTGGTGATCCGGTGGGCCACTCCGAACAGCGGGTAGAGACGGAAGGTCTCGTTCATGACCTGGGTCAGGTAGCGGTCGTCGTCGGGAGTGGCTGCCACCCGCTCCTGCACGTCCGGATGCCGGGCCAGAGCCAGCAGGAGGTGGGCCATCGCCTCGGACATCTGCACGACGGCGGTGTTGAAGAAGGTGCCCTGGAGGTAGTGGGCCTGCTGGCGGCGGGTCAGGCCGGCGGGCAGCACGTGCGGTACGTCTCCGGCCGCCAGGCGGCGCACAAGGTAGCGGGTGAGCCGGGACCTTCGGCGCATGTGGCGCGGACGGGTGCATTTGAGGGCGTTGACGACGTCCTCGGCGTGGGCGACGATCAGCTGCCGGGCCTCGGCCGGGCAGGGCTCCCCGAAGACCAGCCCGTAGAAGAACTCGGCCCACACCGGCATCATCAGATCGCGCAGCCGTACGGCGCGCACCCGGCCGGTGTCCGCCGCGTCCAGGGCCTGCCGGGTGTGCCGTGCGGCGGCTTCGTACAGCTGTGCCGACGGGCCGGAGAGGAACGCGAGCGTCCGGCGGGCGACCTCGTCGTAGCGGGGTCCGGTCTCCAGGTGCTCCTGGTGGACGTCGGCGCCGGGTGCGAGCCAGTACCAGAACAGGTCGGACAGTGCCGCGCCCTTGCTGCGGCCCCCGGCGGACGGGTGGCCGTAGATCTCCTGGAAACGGTCGGGACCGAACGTGGCGTTGGGCAGGAGCATCCCTTCGTCGCCGTTGACGCGGGCGAAGACCTTCGTGCGGAGGGCGACGACCTTGGCGGGCAGCCAGGCCGGGGACGACAGCAGCAGCGTCCCGCCCGCTGCCAGTACCGCCGCCGTTCGCCTGCTCACCATGTGTGTTCTCCTCTCCGGGGCCGGTACGGAGGGTGGCGCAGGGTCTCCTGTCCGGCCGCCGGACCGTACGGCGGGTACGGCAGCCCGCGCGGGACCACCTGGTCGGGCGTGAGGTCCTGTGGCCGGCGCCCGCCGCAGAGGGCGAGCACCTGCTCGAAGTCCTCGCGCAGTGCCGTCAGCGCCTCCCGTACACCGTCCTCGCCGCCCGTGGCCAGGGCCCACAGCACGGGCCTGCCCACACCGACGGCCCGGGCTCCGAGGGCGAGGGCCAGGGCGATGTCGGTGCCCCGGCGCACGCCCCCGTCCATCAGGACGGGCACCCGTCCGGCGACGGCCTCGGCCACGGCCGCGAGCGCCTCGACCGATGCCGGAGCGGCATCGAGCTGCCGTCCCCCGTGATTGGACACGACCAACGCGTCCACGCCCCGATCGACGGCGATACGCGCGTCCTCGGGGTGCAGCACGCCCTTGAGGACGAGGGGCAGGTCGGTGAGCTCTCGCAGCCGGGCCAGGTCGTCCCACCCGGCCGGCCACATGGCGATGTCGCGGGTGGTGCCGGGTGCCGCACCGGGCAGGTTCCGCATGTTCTCTGCCGCCAGACCGGGCGGCAGGTCGTGGAAGCCGTTGCGCAGGTCCCGGGTGCGTGTACCGAAGACGGGGGAGTCGACGGTGACGACCAGGGCGGAGCAGCCCGCCCGTTCGGCCCGGAGTACCAGCTCGGCGGTGACCTCCAGCTCCGGTTGCAGATACAGCTGGAACCAGACCACGGCCTCCGGGTCCGCCTCGCGGGCCGCGGCGACGACGTCCGCGACGGCGGTGGTGGCCGCCATGCCGGTGACCAGCGGGACACCGGCCGCGGCGGCGGCGCGTGCGGTGGCCGGTTCGCCGTCGACGTGGGCGAGGCGGTGGAAGGCGGTGGGCGAGACGAAGAGCGGCGCCGCCCAGTCCCGGCCCAGTACGCTCACCCGGGTGTCGCGGTCGCCACCGCCGCGCAGTACCCGGGGGAGCAGGGCCAGCCGGCCGAATGCGTCCTCGTTCTCCCTCAGCGCCGTCTCCTCGCCCGCGCCGCCGGCGAAGTAGTCGTAGTGCTCGGGGCTGAGCTTCTCGCGTGCCGACCCGGCCGGATCGCGTGCCGGGGCGGCGTGCGGGCCGGTCATGCCCGGGGCGCGGCGATGTCCGCGCCGGCCGGGAGGCCGTCCCCTGCGGACAGCCGGGACGCGAAGAAGGAACGCAGCGGACCGACATGGACGTCGGGGCGGTCCCACTCGTTCTCCAGGTTCTCCGTGATGTGGTGCTCGGCGACCGGCTTGCCGGTGCCGTCGGGCAGGAACTGCCGTACCACGGGGTGCAGATAGCGCGCGTCGAGGCCGCTGGTGTCCTGCTGGGGCGTCCTGCTGACGGTGATGTCGAAGGGATCGACCTGGTCGTGGTCGGCGCCGTACTCCAGCGTGACGGTGAAGTAGGAGGCCAGATCGCCGAACTGGCCCCGGGCGGCGGCATGGTGCAGGTGTGCCACCGGGACCTCCTCGCAGTGGCGCACCGTTCCGTCGGTGCCGACCAGTACCGCGTCACCGAGGAAGCCGAACAACTGCCACAGGGCCGAGGTCCGGTTGACCCGCTCGATGACCGCGTCGGTCACGGGGCCCGCGGCGGCGGGCAGGACGGTGTGCGGCCAGTCCTCGTCGTGGTAGCGGCGTTCGAGGATGCGGTGCAGCGCCTTCACGCCGTACCGGAACCCGTGGATGAATCCGCTGGTCGACTTCTTGAAGTCCAGGGACTGGGTGATGGTGCCGGCGAAATACAGATCGGGCACGTTCACGGATTCCCAGGCATCGGTGAGTCGCGGGAAGCGGTCCTTGATGACGAGCTCGGGACGGCAGTCGTCGTCGAAGACCGAGGCGTCGAAGCGGAATCCGGTGGCCAGAATGACCCGGTCGTACGGGATGTCCTTCACCACTTCCGCGACGCGCGAAAATTTAACACTCACGACATAGGTGCCATCGGGCTTCCGTGCTATACGGAGAATGTCGCCGTCCAGGACGGCGTTCTGGGACTTGAGCTGGTAGGTGTCCAGGAAGTTGTTGTTCACGGCCCTGAGGTGTCCGACGAAATGCGTCCGCCAGGCGAGCTTGAGCGAGCCGGGTCCGGCTACGTGGATGACGGCCGCGGTCTCGATGAGGTTGTCGGCGGTCTCGAAGGCGGAATTTCCCCGCCCGATGATCAGTACCCGCTTGTCGGTGAATTCGGCGGGGTCGACGGACACCTGGCCGTAGTGCTCGGCCTCCGCGGCGCCCTCGATGGGCGGCACGTACGGCCGCGAGACACCGGTGGCGACGATGACGCGCCGGGCCCGGACAACGTTGCCATTCTCGTCGGTGGCCACGAACAAGCCGTCGTCGCGCCGCGAGATGCGGGTGACACGGGTGTTGAGGCGGATGCGTAACTCGTGGGTCCGGGCGAAGTCCGCCAGGTAGCGGACCATGTCGTCGGCCGGCGGGAAATAGCGCGGGGAGTAAGTGGTGAACAACGGCCCTTCGTCCGAGAGCAGGGAGTTCCAGTCGACGCGCAGACGCATCTCGGGGTCGCTCCAGCCGGTGTGCACCTTATTGGAGGAAATAAGCGTCCGATGTCTGGGGAAGCGGGTGAAGAAAGCGCCGGGAGCGTCGCTCTCTTCCACGATGAGATAATCTCTGCCGCTTTTCTGGAGGAAGTATCCGGCCTGGAGGCCCGCAGGACCGCCGCCGATGACGAGATAGTCAACCTGTCCTGAATCAGACATGACCTTCTCCTGCCTTCCGTGGGGGCGGGAAAGACGGTACTTGACGGTTAAAGCACGGAGCCACCCCCAGTGCCGTGTGATCTAGGTCACACGGCACTGGGGGTGGCACATTTCCTCCTTCCGTTAACGTGAAGGCGTGACGGGTGGGCCGGAGTGCCGAATGTGCCGGGCATGGGCGTTTTCCGGTCATTCACACCGCCTTTACGTCGGTTACCGGCCCAGAGTGGAGACGAAGTGGACGAAAAGCCCGGTGAAGTCTTTCCGCAAGCGCTCGTCGACGCCTTCCGCGACGCTCCTGGCCTGCCCGCTTTCGAGTACCGGGGGCGCGCGGTCACCAGGGGGCAGGTGCTCGCGCTGATCGCCGGGTTCGTGAGAGGTCTGCGCGGTGCGGGCCTGACCGCCGGATCCCGCGTGGTCCTCGACACCGGTGTCACACCCGAGGCGTTCGCCGTCCGCGTCGCCGCCCATGTCGTGGGCTGCCAGGTGGTGGCGCTGCGTCCCGGGCTGACCCGCGAGCACCTGCGCGACATCCTCGCCCGCGGAATCAGCGCCGTGGTGACGGACGACGCAGCGGGCCGGCCGGTACCGGCCGCCGCAGCGGGCGAGATCCCGCTGCTGGACACCGGCGGCTTGTCACGGCTTCCGGCATCCGTCACGCCCGGCCCCGGGGACCTCACCGCCCGGGGCGACCGCGACGGCACCGGCGTCATCCACCTCACCAGCGGCAGCACCGGCCGGCCCAAGGGCACGATGGTGACCTACGGTGCCCTGTCGGAGGGCTGGGCCCTGCAACCCGGCCGCTGGACCGACCGCACCCGGCGCCTCGCGGCACGGTACGCGCGCTTCCTGCTCTTCGGCACGCTCAGCAGCGCCGTCATGTTCGAACACGTGTGTCTGTCGCTGCTGGGCGGAGGCACCGCCGTCATCCCGGACCAACCCCTGCGGTTCCCCGAGGTCTTCGCCGAGCACCGCATCAGCGCCTGCATGACGACGGTGCCGCGCCTGTACGGCATCCTCGACGCCGCCCGCGACAGGGTCGTCGACACCAGCAGCCTGCGCGCCCTCGTCGTCGCCGGCTCCCCGCTCGCCCCGCACCGGCTGACCGAGGCGGCCGAGCTGCTCGGACCGGTGGTCCACCACGCCTACGGCCAGACGGAGACGGGCATGCTGACCATCCTCGAACCCGAGGAACTGGCAGCCGACCCCGGCCTCGCCGACAGCGTCGGGCGCCCACTCGACACCGTCGAGATGACCGTGCGGGATCCTGGTGGACGAGAGCTCCCCGAGGGCCGGACGGGAGAGGTGTGGGTCCGGCTGGCGGACGCCTTCCGCGGCTACTGGGAGGACCCCCGGGAGACCGCGGAAGTCCTGCGGGACGGCTGGGTCCGCACCCGGGACCTCGGCCGGCTCGACGCGCGGGGGTATCTGCGTCTGTCCGGACGCACGCGCGACATCGTCATCGTCAACGCCGTCGTCCACTACGCGGGCCCCATAGAGCGGGTCCTGGCCTCCCATCCGGACATCGACCAGGCATACGTCGTCGGAGTCCCGGACGACCGCACCGGCGAGGCGATCCACGCCTTCGTGGTCCCGCGTCCCGGCGCCGTACCCGGCGCGGACGCCATGCGCGAACTGGTGGCCCGGGAACTGGGGGAGGCCGCCGCCCCGGCCCGTGTCGTCAGCATCACGGAGGTGCCCGTGGCACCGAGCGGCAAGCCGGACAAGGCGGCGCTGCGCGCGTTGCCGGAGGTCCCCTGACCGGACACGGGCTGTCTCGGCGGGCGCGGATGCCCGCGACCGGGGGAGGGGTGTCATTCGGCGGTGGCGCCGCCGGGGGCGACCAGGCCCGTCTCGTAGGCGAAGATGACGGCTTGGGCGCGGTCGCGGAGGGCGAGCTTGGCGAAGATCCGGGCGACGTGGGTCTTCACGGTGGCCTCGCTGAGGGTGAGGGTGTCGGCGAGTTCGGTGTTCGACAGGCCCCGGCCCATGAGGACCAGCACCTCGCGTTCGCGGGGTGTCAGCAGAGCGAGGTCGCGGTGGAGCGAGGGTGTGCGGTCCACGGACGCCGCAGTGGCGGGCCGGCGACCCGTCTCGGCTCGGCCGGCCTCGTGGGTGGTCGCGCAGCGTTCGACCAGACGGCGGGTGATCGAGGGGGCGAGCAGCGCGTCGCCCGTGTTCACGAGTCGCACGGCTGCGGCGAGATGGGCGGCGGTGACGTCCTTGAGCAGGAAGCCGCTCGCCCCGGCGGCGAGCGCCGCGTAGACGTAGCGGTCGAGGTCGAACGTGGTGAGCATGAGGACCCGGCAGCGTGGGAGCAGCCGCAGGACGCGCTTGGCGGCTTCCAGGCCGTCCATACGGGGCATGCGGATGTCCATCAGGAGGACGTCCGGGCGCAGCCGTTCGGCTTCCGCGACGGCTTGTACGCCGTCCGCGGCCTCACCGACGACCTCGATGCCGCGCGAGGTGAGGATGAGGCGGAAGCCGGTTCGGATGAGTTCCTCGTCGTCGGCGATGAGCACGCGCGGGGCAACGGTTTTCCTGTCCGGGTCCGGTCCTGGCTCCTGGGTGTCCCACGTCCGGTCCGGGGCGTGGGGGTCGGGGATGCGGCGGTCGGCGGCGGGCCGGGTCACAGGCGCTCCAGGGGGATGCGTGCGCGGACCCGGTACCCGCCTCCGACACGGCGTCGGGCGTCGAAGTGGCCCCCGTAGACAGCGACGCGCTCACGCAGACCGATCAGGCCGTGCCCCGCTCCGTCGTTCCGGCGTTGACGGCCACCGGATCGTGCTGCCGTGCCCGGGGGACCGGCGGACAGGACGCTCGGTCCGCTGTTGAGCACCTCCACCCGCAGACTGTGGTCCGCATAGCGCACCATCACGGTTGCCGTGCCACCGTCGCCGTGCTTGAGCGCGTTGGTCAGTGCCTCCTGCACGACCCGGTAGGCGGTGACGTCGATGCCGGGCGGCAGCGGGCGCGGTTCGCCGGAGATGCGCACCTCGACGGGGAGCCCGGCGAAGGCGATCCGGTCGACCAGGGTGCCCAGTTGACTCAGGCTCGGCTGGGGTGCGAGTGCGGAGGGGGTGCCCTCGCCGTCCCGCCCGGTCCGGTCGTCGTCACCGTCCGCCGACGGTGCCAACAGGCCCAGAAGGTGCCGCAGTTCGGTCATCGCCTCGCGTCCGGCACCCTCTACGGCCCGCAGCGCGGTGTCCGCCGCGTCCGGCAGGGCGGCGAGCACCTCGCGGGCCGCGGTCGCCTGCACGACCATCAGACTGACCTTGTGGCTGACGATGTCGTGCAACTCCCGTGCGATACGGGCACGTTCGGCCGCCACCGCCGTACGGGCGGCAGCCTCCCGCTCGCGCTCCAGCAGCCAGCTCCGGTCCTCCAGCACCCTGCGGTAGCGGCGGTGAGCGCGCGCCAGCAGCAGGGTGGCGCCCCCGGTCACCGCCAGGCTCACGGTCGTGAGCGCGGTGAGCAGCAGGCCCGTCTCCGATCTCCACACGTCGTTCATCGTGCCAGCCTGCCGAGGAGTGAGCATCCCTCTCCGGGGCCACCCCGTACATCGCCAGGATGACCGCGGCCGCGGGATACCTCCGGGGGCTGACGCCCGGCAAGCCCACGCCGCCTACCGTCCCTGTCATGACCACCAAAGACAACTGCGGCACGACCGCGGAAGCCGGTCAGGCCGCCGTGCACGAGCAGGGCGTCGTCCGGGTGAGCGCCCTGCGCAAGGAGTACGGCGACACTGTCGCCCTGAACGGGGTGTCGCTGGAGATCGGCGCCGGGGAGGCGGTCGCGGTGATGGGACCGTCAGGCTGCGGCAAGTCCACCCTGCTCAACATGATCGCCGGCCTGGACCGGCCGAGCGCCGGGCAGGTGCACGTGCACGGCGAGGACCTGGGTGCGAAGAACGAGACAGGGCTGGCGCTCTTCCGGCGCCGCCGGATCGGCATGATCTTCCAGTTCTTCAATCTCATCGACGACCTGCCCACGATCGACAACGTCGCCCTGGCCGCCCAGCTCACCGGAACGCCCACCCGGCAGGCCCGGCGCCGGGCACTGGAGCTGCTGGACGAACTCGGCATCGCCGACCGCAGGAACGTCTACCCCGCCGCGCTGAGCGGCGGCGAGCGCCAGCGAGCGGCGGTGGCCCGCGCGCTGATGAACCGCCCGGCGCTGCTGCTCGCGGACGAACCCACCGGCGCGCTGGACAGCCACGCGGGTGAGCAGGTGATGGACCTGCTCATCGACCTCAACGAACTCGGACAGACGCTGTTGCTGGTGACGCACGACCAGACACTGGCCGCCCGCTGTGCCGGCCGCCTGGTGATGATGGCGGACGGCCGGATCACCGGCGAGCGGACCCTGGAGCGGTCGGCATGAACGCGGTGTGGCGGGCCTCCCGCGCGGCCGTGCGCCGGCGCCGGCTGCAGACTTCCGTGATCGCCGTGGTGGTCCTCGTGTCCAGCACGGCCCTGGTGGTCGCCCTCGGCCTGCTCGACGTCGCGTCCGGCCCCTTCGACCGGATCTTCGGCCAGGCGCACGGCGCACACGTCGTCGCCACCTTCGACGCGGCGAAGGTCTCCGGCGCGGAGCTGGAACGGACCGCGGAACGTCCGGGTGTACGGGCTTCCGCCGGGCCGTTTCCGCAAGCCGTGATCGACATGCCGGAAAGCGCGGCGTCCCAGATGCCCGGAATGGCGCCCGGCCCCCTGACAGTCGTCGGGCGGGCGGACCCCGACGGCGACGTCGACCGACTGGACCTGTTCGCCGGGCACTGGTCCACCGGTCCGGGCCAGATCGTGCTGGCGCTGCCGGACGCGCCCGGGCTGGGGAACGGGCCGCACTCGCCGCTGGGCAAGCGGATCCGACTGCCCGGACAGCGGCCCCTGACCGTGGTGGGCCTTGCCGCCAGTGTGAGCGGCACTGCGCAGGCATGGGTCTCCCCGCAGCAGATCAGGGCCCTGCACCCCACGACGTACCAGATGCTCTACCGGTTCGACCGAGCCGCGACAACCCGTCAGATCACCGAGGGAACTTCGACGGTGAACGCCGGTCTGCCCTCCGGAGCGCTGGTCGCCCACCAGTCGTACCTGACCTTGAAGGCGCAGGTCGCGGCCAACCCCAACGCCTACATACCGTTCCTCCTGGCCTTCGGTATCCTCGGCCTGCTGGTGGCCGTCCTGATCGTGGGCAACGTGGTCAGCGGCGCCGTCGTCTCCGGCTTCCGGCACATCGGCGTGCTCAAGTCCCTGGGCTTCACGCCCCGACAGGTCGTCGCGGTCTACCTGGTGATGGTCTGCGCCCCCGCCACGGCGGGCGCGCTGGCCGGCACGGCCCTGGGGGGAGTGGTCGCGCCGTCGCTGCTGCACCAGGTCTTCCAGGGCGCACAGCTCGGCACCGCGACCGTGCACCCGACGATCGGCCCCTGGGCGTACGCGACCGCCGCACTCGGCATGCCCCTGACGGTGCTGCTGGCCGCGCTGGTCCCGGCCCTGCGCGCACACCGGCTGTCCGCGGCACGCGCGATGAGCGCGGGCGGCGCACCGCACGCCGGACGGGGACCGGCGGTGCACCGGTGGTTGAGCGGGGTGCGCCTGCCGCGCCCGGTGACGCTGGGCCTGGGCCTGCCCCTCGCCCGGCCCGGACGGGCGCTGCTCACCGTCGCCTCGGTCCTGCTCGGCGTGGCCACGGTGACCTTTGCCACCGGCCTGTCGGCCACCATGGTCTCCTACGGCCGCGCGGAACAGGACTACGGCGATGCACAGTCGACCGTCTGGCGAGGGCAGGCCAGATTCGGTCAGACCGCTCCGCGGCACGACGACGCCGTGACGCAGAATCTCCTGCGCTCTCTGCCGCAGGTCTCAGACGTGGCCGCAGTGGGCTTCATCAACGTACGGATCCTCGGCCGGAGCGAAGGAGTGGCGATCGAGGGTGTGCGCGGGGGGCCGGCCACTGCCCCGGACAGCCTGGCGCGGGGCCGCTGGACGAGCGGACCCGGTGAAGTGGTGGCCTCCGGCAGATTCCTCGCCAAACAGGGGCTACGGCTCGGTGAATCCTTCACGCTCACCACGGCGGACGGCCGCCAGGAGCGCGTGACCCTGGTCGGGGAGATCCTGGCCGGCCCGGCGGACCGGGTGCGCGCGGACTGGTCGACGGTGACCGCTCTGGCACCGGACGCGCAGGCCAACCAGTACTGGGTACACCTCACCCACGGCACCGACTTCAACGCCTACGCGAAAGCCGTACAAGCCGCCGACCCGGGGCTCTACCCGACAAGGAACACCATGCTGAACGCGGACGCCGTGGCCGTCGTCGGCTCCGCCTCCGCACTGACCCTGATGCTGACCCTGGTCGCGGCGATGGGCGTGTTCAACACCGTCGTACTCAACGCACGGGAACGCCGGCGCGACCTCGGAATGCTCAAGTCGATCGGCATGACGCCACGCCAGGTCACGGTGATGATGGTGGTGTCCATGGCCGGACTCGGGCTGGTCGGCGGGATCCTCGGACTGCCGCTCGGCGTCGCCGCGTACCATGTGGTTGTTCCGATCACCGAGCACGCGGCCCAACTCACCTTCCCGGACCGGATGCTGGACGTGTGGCACCCAGGGATGATGACACTGCTGGTGCTGGCCGGGGTGGCGATCGCCGCACTGGGTGCGGTGCTGCCGGCGCGTGCGGCGGGCCGGCAGACCATCGCCCGCGTCCTGCACACCGAGTGACAGTCGGCGATCCTCCCTGCTGATGCGTCGACGCGTCAGACAAGTCCTTCGTCGGCCCGGACGCACCGCGGTGCCGGAAGCCAGGACCACGCCGGTGTCCGTGCCGGCCGGTGCCGTCCGCACCTGTTCGAGGAGCAACAACACAGCAGCTTGCCCTCATCTCCACCACCGCTGTGGCCCGCCCAGCGTCCCGGCCCGCACGCGGGCCGGGACGCTGGTCATCACCTGTGCTCCGCCACCGGCGCTCTCCGCCCAGGGAACCCGGAGAGGGTGCCACCCCGGCTGGTCATTCCCGGGGCGAGGCATCAGGCCGCCGTTCTCCGCCGCGGCGTCCATGCACGTCTGCCGGCCGCAGTTCAACTCGCTGACGACCTCGCCGAGCCTGAGCTGTACGCGGAGATCCCGCCTGAACGGACCGAGAGGCCGTGGTCCTGTCGACCGGCGTCCGGGGCGGCGTGCTGATCCTCTTGGCCACGGTTGCCCACCCACCTGGAGGCCGCGATGGACCCGGGCATCGCCCACCTCCGCGCTGCCGCCCGCCGCGGACCGGTGACTACCTCTGCGGCCGGCCGGGAACAAGCAGCCGTCACAAGGCCGAGAGGGCCGGGGCGCTGTCTCAATCGGCGTCGAACGCGGTCGGCACGGCCACGGACACACCGGCCGGCGACCTGAATCACCGGGCCATGACCTACGGCTCGACTCACTTCGGTGTGATCGGCCGGCTCGCTCCCGCAGTCACATGACTGATGCGCCGACGCGCGGCCGCGCAGCACAGTTGGGCCGACATCGTCGCCGCGCAACCCACCGGAACCGAATGCCGGTGACTCACCTGCGTTTCCAGTTCACTTCGGAGGGGTCCATGCTCATGCGCACCACCACCGCTCCCGCGGCGGCGCCCGTTGCGCCGGGCCGCTTTCCCCTGCTCGGCCACCTGCCGCAATTGGCCGTCAGACGGGTGGACTTCCTGCAATCGGTCAGGGCACAGGGCGACATCGTCAGGATATTCCTCGGGAGTCGGCCGGTGTTCGTCCTGAACTCCCCGGAGGCCGTCCACGACGTCCTCGTCACGCAGGGCAGGAAGTTCGGCAAAGGGCTGCTGTTCGACGTCGCGCGGCCCTTCATCGGGAACGGCATCATCACGTCCGAGCGTGATGTCCACCGGCGACAACGGCGGGCCCTCCAGCCCGCTTTCCACCGTGACAGCATCGCCGCGTGCGTCGGGACGATGACCGGCGTCGCCGAAGGGCAGGTGTCGGCCTGGAAACCGGGCGAGGTGATCGCCATGGATCTGGTGATGCGCCGGATGATGACGGGCATGCTCGTCGCGACCCTGTTCAGCACCGGACGCCCGGACGGCGCCAAGGGCGTGGCCGAGTTGGGGGAGCGGGTCGCGGAGCACCTGACCACGGTGATGCGCGGCGTCTTCGTGGGCACTGTCCTGCCCACGCAGATCGCGTCCTCACCTTTGCTGGGACACCGCAAGTACCTGTCCGCGGCCGCGGCGCTGCGCGAACTCGCCGACACCGCCGTCCGGCAGGCCCGCCAGGACCCCGCCGACCGCGGCGGCCTGCTGTCGATCATGTTCGCCGGCACCCCCGGCAATCCGCGGGGAATGACCGACGCGGAGGCCCGCGACGAGCTGCTGTCCCTTCTCATGGCCGGTGCCGAGACCACGTCGACCACTCTGTCCTGGGCGCTCCACGAACTCGGCAGGCGCCCGGAGATCACCGAGCGGATCAAAGCCGAGTGCGACGCGCTGCCCGCGGATGTCCTGCCCGACGCCGCGACGCTTCCCTTCACCGACCGGTTCCTCCGGGAGGTGCTGCGCCTGCACCAGCCCAACTGGCTGCTCATGCGGCGCGCGTCGGAGCCCGTGCGGGTCCGCGGCGTCGAGCTCCCGCAGGGGGCCGAGCTGATCTACAGCGCGGTGACGATGCACCGGGACCCGGCGTACTTCCCGGACCCTCTGTGCTTCGATCCGGACCGGTGGCTCAGCCGTACCGAGAAGGATCTTCCACCGGGCGCCTACGTCCCGTTCGCGCTGGGCAACCGGAAGTGCATCGGCGACCACTTCGCGATGACCGAGATGCTGGTCGTCCTCCGCTCGATCGTCTCGCGGTGGCGACCGCGGCCGGTCGCGGGGCGCCGGGTCCGGCCGGTTGTCCAAGCGCTGATCCGGCCCAACGCGCTGCCCATGCGCGTCTCACCCTGGCCGGCCCGCTGAACCGGCCCCCATTCTGGAGGTGCACCCCACCATGACATCGACGGCAGAGGTGACCGTGCCCGGGCCCGTGTCCGTGTCCGTGTCCGAGGACGGTTCCGGGCCCCCGGCCCCGGCTCCCGTCCCTTTCCCCCGCCGGATCAGTGCGGACTTCCGGGCCGCCCACGAGCGCCACCTCACCTGGCCGAAGTCCTTCGGCTTCCTGTCTTCGGAAGAGGAGGAGACCCATCACCTCAAGGGCCAGTTCCCGCTGATAGCGGCCATGTTCTATCCGAACGCGACCGGAGACGAACTGGACCTCGGGGTCGACCAGCAGAGCTGGTACTTCCTGTTCGACGACGCACTCGACGAGCAGTGGGGACGGTCGCCCGACCGGGTCCGCCACCTCGTCGGACTCGTCAAGGAGGGCATCGGCGGTGAGGCCTCCCCGCTCCCCCTGGCCGGTGCCTTCGCGGACATGCGACGACGCAGCTGCCGGGACATGCCCGCGGACTGGATCCAGCGGTCCGCGGCCCACTGGTCCTCCTACCTCGACCACCATGTCCACGAGGCGATCAGCCGACAGACCGGAACCCCCATGTCTCTCGGCACATATCTGCGCGTCCGGTGCCACACCATCGGCGTGGCACCGGTCATCGATCTCGCCGAACGCCTGTCCTCGTGTGTCCTCCCGGACCGCCTGTACATGCTGCCGCACCTGTCGGTCATGCGCGAGATGACGAAGACGTTCATCATCTGCGACAACGACATCGTCTCCCTGGACAAGGACGCGGCTCTGGGGGAGCGGAACAACCTCGTGCTCTGCCTGGAACGGGAGTACGGGATCTCCCGGCCGGAAGCGATCCAGGAGGTCCTTCGCCGCCAGGACGAAGCCCTCCAACTGTTCACCGGCGCCCACCGCGCCCTTCTCGGTGCCACGGCCACGAGCCGCCTCGACCCGGCCGAACGCGACCTGCTGCGGCGCTACTGCACCGAGGCACTGCAGACCACCGTCCGCGGCGCCTACGACTGGCACCACACCTCCACCCGGTACCGCGTATAGGCCGACGCGGGCCACCACGACACCACGGCGTTCCCGGGACCGACACAGTTGAGGAGCATGCAGCATGCCCGATCGGCGTCCAGCGTCCTTCGTAGCCTCCGAACGGGACGGGACCTGCCCGTTCGCCCCGTCCCCGGACCTCCTGCGCATGCGCGACGAAGGCGGCCCGCAGCGGCTGCGCGTCGTCCACCCGGTGCACGGCGAGATCGAAGCCGTAGTCCTCACCAGGTACGACGACGTCCGGGCCGCCTTCGCGGACGAACGCCTGGTGACGGGCAACGGCATCGACCCGACGCTGCCGCGTACCCTGTTCAACCACCCGGGCTTCCTGCCCGCGTACAGCGGTCCGGATCACACCCGCCTCCGCCGCATGCTCACCGGCAGCTTCACCGTCCGCCGGGTCGAGCGACTGCGGCCCGCGATCGAGTCGATGGTCTCCGACCATCTCGACGCCATGGTGGACCACGGCCCCGTCGCCGACCTGGTCGAGGCGTTTGCCCTGCCCATCCCATCACTGGCGATCTGCGAACTGCTCGACGTCCCGTACGAGACACGGTCCATGTTCCAGCGCTGCTCCCAAGTGATCATGGACGGGACGGCCGACGCCGACCGCCTGGTGGCCGCCTCGGCCGAACTGAACGCGGCCATGGCGGAGATCGTCACCCGCAACCGCGCCACCCCCGGGAGGGGAGTGCTGGGCACGGTGGTACGGGAGTACGGCGCCGAGCTCACCGACGACGAACTCATCGGATTCGGAACCACCCTCCTCGTCGGGGGACACGAGACCACGGCGACCATGCTTGCCCTGAGCGTGCTGGCCCTGCTCCGCGATCCGGAGCAACTCGCATCCCTCCGTGACGACCCCACAGTGGCGGGGACGGCCGTGGAGGAACTCCTGCGCCATCTCGCCATCCCGGCACCGCTCCTGCGCACGGCCGTGGCCGACATCGACCTCAACGGCAACAGGATCGACGCCGGCGAGCACGTATTGCTCTCTCCGCTGACCGCGAACCGTGACCCCGGCTTCGTCCCCGAGCACCCCGACGACCTCGACCTCCGCCGCCGCCCGGTCGCCCAGCTGTCCTTCGGCTTCGGCGTCCACCAGTGCCTCGGCCAGCAACTGGCCCGACTGGAACTGAAGATCGCCCTGCCGGCCCTGCTCCGCCGCTTTCCCACCCTCAGACTCGCCGTCCCGGAAACGGCCCTCCGCTTCCGCCAAGGTTCAACCGTCTACGGTGTGGAGGCACTCCCGGTCACCTGGTGACCACCGTCCCCGCCGTCTGTCCCCGGTTCCTCCGCGTTGCGGAAGTATGTGTCGCGGGACGCCGACGTGGTCCCCGAGACACGTGTGCCTGATCAGCTCTGCGGGCCAGAGCAGACTCGCGCGGCTCCGACCTGATGAGATGGTGCACGACCCCGCAAGGACACCGTGTCCAGCCACGCGCCCACGACCTGACGTCACTCACCTCCTCACCCGTGATCCCAGGAGCGAGATATGTCCCGCACTGGTGGATCACACTGCACGGACGGGTTAGTTTTTCGCTTCTCAGAGGGATTGATAGCGCTATGGATAGCTCTAGTCCATCCGGAGTTCTCATTCGGCGTTTCCCTCCGGAGACGCGCAGTGCGCCGCTGGCCCGGCGGTTCGTGCGGTCGGCGTTGCAGGGTGTCGCGCCGGAGGTGGTGGACACCGCCGAGCTGCTGACCAGCGAACTGGTGACCAACGCGGTGCTGCACGCGCGCACCGAGGTGGAGGTGCGGGTCGGGTCGCACGAGGGACAAGTGCGCGTACGAGTCGGCGACGACCGGCCGGACCGCCCGCTCGTGCCGCGGGACCCCAGACCGTATGCCGGTGTCGGTCGGGGCCTTGCTGTGGTCGAGGAGCTGGCTTCCAGCCATGGAGCCCATATCTGGGAGGGCCGCAAGACGGTCTGGTTCGAGCTGTGGCCCAAGGCCCCGGCGCCGCCGACGTCCGGGTGGGAGTCCGTGCCCACGCGCGGCCGAACCGCCGTCGTGACACTGGTCGACATGCCCTACATCGTGTTCCGCGCGGCGCAGCAGCACGGTGACGAGCTGCTGCGCGAACTGATGTTGACCACACGTGTCGAGGAGCGTGCTGGAGTGTCGGTCCCCGAGCTGCTCGTCGCCGGCGATGTGGCCAACGTCATCAACGCGTGCGTGTCATCCGCGCTGGAGGAGACGGTCACCGGCGGCGCCACGGTGACCCTGGACGTCGCGTTCCCGTTGGACGCCGCACCAGCCGTGGACACGTTGCGGCACGTGCTCGAACAAGGAGACGCGGCGGCGCAGCTGGGGTCCCTGCTCATCCTCCCGGCTGCGCCGCACGTGCGGAGCCACTACCAGTGGGTGCTCGACCAGCTGGTCACTCAACTCTCCGGAGGCCCGCCCACCGCGTGGACGCTGCTGCCCGGCGTGTCGGACGCGGCCTCCGTCGAACTGGCACCGTGGGACGCCGGCGACGTGGAGGACAGCAGTGTCCCGACTGTCGCGGCCGACGACGACGGCCGGATCATCGCGGCCAACGCCGCCCTGGCCGACCTGTTGGGTTGGCAGACCGACGAGCTGATCGGCAGGCCGTTGACTGTACTGATTCCCGAACACCTGCGCGAGCGTCATCGGGCTGGATTCACCACGCTGCGGCTGACCGGTCGGTCCCGCATCATGGGCCGGTCCATCCCGCTCCCGGCGTTGCACCGCGACGGCAGCCTGGTCCATGTGCGTCTGCACGTCCAGAGCCAGGAGGCGGTGGACGGCCGCACGGTGCGGGTCGGCCAGTTCATGCCCAGAGCGACGGCTCCCGGGGAGGACCGCCCGGTGCCACGCCCTGATCCCGGGCCCTCGGTGCGGCTGCACACCGGCGCGGCAGCGGCGCCGCCGGCGGGCGGGGACGAGGCGACACGGTCCTGGGAGCGGTTGAGCCTGCTGGCCGACACCATCAGTGCGCTGTCGAGCACACTCGACTTGCGCGAGGGACTGCGCCGGGTGTGCCACGTCCTCACCCGGCAGATGGCCACCTGGTGCGTGGTCGACCTGCTCGACGAGCACGGAGACGCCGAACGGGTCTGCGTCGTCCACCGCGACCCCCGGGCACTGAACGCCGGCGTGGACCTCGGCAGGCTTCCCCCGGTGTCCGAGAACGCGCGAGGACCGCTGGCCCGGGTACTGAACGGCGCCGGCCCCCTGCTGATCACCGACATTCCCTCACCGGACCAGGCAGAAAGCGCCCTGGACGCCCGGCAGTTGAGACTGTTCGAGCAACTGGGCGCCAGCAGCACGATCATGGCGCCACTGCGGGCCCGGCGCGAGGTGCTGGGCGCCCTGATCGTCGTACGTACCGGCCACGGCGACCCCTTCACCGAACAGGACGCGCTCCTCGTCGCCGACCTCGTCAAAGGCATCTCGCTGAGCGTCGACAACGCCCGTCTGCACCAGCACACCCGTACCGCGGCCGAGCGCCTTCAGCGTTCCCTGCTGCCCCGCCTCCCGCACATCCCGTCCATGGAGATCACCGCACGCTACGCCCCGTCCAGTACCACCGCCCAGGTCGGCGGCGACTGGTTCGACGCCTTCACCCTGCCCGACGGCGACACGGCCCTGGTCATCGGAGACGTGGCCGGGCATGATCTGAACGCCGCCGTGACGATGAGCCAACTGCGCAACATGCTCCGCGGCATCGCCGTCGACTGCCAGGAATGGCCCTCAGAAGTACTGCGCCGCCTCGATCTCGCGACCCTCACCCTGTACCCGCACTCCACCGCGACCTGCGCCTACGCCGTCGTGAAAGGCCCTCACAACGGCCCATGGGAAGTGCGCCACTCATCCGCCGGACATCTCCCTCTGCTCCTGACGTGTCCGAACGGCGACACCCACTACCTCGAGTCCGCCTCCGGTCTTCTCATCGGCGTCGACAGCACCCTCCCCAGAACCACTGCCCGCGACCCGCTGCCGGCCCACTCAACCCTGCTCATGTTCACCGACGGCCTGATCGAACGCCCCGGAGAATCCCTCAGCGATGCCTTGAGCCGCCTGCGCCGGCACACCGCCGACCTCGCCCAGGCACCCCTCGACATCTTCTGCGACGAACTGATCCTCAGCCTCGGCGCCGGCAGCACCGACGACATCGCCCTCCTCGCCCTGCGCCCCACCCCGCCAGGCCCGTGGCCGACGGCCGTCCCCGGTGGCTGAGCCCTCTCGCACACCGTTCCCGAGGGAACCGCACGAACGGGACATGCGGGTGCCGGAGGTGATGGTCCGCTGACAGGCGGCCGGTCAGGGGCCGCTCACAGAGCTTGGCGCCGCCGCGGTGCGGCCGGTTCGGTCGGCTTGACCGAACCGGCCGCACCGCACTCGCCACGAGCCACCGTCCGAGACACTACCGATGCCTGGCGTCCACTCCCGCACAGCAAAGCCGATCCGAAGGGCGAACGGGTCCGCCCCGCCCGGAGCGGGCCCTCAAGCAGCCCGAAGCCGACTCGTCGCCGTCGGCTCCGCATCCGGCCGCCGGCTCCCGCTCCCCCCGGCGACGGAGCCGCACGCCCACAGCAGGGCGTCCGCGCCGATACACGAGCAGCACCGCCGCAACCGCGCCCGCACAGAAACCCGTACCGCCGACGCCACCGCGGGCACTTCTTCACCGCCCGGACCGGCCACCTGCGGCCCGAGCCCGCCAGCTCCGCCCCGCCGTTCGCGTCACGCGGCGTCCTCGCGGCGATCGTGCACCCGTCCGAGCCGGCGCCCCACCAACAGGTAACCGACCAACGCGCCGGACGTGTTGAGGATGACATCGTCCACGTCGAAGACCCGTCCGGTCACCAGGGCGCCCTGGGCCATCTCGACCAGCAGCATCACCATAGCGGTCAGGAGCATCACCCGCCAGAATCCCCGGGCCCCCGGAGTGAGCACCGGCAGCAGCACCCCGAACGGCACGCCCAGCAGGAGGTTACCGCCTATCTGCTTGACGGTGTCCCGCAGATCGGGCTGGTCCAGATAGGCCTGGAGAGAGCGGCCGGGGTGCAGGTTGCTGTGCGTGAGGGAAGCCGAGGCCGGGGACGGCTCCAAGGTGATCCTGGCCAGTACGACGGCGAAGGCGACCATGAAGACGAAGGCACAGAGCATCGCCAATATCCGTACCGGCAACGGGAGCACGTGCCGGCGGCGGGAGCGGCGGACCGTCGTCTCCTCGGCGGCCCCCGCCCTGCCCGACCTTGCGCTCGATGCGGGGCCGGCCCACCGCCGCGCCCACACCCTCGGGAACAGTCCGTCGTGTCCGGTTGCCTTCGTCAGCGGGGTCCTCCCGGCACTCGCGGGCGGGTGTACCCCCGTCCCGGTCCGGCCCCGGCGGCCGAACCGGGCGAAGAGATTCGTCCGGGGCGCGCGGCCGCGAGAGGCCGCGCGCGAGGGCAAGGCGATGCGGGCCATGCGGGCCATCTGGTCCTCCAGTCGTCAACGACCCTGCGTCATCATGTGGTTGCCTGTCGGACCGGCGGCGTGCCGGTGAGTCGTCACCTGGAGGACACGCGTGCCTCCTCGGATCCGGGGGAGTGCAGCGGATTCGTCGGCGTACGCGGTAAGGGCAACATGCAGGACATCCGGCGGCCACTCTGCGCCCTTCTCCAGACCGACGACGACCTCGAAGGTGCCCGAGGCCGCCTCCGTACCGGGCAGATCTCTACGGGGCGTGGGCTTACGGGAAGTGATCAACCGACAGCCCTCCTTCCTGTCCTCCGGATGCCCCGAATCCGTACCGGACACGCGACACCGACGCGCCGTGCCCGGTGGCCCCGTGCCGACGCCAAGGTCTCCGGCCGGGCCGCCACGACCCGTCCACCGTCGCTACGGGACGAGAACACGGTGTCGGCAGACCAGATGTCCGGTCTGCCGACACAGGGTGGGACCGGTCAGCGGCGACCGGCCTCCTTGAGCGACTCCTTGTGCTCGCGAGCCTTGCCCACGGCCTCGGCGGCTTCGCCCTTGGCGACCAGCTTCGTGTTCCCGGCGGCCCGTCCGGCCGCCTGCGCGATCTTGCCGACGGCCTGCTCGGCCTTGGCCCGCGCCTTCTGACTGGCGGTCATGGTCACCCCTCCTCTGTTTCGGTGGGTCGTTCTGGCTGGCGCATGACCCCGCACGCCGCACGCAAACCCGAATCGTCATCCCTGACGAGTGACCGGCAAGTTGCCGCTGTGGTGCGGCAACTTGCCGGAAGGGGGGCCGTGCGCGGCATGCGTATGCCCCGTCAACGCGTGAAGTTAACTCGCACTTTGTGTGCTTGTAGAGGTGAAGTAAGGGCATCCGGTGGCCAGGAGGTTGATAACGATGGTTCCCCTGCTTCTGGTTCTTCTGCTGGCCCTGATCCTCTTCGGTGCGGGTTTCGCGCTCAAGGCGCTCTGGTGGATCGCGGTGATCGTGCTGGTGCTCTGGCTCCTGGGCTTCGTCGTACGGTCCGCGGACAGCACGGGCCGCAAGGGACGCTGGTACCGCTGGTAGGTACCGGCACACGGCGCGAGAAGCGCGGTTCACAGCGAAGGACGGGGTCCGGTCGGCGACGACCGGACCCCACTTCACTTCATGCGAGAGGGCTTCTCTGCGGGAGGGCCAGGCACATGCGGCGTACCAAACGTCCCAGGGGGTACGTGAGTGCTACACCGGCCCCGTAGAAGCAGCAGTGGGAACCCTGCGCCTCCTGGCTCAGCGGGGCCGGTGCCTGCCGTAACCGGCCCGGGGGTTCCGCTTCGGAGGTACGCGGCTCGTGCAACGCGTCGGCGAGCTGCGGCTCCGCGGGCGACCGCTCTGATTCTGAAGAGAACGGTCGGCGCCTCGGCCGCCGGTACTGCCGTTTGTGGTGCGCGGCTGTCTCCACGACTTGTGTGGCCGACTCCGCGGGCGGCTTCGTCGAGGCGAGGTGAGCCGGCAGTGCCTGTCGTCCTCCTTGACGAGGAAACCGGTGACGTGCTCGACGTTCCTCTTGTACGTATGGACATGCAACGCAATCAC
Organism: Streptomyces sp. NPDC038707; assembly: GCF_040636485.1. Taxonomy (NCBI): domain Bacteria; kingdom Bacillati; phylum Actinomycetota; class Actinomycetes; order Kitasatosporales; family Streptomycetaceae; genus Streptomyces; species Streptomyces sp. NPDC038707. The sequence continues at coordinate 196,335 of NZ_JBEZUP010000015.1, forward strand.
TGCCGGCGAGGGAATCAGGAGATGGCCCGTTGAAGTACAGGGATCCCGGGAATCGAGCCGAAGCCGAGGCGAACTGCACCGCGCCGGGGTTCCCGCACACGTTGAGCGCCCCCGAGCGACGGCACGGCCCGGTGCCACGGTGGAAGTCGACGACAGCCAGGATGATCACGCCGGCGGTCTCTATGTGAGGTCATTCTCCTCATGCAGGGGGCGTTGATCGGGATCCTGCGATTGGCCGGTTTCCGTGCCGTACCGGCCGAGGAGTTCGATGACATCGCCAAGGGCGATGTCTACGTCCATGCCGGTGCGCCGTCGTCTCCTTGAACGTCGCGCGGACGGGCGCTGCGCCGCACCACCCGGCGGGCCGCCTTCGAGACCGCGGTCACATTCGAGGGCCCCGGACGGTGACCCGGCGCACGGATCCGGGCGCGTGGCGTGAGCGAGTCGGTGAAGGACCCCACATGACGCACGTCACCTACGACCCGACGCCGTAGAGCGTTCCGCCCGATTCGCCCCCACTCCGCACCCCGCCTGACCTGCGGAATGAGACCCACGCCACATACTTAGCACTCCTCAGGAATCCGGCCACCACTAGTAAAAGGGGTCATTGCGGGCACCTTCCCGGGCTGCTTATCTGGATGACGTCGCCAGGCGCCACGAGCCCCGCAGCGGGCCGCGGCGCCGACACATGAACGGACCACCACCCACCGTGGCCCACCCATGCGAGCGACCCCCCTGTCCCCGACGCAAGAGGTACTCCGTGACCGTCTCCATCATCCGCCGCATCGCTTCCCCGAAGAAGGTCCTCACCACCGCCGCCGTGGCCGCCGCCA